>JBGQCU010000084.1:0-8669 GCA_041495495.1 Candidatus Limnocylindria bacterium
AGCTGCCGCCGGCCGGCCGACGCCGCGCGTGGCCGGCTACGTGCGCGTGGCGCTGGGGCCCGATGCGCAGGTCCGGCTGAGCGCAGAAGGCGAGCGCTACCGCGATCGGCCGCGACCGTACACCCGCCTCCTCGACGCGCAGAACGCCAGGGAGCGCGGCCTTCCCGGCGTGGCTGCGATTCGCGCGGCCGAGATCCCGGCCCTTCTAGCGCCGTACCGCAGCGCGCTCGACAGCTGCGTGGTGCGCGCCCTGCCCGCCGAGCGGAGCGCCTCCGGTTGGTTGGAGATCGCCGAGGCGGCTACGCTGCACGCATGACCTACAGCATCGTCGCCCGTGACCCGGAGACCGGCCGCTTCGGCGCTGCCGTCCAGTCGCATTTCCTGGGGGTCGGTCCGGTGGTCCCGTGGCTGGAGGCGGGTGTTGGGGCGGTGGCGACCCAGGCATCGGTCAACATCAGCTTCGGCCCGATCGGGCTCGAGCTGCTGCGGGCCGGGCGCTCAGCCGACGAGGTGGTGTCGGCGCTGGTGGCCAGCGACCCGCAGGCCCAGGTCCGCCAGCTGGGGGTGGTGGATGCGCAGGGCAGGGCGGCCGCCCATACCGGCGCGGACTGCATCCCCGCCTGCGGCCACCTGGTCGGGGATGCCTTCAGCGTGCAGGGCAACCTGCTGGAGCGCGACAGCTGCTGGCCGGCGATGGCGGCCGCCTACCGGTCGGCCCTGGCGGAGGGGGCGCCATTCGTCGAGCGGCTGCTGCGGGCGATGGAGGCCGCGGAACGCGAGGGCGGCGACGTGCGCGGACGGCAATCGGCCGCGATCATGATCGTCTCGGCCGACCTCCAGGCGGCTGCCTGGCGTGGCCGGCTGATGGACATGCGCATCGAGGACCACCCCGATCCGGTGCCGGAGCTGCGCCGCATCGTGACCATGCAGCTCGCCTACAACCTGCTCGACGAGGAGGGGGACGCGGCGCGCGCCGGGGGCAGCCCGGCCGAGCGCTACCGGCTTGCCCGCCAGACAGCCCCCGACGCCTACGAGCTCGTCTTCTGGCGTGGCGTCGAGCTGGCCACCGGCGGCGATATCGAGGCCGCCCGGCACGAGCTGCAGATCGCCTTTGCCGCCGATCAACGCTGGCGCACGACCCTGGAGCACCTGGCCGCCGGCCGTCGTGAGGGCGTCACCCCGGAGCTGGCCGAGAAGCTCCTGGCCTGACGGACCCGGCCCGCGCTCGGCGCCTTACCAGTTGGTGGCGGTCGAGGCCTGGACCTCGCCCACCGATTCGAGCCAGCGCTCTGCGTCGATGGCGGCCTTGCAGCCGTCCCCGGCGGCCGTAACCGCCTGGCGATAGTCGTGGTCGTGCACGTCACCCGCCACGAAGACACCGTCGATCTTGGTCCGCGTCTCGCGATCCACCACGCAATAGCCGCGCCGATCGAGGTCGAGCTGGCCGGCGAACAGCTCGGTGTTCGGCTTGTAGCCGATGGCGATGAAGAGCCCCTGCACGGCGAGGGTCGAGGTCTCGCCGCTGACCGTGTCGCGCAGCGCCAGCTGGTTGACGGTCATCTCGCCCCGAACCTCGGTCACCTCGGTGTTCCAGCGCACCTCGATCTTGGGGTGTGCAAACGCCCGATCCTGCATGATCTTGCTGCCGCGGAACGCATCGCGGCGGACCAGCATCGTCACCTTCGACGCGAACCTGGTCAGGAACAGCGCCTCCTCCAGGGCGGTGTCGCCGCCGCCGACCACGGCGATCTCGCGGTCACGGAAGAAGAAGCCGTCGCAGGTGGCGCAGGCGCTCACCCCGCGCCCGCGGAACTGCTCCTCGGAGGGCAGTCCCAGCCACAGCGCGGAGGCACCGGTCGCGACGATCACCGAATCGGCCAGGTGCTCGTCCTCACCCACCCACAGGCGGAACGGCCGCTCGCTGAGGTCGACGCGGGTCACGTCCTTGTCGATGAGGGTGCTGCCGAAGCGCTCCGCCTGGTCGCGGAACAGCTGCATCAGCTCCGGGCCCTGGATCCCGCCCGGGAATCCCGGGTAATTCTCCACGTCAGAGGTGATCATCAGCTGGCCCAGCGGGGTGTTGCCGGCGAAGACGATCGGCTCCAGGTTCGCGCGCGCGGCGTAGATGGCGGCGGTCAGTCCGGCCGGTCCGGACCCGATGATCGCCAGCTTGCGATGGCGCGTATCGGTCTGGTCGGAGGTGGGGGTGCCCGTGGTGGGCGGCACGGTGGCGGTCACGATTGGAGACTATGGTATCAGTACTTGCGCAAGGACGCAAGTAATCGACCACCGAAATCGGGGCACGGTGGCGAAGGGCGGCGCTCCTGCGACGGGTGGGACGCGAGCCTTCGGAACCGATACGATGGGCCCAGTGATCGAACGTCGCGCGACTGCCAGCGTTGATGTCGGCGGGGTCCTGATCGGCTCCGGACATCCGATCGTGGTGCAGTCGATGACCAACACCGACACCGCCGACCCCGATGCCACCGCCATCCAGGTCGCGCAGCTCGCCCATGCCGGTTCCGAGCTGGTGCGCGTCACGGTCAACAACGACGCCGCCGCACAGGCGGTGCCGCTCATCCGGGAGAAGCTCGATCGGCTGGGGGTGGGGGTGCCGCTGATCGGCGACTTCCACTACAACGGGCACCTGCTGCTGACCAGGTACCCCGCCTGCGCTGCAGCGCTGGCCAAGTACCGCATCAATCCGGGCAACGTGGGCACCAAACGCCACGACGAGCAGTTCCGCCAGATCGTGGAGGTGGCGATCGTCAACGCCAAGCCGGTCCGCATCGGGGTCAACTGGGGCTCGCTCGACCAGCAGCTGCTGACCGAGCTGATGGACGCCAACGCCGCGCTGCCCGAGCCGCGCGAGTCCCGTGACGTGATGATCGACGCCATGCTCGAATCGGCGCTCCGCTCGGCCCAGCTGGCCGAGGAGACCGGCCTGGCCCACAACCGGATCGTCCTCTCCGCCAAGGTGAGCGGGGTGCAGGACCTGATCGAGGTCTACGCCCGGCTGGCGGACCGATGCGACTACCCGCTGCACCTGGGCCTGACCGAGGCGGGCATGGGCTCGCGCGGGATCATCTCCTCCACCGCCGGGCTGGCGGTCCTGCTGCAGCGGGGCATCGGCGACACCATCCGGGTCAGCCTCACGCCGTCGCCGGGAGGCGATCGGAGCGAGGAGGTGCAGGTCGCCCAGCAGGTGCTCCAATCGCTGGGCCTGCGCAGCTTCACGCCGCAGGTCAGCGCATGCCCCGGCTGCGGCCGCACCACCTCGACCTTCTTCCAGGAGATGGCGCGCGATATCGGTGCCTACCTGCGCGAGCAGATGCCGGTCTGGAGCAAGACCCATCCCGGCGTCGAGGAGCTCAGAGTGGCGGTCATGGGCTGTGTCGTGAATGGCCCTGGCGAGAGCAAGCACGCCGATATCGGGATCAGCCTGCCGGGCACCTTCGAGGAGCCGGTGGCGCCGGTCTTCGTGGACGGGCAGCTGCGGACCACGCTGCGCGGCGACGACATCGTGCCGCGCTTCCTGGAGATCCTGGACGCTTACGTCTCCCAGCGATACCCGGAGGGGGCTTCCACCAGCCGGTGACGCCGCGGCGTCAGGGCAGCGATGGGCAGTACGCCGCCTTCGATGGCTTGGTCAAGCCGCTGCCGGGACGCAGGGTGTCATGCTTGGTCGTCCCGTCCTGGGCGATGTCCACCTCCACGATGAGGTCGCTCTGGCCATCGTTGGGCAGCCCACCGGGCGCGGCGACGTTCGAGTCGAGCACCATGTTGCCGTCGATCTCGATCGTGAACGGATCGTTGAGCGGGAAGTCCTGCAGGATGGCGTTACAGGTCGGAAGGGTGATGTCGGCGGCGGGCGTGGCACCGGTGTACTTGATGACCGCATCGGCCGCGGAAGCATTCACGATCAGCGTGTGGAGGGTGTACCCGCCGGCTGGAGCGCTCGCTCCCGTGTCACCGCCGCAGGCGGCCAGAAGCAGCACCGTGGCCGTCAGTGCCGCCACGGTCCGGACGACGGATGATCGGATCGGGCGGGGTCGCCGGCGCTCCGTGCGCTGTTCCTGCATCGGTGGTTTCCTTCCTACGTCTGCTGCGCGCCAGGTGAGCGAGGATGCGCAAGTTTGCGCCGTCAGGGGATCGCGTACCGCACCTAGCCTACGCACCTGCGCAAGTGCCGGCCCCGCCGCGTCAGCGAGAGCCCTGTCAGATCCCTGGAAGAGCGGCCAGGAACGTCCAGGCTGCCGCCACGAAGGCGATCAGCACGAAGGCGATGATCGCCAGCGGCAGCAGGGCGACACGCAGGTTCTGGCGCACCACCTGCTGCTGCGGGTCGACGTGATCATCGTGCAGATCGTGGGTCGTATCGAGGATCAGTCCGGTCTCCTCCCTCTTCGCCGGGACGTTCGGGTCCATGCCGGTCACTCCTCTCCCAGGATCTGGCCCAGGCCGCGCTCCAGGTCGGTTGCGCTGAGCTGGCCGATCTGGCGACCGACGATGACGCCGTTGCGGTCGATGAAGAACGAGTCCGGCGGACCGATGATCCCAAAGCGCGTGGCAACCACGTCGCCGGGGTCCATCGCCGCCGGCCAGGTCGCCCCCATGCGGGCCATGAACTCGCGGGCTGGCGCGGAGCGGTCGCGGAAGACGATCCCCACCACGGCCAGCCCATCGCCCTGGTGGGCGACCGCGGCAGCCTGCAGCAGCGGGAACTCGGCGACGCATGGGCCGCACCAGGTCGCCCAGAAGTTGACGATCACCGGTCGCCCGCGCAGATCCTCGAGCCGCAACGGGTTGCCGTCGAGGTCGGCCAGGACGAAATTCGGTGCCGGATCGCCGATCTGCGCGGGGCCTGGCACGGCCGGGCGGGCGACAAGGAGCAGCCCCCAGGCGGCCAGCAGCAGCAGGGGGGCGATGGCCGCCGCCGCGTAGTAGGCGCGCGGCAGCTTGGCGGGTGCGCGCCGCGTGCTGCCCGCAACGGGTTCGCCGGCGGTCGCGGTCATCGGTCCCTCAGTGCCCGGACACGTCGTCGTGCGAGCCGCGCTCGGTCTCGTCCCACTCGCGCCCGGCGGCCCGCACCCAGGCCACCACCGCGTACAGGAAGACGAGCAGCCCGGGGACGGCCAGGAACGGGTTGGCCAGCTGGTTGTCCGCGCGGAAGGCCAGGCCGGCACCCAGCAGGGCACCGCCCACCGCCAGGATCACCGGCAGGGCGCTCGGGTTCGGGAGGTGCACCCCGCGCGGCGGCTTGGGGCGAGCCGCCGACACGCTGAGGTGGCTGGTGATCGCGTACACGACGCCCAGCAGGAAGGTGATCCCGATCGCCAGCAGCAGATAGCCGAATTCGGTGTCCGTCACTCGCTCGGCCTCCTAACGCAGGAAGTACAGGGTGCTGAAGAGGGCGATCCAGACGACGTCCACGAAGTGCCAGTAGAAGCTGATCGCCTCGACCGCAACGTGGTTCTGCTTGCTGAACTGGCCCTGCGAGGCGCGCGCCGCCAGGATCGTGAGTCCGACCGCCCCGCCGAAGACGTGCGCCCCATGGAACCCGGTGAGCGTGTAGAAGACGGTTCCGAACGCCCCGTCGCTGATCCCGAAGCCGAGGGTCGTGTAGTCGTAGATCTGCCCGATCAGGAAGGTCACGCCGAGCGCCAGGGTGAGCAGCGTCCAGTTGCGCATGGCGCGCTGGTCACCGCGGCGGATGGCCCACACCCCGAACTGCATCGTGAAACTGGACGCCACCAGGATGATCGTGATCGGCAGGGCGATCGGCAGGATCTCCAGCCGATCCGCCGGAGCCGGTGGCGCCCAGGGACCGATGTGGATGGCGCGCGCGTTGAAGTAGGACGCGAACAGGCCGCCGAAGAACATCACCTCGCTGGCGATGAAGAGCAGCATGCCGACCAGCGGAGTGGGCATCCCCGCCTCGTGGCGGCGGACCGCGACCCGCTCTTCCACCCCATGCATGACCGGCGTCTCGGCGCTCACGAGTGGTCGCCTTCCACGATCGCGGCCTCGTCAGCCAGGTGCTCGGCTTCGTGCCGATGGCGCAGGTCGAAGACCGGCCGCTCGCTGCGGATCGGCGGCAGCGTCTCGAAGTTGTAGGCGGGCGGCGGCGAGGTCGTCGCCCACTCCAGGGTGTTCGCCTCCCACGGGTCGTCGCCGACCCTCTCACCGTTGATGAGGGTGGCCACCACGTTCACCAGGAACGGCAGCACGCTGATCGCGATCAGGAAGGCGCCGCCGGTCGAGACGATGTTCCAGAAGGTCCAGCCGGCCGTGGGCGAGTAATCGGCGATGCGGCGTGGCATGCCGGCGATTCCCAGGAAGTGCATCGGGAAGAAGGCGAGGTTGAAGCCGACGAAGTGCAGCCAGAAGTGGACCTTGCCGAGCCCCTCGTTGAGGCGGCGCCCGGTCATCTTGGGGAACCAGTAGTAGGTCGCCGCGAAGACGCCGAAGACGCTGCCACCGAAGAAGACGTAATGCAGGTGGGCGACCACGAAGTAGGTGTCCTGCAGGTGGAAGTCGATCGGCGGGGCCGACAGCATGACGCCGCTGATGCCGCCGATCAGGAACATCGACAGGAAGCCCAGGGCGAAGAGCATCGGCGTCGCGAACAGGATCGAGCCGCGCCACAGGGTCGCCAGCCAGTTGAACATCTTCACCCCGGTCGGCACCGCGATGAGGGCCGTCATGAAGCTGAAGAAGGGCAGGAAGACCTGCCCGGTGGTGAACATGTGGTGCGCCCACACGCTGAAGGACAGGAGGCCGATGGCGATGGTCGCAAAGACAAAGGCGCGGTAGCCGAAGAGCGGGCGGCGGCTGAAGACCGGCAGGATCTCGCTCACCACGCCCATCGCCGGCAGGATCACGATGTAGACCTCGGGGTGGCCGAAGAACCAGAAGAGGTGCTGCCACAGGACCGGGTTGCCACCCGTGTTCGGGTCGAAGAAGCTGCCGCCGTAGTTGCGGTCGATGAAGAGCGCGATCATGCCCGCCGCGAGAACCGGCGTGGCGAGCAGGATCAGGGTGGCGGTGACGAGCACCGTCCAAACCAGGATCGGCATGCGGAAGAGGGTCATCCCCGGCGCCCGCATCTTGAAGATGGTGGCGATGAAGTTCACCGATCCGAGGATTGAGGCGGTGCCGACCAGCAGCAGGCCGATCAGCCACAGGTCGGTGCCGACCCCGCTCGAGTAGGCGCCGCTGCTCAGGGGCGTGTACAGCGTCCAGCCCTCGGCCGCAGCCCCGCCGAAGAGATACCCGGAAAAGATCAGGATTCCGCCCAGCGGCAGGAACCAGAAGCTGAGGGCGTTGATGCGCGGGAAGGCCATGTCCGGCGCGCCGAGCTGGAGGGGCACGATGTAGTTGGCGAAGCCCGACAGGACCGGCACCACGAACAGGAAGATCATGATCGTGCCGTGCATGGTGAAGGCCTGGTTGTAGGTCCTCTCGTCGAGGAACTGGAGCCCCGGCACCGCCAGCTCGGAGCGCACCACCAGGGCCAGGATCCCGGCCGCGAAGAAGAAGATGAACGAGTTGACGATGTACAGGACCCCGATCTTCTTGTGATCGACGGTCGTCAGCCATTCGATCACCCATGAGCGGCGGTAGCTCCGGGTGGTGGGACTCAGCGCCGTGGTTGCCATCGGTTCCTCGCTCGCCTCGCGCGCCTACTGGACCGTCAGCGTGCCGGTCATGGCCGGCACCGGATGGATCTGGCAGATGAACGTGTACTCGCCCGCCGGAAGCGCATCGACCACGTAGGAGATGGTCCCGGGCCCGGTGTAGGGATCCCCGTGGAAGATGACCTGGTCGCCCTTGTAGATCGCCACGTTGTGGGGCACGGCCTCATTGTTGGTGAACTCGATGCTGAATGGCTGGCCGGCCGGCGCCTGCAGCGCGTGCGTGCTGAATTCAATGTTCTTGGCCGAGATCTTCAGGACGGCGCCGCCTGCCGGCACGGATGGCTTCGGCGTCTCGCCGGCTCGAATCGCCGCGATCCAGGCATCGAAGCCGGCGCGCGGCATGGCCTGCACGCTGAACGTCATGCGGGAATGCAGGTCTCCGCAGAACTCGGCGCACTGGCCCGCGTACGTTCCGGCCTCGCTGACGGTGAATGTCAACTCGTTTGGGGCCCGTCCCGGGCCGACCGGGATGAGGTCGCGCTTGACGAGGAAGGCGGGCACATAGAAGGAGTGGATCACGTCCTTCGAGACGAGGATCAGCCGCACCTCCTCCCCGACCGGCAGGGCCATCTGGGGCGGGTTGGCGGGCGTGCCGGTCACCGACACGTCGTTGGTCGGGTCAGCGTCGCCATCGAGGTAGTGAAAGGTCCACTGCCACTGGAAGCCGTCGACCTCGATCGTCACGCCGGGGTGGTCGGAATGGGCCGAGATCGAGTTCAGGGTGAGGGTCGACAGGACGAACAGGATGAGCACGATGACCGTCGGGATGGCGGTCCAGACCAGCTCCACCAGGTTGTTGCCGTGGATCTGGGTCGGGAGCCGATCGTCGCGACGACGGTATCGCACGATCGAGTACACGATGAAGCCCTCGACCGCCAGGAACACGATCCCGCCCATCACCAGGACCACGTTGTAGAGCCAGAAGACCTCCTTGGCCTGGTTGGTGTGCGGCTCGGGCGGAACCATGCC
>JBGQCU010000085.1:0-8526 GCA_041495495.1 Candidatus Limnocylindria bacterium
CTCATCGGCGGCCACCCGACCGCGCGGCCCCTCGATGCCCAGCTCGTCGAGCAGCGCGGCGAAGCGCTCGCGATCCTCGGTCAGCTCGATCGCCTCGGCCGTCAGGCCCGCGATCGGCACGTCGGCATAGGCCAGCTCCTTGGCCAGGTCGATCGCCGTCTGGCCGCCGAAGGTGAGCACCACGTGCGGCGGCTCGCCGGTCAGCGCCCGCTCGTGGTCGATCACGTCGAGCACGCTCTCGGCGTCGAGCGGCTCGAAGTAGAGGCGCGAGCAGGCGTCGTAGTCGGTCGACACGGTCTCGGGGTTGTTGTTGATGACCACCGCGTCGAGGCCCGTCTCGCGGATCGCCCACGCGGCGCGCACCGAGCAGTAGTCGAACTCGATCCCCTGCCCGATGCGGATCGGGCCCGAGCCGATGACGATCACGCTGCGCCGCTCGCTGGGCGGGGCGACCTCCGCCACCGTGTGCGACGAGTAGAAGTAGGGAGTCTCGGCCGGGAACTCGCCGGCGCAGGTGTCGACGCGGCGGTAAGCAGGGCGGATCCCGGCCCGAACGCGCGCTCGCCGCACGGCAACCGCAGGCACGCCGCTCAGCTGGGCAATATCTGCGTCGCCGAAGCCGGCCCGCTTGGCATCGGCCAGCGACCCGCCGACCAGTCCCCGCTCGGCCTCGACCAGCTCGGCCAGCCGCTCGGTGAACCACGGCGCGATCCCGGTGACCCGGCTCAGCCCGTCGGCATCGGTCCAGCCGTGGCGCAGGAGGGCGACCATGCGCCATAGCCGCGTGTCGCTCGGCAAGAGGAAGGCCGTGAGGTCCTCCGGGGCCCGATGCGAGAGGCCCCATTCGGGCGCCTCCCACAGCCAGCCATGCCCACGCGGCTCGAGCGAGCGGATCGCCTTGAGCAGCGCCGAGCCGAACTCGCGATCGATCGCCATCGCCTCGCCGGTGGCCTTCATCTGGATCCCCAGCGAGCGGTCGGCGGCCGGGAACTTGTCGAACGGCCAGCGCGGCAGCTTGACGACGACATAATCGACCGCCGGCTCGAAGGCAGCGCTGCCCGACCCGGTGGCGGGGTTCGGCAGCTCGTGCAGGCGCTTGCCCAGTCCGATGAGTGCAGCGACCCGCGCGATCGGGTAGCCGGTCGCCTTCGAGGCGAGCGCCGAGGAGCGGCTGACCCGGGGATTCACCTCGATCACCCGGTACTCGCCGCCATCGGGCCGCACCGCCAGCTGCACGTTGCAACCGCCCTCCAGCCGCAGCTCGCGGACGATCTTCAGGGCGCAGCGCCGCAGCCGCTGCACGAGCGGGTCGGGCAGGGTCTGGATCGGCGCGACCACGATCGAGTCGCCGGTGTGCACCCCCATCGGGTCCAGGTTCTCCATGCCGCAGATGGCGATCGCCGTGTCCGAGGCGTCGCGCAGCACCTCGAACTCGATCTCGTACCAGCCGAGCAGGCTGCGCTCGACCAGCACTTGGCCGATGGGGCTGGCCGCCAACCCCGTGGCCAGCCGCGCTCGCGCCTCGTCCAGCGTGGCCGCGAAGCCGCCGCCCCCACCGCCGAGGGTGAAGGCCGGCCGCACGACGACGGGAGCGCCCAGCTCCTCGACGAAGCGCAGCCCGTCGCTCAGCGTCTCGACCACGGCGCTCTCCGGCACCGGCTCCCCGATCCGCGTCACCAGCTCGCGGAAGCCGCCCCGGTCCTCCGCGGCTCGCACGGCGGCCAGCGGCGTGCCGAGCACCCGCACGTCGTAGCGCCCCAGGACGCCGGCGTCGTCGAGCGCGACGGCCAGGTTCAGTCCGGTCTGGCCGCCGAGGGTCGGGAGCAGGGCATCGGGGCGGTGCTCGGCAATGACCGCTGTTAGGTGCTCGACCGTCAATGGCCCGATCACCACGGTGCCGCCCACGTCCGGATCGGTCATGACGGTGGCCGGATTCGAGTTGACCAGCACCGTCTCGACCCCCTCGCCGCGCAGCGCCAGGCAGGCCTGCACCCCCGCGTAGTCGAACTCGGCCGCCTGCCCGATGACGATCGGTCCGGAGCCGATGACCAGCACACGGCGCGGGACGGTCATGCCGTGGCGTGCTCGATTGCCGCGTCGAAGAGGCGCGCCGCGTCGATCGGGCCGGGGGCACCTTCGGGATGGAACTGGACCGAGGCGATCCGTCCCGACGCGTGCACCAGCCCCTCGAGCGTGCCGTCGTTGAGGTCGCGATGGCTGACCCGGTATCCCGCTGTCGCCAGCGCCGGCCCGTCGAGCACCTCCACCTCGTGGTTGTGGGCCCCGATGTCAACGCGCCCCGTCGCCAGCTCGAGCACCGCGTGATTGCCGCCGTGATGCCCGACCGCCAGGCGCCGGGTGGTGGCCCCGGCCGCCAGGGCGAGGAGCTGATGACCGAGGCAGATGCCGAGGATGGGGGGCCCGCCGGCGATGGCCCTGGCGACGAGCTCGCCCACCGTCGCAATCTGGGGTGCCATGCGCGCCGGGTCGCCCGGGCCCGGGGAGAGGACCACCAGGTCGGGCCGGGTGGCGGCCACGGCGGCCGAGGTGGCGTCATGCGGGAGCACCGTCATGTCCAGCCCTCGGCCGGTCAGCGCCCGCAGGAGCGAGCGCTTGACCCCGAAGTCGATCAGCGTCGCGCGCCCATGGCTCGCTCCCTGGGCCGGGAGGGAGTACGCGCGCGGCGTGGAGGCCGCCGCGACGTGGTCGACCGCCTCCCAGTCGGGGGTCTCTTGCGCCTCATCGACGGCGGCGGCACCGTCGGTACCGACTCGGATGACGGCCCTTCGTGCCGCGCCGCGCCGCAACTCCAGCGTCAGGGCACGCGTGTCGATCCCCTCCAGGGCGGGGATGCCGGCCTCGACCAGCAGCTCCTCGAGCGAGCGCCCCGGCCCGACGGGCGGGGTCACCAGCCGTGTCACCACCAGCGCGCGCGGGTGAACGCGCGCCGACTCGAGCTCACCCGGATCGATCCGGTAGCTGCCGACCATCGGATGGGTGAGGATCACGATCTGGCCGGCGTAGGAGGGATCGGTCAGGATCTCGCCCCAGCCGGTAGCGGCGGTCGAGAAGATCAGGTCGCCCTCGGCGGGGCCGGCGGCCCCCCGCAGGCGCCCGCGGAGGATCCTGCCGCCCTCCAGCGCGAGGAGCCCGGGACGTGAAAACGACGCCGGCCGCTCGCTGGCGGGTGGCGTCGTCGGGTCGCTCGACAGGGTGATGTGCACGGCTCGCTCCTTTCCGGCATCGCAGTGCCGGGCTTAAAGGACCGAGGCGGAGTCTAGCGCAGCGGGCATCTCCCCAGGGCTTGATCGGCGCAGTACCATCGCGGGCCTGGACCAGGCAGCCACGCACGAGGAGTCACGCCCATGACCAGCCAGCCAGGCGCGATGGCGCCCCGCGTACCGGCCGCGACCCTGGCCGATGTCGTCCTCCCCTGGCAGGGTGCCGGCGCGCAGGGCGCGCTGCGGGCAGGCGTCCTCGTCGTCACCGGCGCCGCCCTGACGGCTGTCTCGGCCCAGCTGGTCTGGTTCGCCCCGTGGAACCCGCTCGTCCCATACACCTTCCAGACCGCCGCCGTGCTGCTGGTCGGCACGGCCCTGGGATGGCGCCTGGGGTTGGCCTCGATGGCGCTCTACGTCGCCGCCGGAGCCGCCGGGATGGGCGTCTTCGCGAACGGGTCGTCGGGGCTCGCCCCCGATGGCGCGCTGCGCGCCAGCATCGGCTACCTGGGCGGCTTCATCCTCGCAGGCGTCCTGGTCGGCTGGCTGGCAGAGCGGGGATGGGATCGCTCGCCCGTGTCGACACTCGGGCTGATGGTGCTCGGCAACCTCGTGATCTACGCGGTCGGTGTCCCGGTCCTGATCGCGGTCACGCACCTCGATCTGGGCACCGCCATCCGGGTCGGCGCCCTCGACTTCGCGCCCTGGGACGCGATCAAGATCGTGGTCGCCGCCGGGCTGCTGCCCCTCGTCTGGCGGGCCGTGGGACCAGGCGGGGCGCGCCGCTAGCCGGCGCGCCCTCATCGGCGCCGACTATTCCTGCTCCGGAGGGGCTGGCTCAGCCGGAGCAGCGAGCGCAGCCGGCTTCGCCATCCGCCGCCGGAGGCCGGGCAGCAGTCGCGTCAGCAGCCACAGCAGGATCGCCAGCAGGATCAGGACGGGGAGCCACACGATCGCAAACCAGATCGCACCGTTGGCGACGCCCTGAATCGCGTCCACCAGGGCGGCAAACGCGTCGGAGATCGTCTTCCCGGGGTCCCACTTGTTGGTCGCCTGCTGGACTGCGCCGGGGACGAGGCTGACCGTGAGCGTGGCAAGGTCGGCGAGCCCGGCCAGCTCCTTGTGCTGCGCCTGCAGCTGCTCGATCTGGCCCCGGACGTCATCGAGGTGCGACTGGACGGCGAGGATGTCGTCGACCTTGACGGCCTTCGCCAGCAGGAGTCGATACTGCGCCTCCGACGCCTGGAGATTCGTGAGGCGCGCCTCGAGGTCGACGATCGCGGAGGTGACGTCCTGCTCCGTCGTTGTCTCGCTCAGCACCGTGCCGTCGAATTCGTGGAGCCGTGCGATCGCATCATCGAACTTGTCCGCGGGGATGCGCAGGGTCAAGGTTGCCCTGTCGTCCAGGGTACCGGCCTGCGAGCCGCCAACGTAGCCGCCCAATTGGACGGCCATGGTCCGGACCCGCGCCAGCGCCGAAGCCACGTTCGGGACTTCGATGGTGATGTCGCCGGTCTTCACGATGCGGCGGGCGGCGAGGTCGGCACTGCTGTAATCGGTGCCACCGGTGCCATCGGTCGCACCGCCCAGGCCCGGGGCAGGAGCGCCTTTGACCTCGCCCGGTGGGACGGTGGTCCCGTCCAGAAGGCGGGTCCCCGGCAGGTCCTTGGTCGCGGCGCCTGACGCCGCGCACGCGCCGAGCACGAGCACGAGCGCGATCAGCACGATGAATGCCACGAACGCAGGGGCCGGCATGCGGCGCGCGGAGCGTTGATCGGTGGTGGACATTGGTCCGTTCCCTTCGTACTTCTGCCAGAGGGACGCCGCAGGTGACCCGCCTGTTCCCGCCCTCGACTACGATCCGCGGGTGACACCCAGGCCGGTTGCCCCCTCCCGCCCCGATCTGCCCGCCGCCGAGTTCGACCGCGACTGGATTCGCGACCACCTTGCCGATGAGCGGCGCAAGGCGAGCCTGCTCGGTGAGATCCGCGAGGCGATCTTCGGAGCGCAGGACGGGCTGGTCAGCACGCTGGCGGTCGTGAGCACCGTGGCCGGGGCATCCTCGAATCGCGTCCCGGTGCTGATCGCCGGCATTGCCACTGGCCTGGCGGGCGTCTTCAGCATGGCCGCCGGCGAGTACATGAGCAGCAAGAGCCAGCGCGAGATCTTCGCTGCCCAGATCAGCGGCGAGCGCGAGGAGGTCATCGAGCGGCCCGGCGAGGCGGAGGCCGAGATGGCGTACATGCTGGAGGAGGACGGCCTGCCTCGAGGCGAGGCATCGGCGCTGGCGAGCACGATCGCAGCCCACCCGGAGGTGCTGCTCAAGACGATGGTCGAGAAGGAGCTGGGCCTTGCCGGCGAGCACGCCGAGGGGACCCCCTTCCAGGGCGCCGTGGTAATGGGAACCAGCTTCGGCCTTGGCGCGGCGGTCCCGGTGGTCGTCTACCTGGTCCTGCCGATCAGCATCGCAACCTGGGCCGCCGTGGTGGCGAGTGGCGGCGTGCTGTTCGCCGTCGGTGTGCTCAAGTCGCGCTGGACGCGGCGAGCCTGGCTGCGCTCCGGCCTCGAGATCCTGGTCCTGGGTGCCTTTGCCGGGATCGCCGGGTTCTTCTTCGGGATCCTGCTGCCGACCCTGCTGGGGGCGTCTCCTCCGCCAGCCTGACCGATTGCCGCCCTCAGGTGATCGTGAGCGTGCCGACCATCCCGTAGGCCTCGTGGCCGGGCAGGTGGCAGATGTACTGCTGCGATTCGGGTAGGGCGAAGGTGAGCGTCGTCTCGACGGTGCTCAGCGCCGGGATCGACATCTCGTTCGGCCGCGCCCCGTGGTGCGCCTCCGTTCCGGTGCGATGCCGCTCGTGGAAGGCCGCGTCGCCGAGCAGCCACTCGTGGTCGATCGGATCCTCGTTGATCAGGACGAAGGTGATCGGCACGCCGACCGGAACCCTCAGCTGGCTCGGGTCGAAGTGCGAGTAGTGGATCCGGATCTCCACTCGCCGGGGCCCCGTCTCCGATGTGCAGCCGGCGGCCATGCCTGCGAGGAGCAGCAGGACCAGGGCCGCCGACCACACCCGAGGGGCGGGCATCTCAGCCGCCAGCGAGCGGCCGGCCACCCGCGTTGCGCGCCGCGACGGCCACCAGCCAGGCGCCGCCGACCGGGACGAGGAGCGAGACGGCCAGCAGGATGACCCACAGCGCCGTCCAGGTCGGCGGGGCCGGCAACGGGCCGAAGGGGGCGAAGCCCGCGTCGCGCAGGGACGGCTTGCCAGCCCCGCTGGCATCGATCGCCAGGTCGAAGCGCAGGTCCGCGGCGTTGGCGTTGATCTCAACCTTGGTCAGCCAGGCGGTCTGCGGCACCCACTCCATGCCCTTGTCGGAGCGGAGGTCGGCGAGCAGCTGCTCGCTGGCGGCTGCGCTGTGGGCCAGCTTCAGACCACCCGCGGCCAGAATGCTGTCCGGATCGGGCAGGAGCGCGGGGCGGTCATCGGTGAGCAGGTAGACATCGGCCTGCACCACGTCGCTCGCGGTCTTGCCGAGGGCCAGGATGCGCAGCGGCACCCACGGGTTGTCGGTGGGGATGGTGAGGTGGACGGGGGTCCCGTCGCCAATCGCCTGGCCGCGAGCCGCCGCCGCATCGGCGTCGAAGGAGGCTGCCATGAAGATGGGTGAGCGGCTGGCATAGAAGTCGAGGACCTCGGGCGCATCGGGCGGGAGGGTGAAGCCATGCTCCTTGGCCCAGACCCCGATCTCGGCGCCTCCGCCCTTGAGGATGGTGATGTCGAGCGCGTCGATGCGCACCTGCTGCAGGACCACGGCGCGGTCCTCGGCGGCACCGGCCGCCTCGAATGCCAGCGGGGTCGGCGGATTGGTCTCGCGGACGAGGCGCTGGAGGGTCCAGTCCCCGCCGCGGACCACGCTGGTCGGGATTCCGGGCAGCGGGGTGATGCTGCCAAATGAGCCGCCGCCACCCGCGAACTCGAAGGCGGTGACGTAATGCTCGACGCCATCGTGGTAGCCGGCCAGGGTGGTGGTGCGAAGGAGGTTGACGGCACCGTTGGGACCGATCAGTCCGCCGCAGGCCAGGGTCGGCGCGGCGAGTGCCAGGGTCACGGCCAGTGCGGCAAGGGGAGCAGCGAGGCGACGCATGGGTGGGGTCCTCTCGTTCGGTTGCCGTCAGGACGGCCCTGCGCCCAAGAGAGTTCCCTAGCGGAAGAGGCGCTGCTGCTTGGCGAGCGGCACGCGCGTCTCGCGGGCGTCCTCGGCGATCACCGCGGCGACCGGGTGGATGCGGGTCGCCACCACGTTGAGCACCTCGCCCTCGACCTGCAGCACTCCGTCGATCACCAGCAGCGGGTTGCGGTGCAGGATGGCGCGGTGTGCGGTGTACACCTGCGGGCGCACCGTGACGTTGATCATGCCGGTCTCGTCCTCCAGGGCGATGAAGACGAAGTTCTTGGCGGTCATCGGGTGCTGGATGCTGACCGCCAGCCCCGCCAGCCGCAGCCGGGACCGATCCCGCCGCTTCCCCGCCTCCCCAATGGGCACCACTCCCCGTTGTGCGAGCCGCTCCCGGAAGAGCTCCGCCGCGTGGGCGGTCGGCGAGAGGCCCAGCTCGCGGTAGTCGGCGGCGATCCGCTCGGCGAAGCTCATCGGCGGCAGGGTCGCGCCCAGCTCGCGCTGGGCGTCATCGGTCAGGCCCAGGGCGGGACGACCGGGATCCGCGTCGGCCAGGGTGCTGCGCAGCTGCCAGAGCAGCTCGCGGCGGGGCGCAACGGTCCAGTCGAAGGCCCCGATGGCGATCAGCCGCTCGACCACCTGCTCGCCCAGCCCGATGCGAGCCACGAAGTCGCGCACGCTGGTGTATGGACCGATGGCGCGCTCGCGCTCGAGCGCCTCGCGCGCCGAGGAGTCGATCCCCTTCACCTGGCGCATCCCCAGCCGCAGCGCCTCGTCCCCTTCGGGAAGGCGCTCGACCTCGTGCTCCCAGCGCGAGGCGTTGACGTCGACCGGAAGCACCTTCACGCCGTGCCGCTTGGCGTCGCCCACGATCACGGCCGGGGAGTAGAAGCCCATCGGCTGGTTGTTGAGAACGCCGGCGCAGTAGTAGGCGGGGTAGTGCAGCTTCAGCCAGGCGGTGTCGTAGGTGATCTTGGCGAAGGCCGCGGCATGGGCCCGCGCGAAGCCGAACTCGGCGAAGGCGGAGCAGCGCCGGAAGAGGTCTTCCCCGTCCTCCTCGGTCAGCCCGGTGCGCTTGGCGCCGTGGACGAACCTGTCGCGCTCGGCCTGCATCTTGGCGTGGCTGCGGTGCGAG
>JBGQCU010000086.1:0-8469 GCA_041495495.1 Candidatus Limnocylindria bacterium
CGCCGATCCTGGACGGCGCGATCGCCTACTTCGACTGCCGGCTGAGCGAGTCGCATGCGGCGGGCACCCACACCATCTTCATCGGGGAGATCGTGGCGGCGGGGTACGAGGAGGCAGGAGAGCCGCTCCTCTGGTTCGGATCGCGCTACCGCCACATCGCGGCGGACCCGGCGTGAGCGACTGGCCGCTGGCCGAGCTGCCGGCCTGGGATCGGCTCACCGCCCCGCCGGGGGAGGCGCTGCAGGTAGAGCCGCTGCGCCGCGTGGCGCTCGATGAGCTCCTGATCGTCGACGACGACCTGCCGCAGCTCGACGACGCGACGCTCATCTGGGCCTGGGCCGCCGACGGCGGCTGGGAGGCGCGTGCCGCCCGCCTCCACGGAGCCGTTGCCACGCCCTACGCGATCCGCGCCACGCGGCTCCGGATCGAGCGGCCAGATCCGAATCTCGCCCGCCTGCTGGGCTTTGATCCCGGTGCGCCGCCGCCATCGGTCAGCCTGCATGGCCATCCGCGCCACCAGGAGAAGCCGCCGCGCCAGATGGCCTGCATCTGCCGGCTGACGAGCGGCGAGCAGGTGTACCGCGCCATCCATGACGGCTGGCGCACGGTCGACGAGCTGAAGCGGGTCACCGAGGCCGGCTTCGGGCAGTGCCAAGGCCGCCGCTGCGTCGCCGGGCTCGCACACCGCGTCGACCTGACGCCGGACCAGCCGCGCGGCAACATCACGCCGCGCCCGCCGCTGGTCCCGGTCCCCGCCTCGCTGCTGGCCGCCTTCGCGGAGGGCTAGGCCCCGACCGCCGCCAGCGACTCGCCGATCACACCGATGGCGGTCTCGACCTCGGCGTCAGTCGTGACCAGCGGCGGGATGACGCGCACCACCTGCCCGTAGGTGCCGCAGGTGAGCAGCAGCAGGTTGCGATCGAAGGCCTCGTGCAACAGGCCCTTGGCCAGGTCAGGACGGGGAGTCAGCTCGGCGCCCTGCGCGAATTCGATCCCGATCATCAGGCCGCGCCCGCGCACCTCGGCGACGCAGGAGTGGCCCGCAGCGGCCTCGCGGATCCCGGCCATCAGTCGCTCGCCCTGGCGCGCCGCGTTGGCGAGCAGCCCCTCCGACTCGATCACGTCGAGGGTGGCGACCGCGGCCGCGCACGCAACCGCGTTGCCGCCGTAGGTCCCGCCGTGGGACCCGGGGCCGAAGCGATCGAGCAGCTCGCGGCGGGCCATGATCCCCGACAGTGGCATCCCCGACGCGATCCCCTTGGCCATCACCACGATGTCCGGCTGCGCGTCGGTCCAGTCGGTGGCCCACATCCGGCCGGTGCGCCCCATGCCGGACTGCACCTCGTCGACGATGAGCAGGATGGCGTGCCGGTCGGCGACCTCGCGCAGGGCGGGCAGGAAGCTGTCGGGCGGCACCACGTAGCCGCCCTCGCCCAGGATCGGCTCGACCAGGAAGGCGGCCACGTCATCGGGGTAGACCAGGGTGGCGAAGATCTCCTCGATCCCCGCCAGGCTGTGGGCCACGGCGGCATCTGCGTCGCGGCCGGTCGGGTTGCGCAGCACGTACGGGTAGGGGGCGAAGTGGACACCACCCAGCAGCGGCTCGAAGTGGCCGCGGTACCTGACCCCCGAGCTGGTGAGCGCCATGGCCCCGTGGGTGCGACCGTGGAAGCCGCCGCGGAAGGCGATCACAGCCGGTCGCCGGGTGGCGTACTTGGCCAGCTTCACTGACGCCTCGATCGCCTCCGCCCCCGAGTTGGAGAGGAAGAGGCCGGCGCTCTCACCGTCGCGCAGCCCGGGGAACGTGCGCGGCATGCGCTCGTGCAGCTCCAGGCCGGGCTTGTGGTAGACGATGTTCTGCTGGGCGTGGATGATCTTGCCGGCCTGCTCCGCGATCGCGGCGACCACGCGCGGGTGGGAGTGGCCGGTGTTCGTGACCCCGATCCCGCAGGTGTAGTCCAGGTAGCGCCGGCCGTCGATCGTCTCGACCCAGGAGCCGACGCCGCGCTCGACGACCAGGTCGGTGTAGCGCGCCCAGACCGGCGGCACGCCGGCGCGGCGTTCGTGCCAGGCGGCGTGCTCGTCGCTCATCGGCGCAATCCTAGCGGCCGACCATGGTGACCGGGCCCGCCTCGGCGGTCCGACCGGCGCGGCGCTGGGCCCAGTACTGGATGGCGATGAAGGCGAAGGCGATCAGGAAGACGAGGGTCCCCAAGACATTCACCTCCGGCGGGATGCCGAGCCGGCTCACCCCGAAGACCCATAGCGGGAAGGTGAGGGTGTGGCCGGCGTTGAAGGAGGTGATCACGTAGTCGTCGATCGAGAGGGCGAAGGCGAGCAGCGCTGCGGCCAGGATGCCCGGGAAGATGATCGGCAGGGTGATCTTGCGGAACGTGGTCCGCTCGTTGGCGTAGAGGTCCATGCCCGCCTCCTCGAGCGACTTGTTGAGCCCGGCCAGCCGCGCCCGGAGGGTCACCACCACGAAGCTGATGTTGAACATGATGTGAGCGATCAGGATCGTGAAGAAGCCCCGCGCCGTGCCGAGCGAGATCCACAGGGTCAGCATCGAGGCGCCCAGGATCACCTCCGGGGCGGTCATCGGCACGAAGATCAGCAGGTTCATCGGCCCGCGGCCCCGGAATTCGTAGCGCGACAGCGCGAGCGCGATCATGGTGCCGAAGATGGTCGCCACGATCGTCGAGAGGACCGCGATGGTGAGGCTGGTCACCATCGGGTCGGTGATATCCGGCCGGCTCCAGAGGCTGAAGTAGTTGTCGAAGGTGAAGCCCTGCCAGGTGATGTTCTGACGGCCCAGCGGGTTGTTGAAGCTGAAGGCGATCATGACCGCGATCGGGGCGAACAGGAAGACGACGACCAGCGCCGTGAAGCCCGGCAGCAGGAGGCGTGACAGCCCGCGGCCCATCAGGAGGTCAACCGTTCGGTGCCGACCGCCCGGCCGTAGATGGCAACGAGCAGCAGCACCCCCGCCACCAGGACGAAGGCGAGCGCCGCCGCCGCCGGATAGTCATTCCGAATCAGGTATTTGAACTGGATGATGTTGCCGATCATGATCACCTGCGGGTTCGCCGCCCCGATGATCTGGGCGTTGATGAAGTCGCCCACCGCCGGGATGAAGGTGAGGAGCGAGCCGGCCACCACGCCTGGCACCGAGAGCGGGAAGGTGACGCGCCAGAAGGCCTGCCGGCGGCTGGCGAACAGGTCGGTGGCCGCCTCGATCAGGCGCCGGTCGATCTTCTCGATGGCGACGTACAGCGGCAGGATCATGAACGGCAGGAAGTTGTAGGTCAGGCCGAAGATCACCGACGCGGGCGTGGCCAGGAAGTGGAACGTCGGATCAAGGATCCCCAGGTGCTTCAGCGTCCCGAACAGGATTCCGTTGTCGGACAGGATCATCCGCCAGTTCAGGGTGCGGATCACGAAGCTGACGAAGAACGGCAGCACCACGATCAGCAGCAGGGCGTTCTTCAGCCGCCCGCCGTGGAAGGCGATGGTGTAGGCCATCGGATAGCCGATCAGGAGCGTCAGTACGGTGGTCGCCAGCGCGTAACCCGCCGAGCGCACGAAGAGCTCCCAGTACTGGCCGATCACGTCGGGGTAGATGCCGAAGTTCCAGGTCAGGTTGAAGCCGGTGTCGACCGTCCCCTGGGCGAGCGACTGGGTGAGCATGAAGCCCATCGGGATGGCGAAGAAGACGAGCAGCCAGGCGCCGCCCGGCAGGAGCAGCAGGTACGGCGTCAGCCGGCGCATCGCGGTGCCGGGCTACCGGGCCGAGCGGATCAGCCGCCCAGGACCGCCAGGAAGAGGTCGTTCCACTGCGCCTCTTCGGCCTCGCTGAGCTGCTTGTCAGGGTAGGTGCCGGCGATCTGGTCGGCGGTCGGGACCACGGTCGGCGCCAGCGTGTCGTACAGGTCGGCGGTCGCCGGGTCGGGACTCGCCCCACCGCCGCCCGCGCGAGCCGCAACGGCATCGGCCTGGATCTTCTCCGACACTCCCTTGACCGGGGTGAAGTAGCCGATGTACTCCGACAGCGCGGTGGCGGGCACCGGGTCGTACCAGTAGTTCAGCAGCTTGTGGGCGTTGTCGATTTGGGCCGCCTTCTTGGGGATGGCCAGGTTGTCGTTCCAGCGCATGCCGCCGGCGTCGGGGATCACGAACTTGACGTTCGGGTTGTCGTACAGCTGCATCTGGCTGACATCGCCGGACCAGGCGACGCAGATGGCGAGGTCGCCGTTGGCCAGGCTGTCGTAGTACGTGTTGTCGTAGTAGCCGCGGAACTGCTGCCGGCCGTTGGCCTCCAGCAGCTTCTTCTGGGCCTTCGTGACGTCCGCGATGGTGGCGTTCTCCGGCTTGACACCCAGGGAGAGGAGGGTGAGGCCGAACATGTCGCGCATGTCGCTGAAGCCGCCGGCGCGGTCCTTGAAGGCCGGGTCGAGCAGGTCGTCGAAGGTGGTGATCTCGCGTTTGGTGAGGTTCGGGTCGTAGCCGATACCGGTGATCCCGCCCTGCCACCACACGCTGTACTTGTTATCCGGGTCGAACCACAGCCCCTTGGCGTAGTCGGTGCAGTTGGCCGTCCAATTGGCGAGCTTGCTGTGGTCGATCTCCTCCAGGTAGCCGAGGCGGCCCATCCGCTCGACCACCCAGCCGCCGGGCGAGATGACGTCCCACCCGGTCGGGTTGCCGGCGGCCAGGTCCTGGCGCAGGGTGCCGAGGAAGTCGGCGTTGTCCTGGATCACTTCCTTATAGTCCACGTTGATCCCGGTCTGCGCGACGAAGGCATTGATGGTCGGGTACTTGGTCGGGCTCGGTGTGATGGTCTCGTCGATGTCGATGTACGCCGGCCAGTTCGCCCACTCAAGGGCCTTTTTTGCCGCCGCCGACGAGCCCGGCGAGGCGCAGGCGGCCAGCAGCGAGGGCAGCGACAGCGCGGCGCCGAGGGCCAGGCTGCCCCGTCCGGCGCGGCGCATGAAGGACCGACGCGTGATCCGATCGCGCCGCATCAGCTGGTCGATGGCGAGCTCGATCTGACTGCGGCTCTCGGGGTCACTCATCGGTATCTCCTTCTTCGGATGCGTGCGGGTCGCCCGCGGCATGTTCGGCGGGCCCGCTGATGACGAAGGTGTGCTGCGGCTTCCAGGTGAGGACGACATGCTGGCCGTCGGCCAGCAGCTCGGCGGCGCCCGCCGTGTCGAGGTTCTGCGCATAGACGGTGAGCCGATGACCCTCGGCGGTCTGAACCAGGTACTGCGTGCTGACCCCGATGTAGCTGGCGTCCAGGACGGTCCCGCTCAAGGTATTCAGGCCGTCGCTCGCGCCCGCCTCGGCCCGGGAATCCACGCGCAGCTTCTCCGGCCGCACGCCGATGCGCACCGGTCCGCTGCTCGCCACACCGTCGCCGGGGGCGCGCAGGAGCGATCCGTCGGGCATTCGCACCGTTACGAGGGACCCGTCGCGGCCGACGACCTCGCCCTCCAGCAGGTTCGAGACGCCCAGGAAGCCGGCCACGAAGGCGGTCTTCGGACGCTCGTACAGCTCCTCGGGGTTGCCGAGCTGCTCGATCCGTCCGGCGCGCATGACCGCGATCCGGTCGGACATGGTCATCGCCTCTTCCTGGTCGTGGGTGACGTAGATGAAGGTGATGCCCACCTCGGTCTGGATCCGCTTCAGCTCGAGCTGCATCTGCTTGCGCAGCTTCAGGTCGAGCGCGCCGAGCGGCTCGTCGAGGAGCAGGACGCGGGGGTGGTTGATGAGCGCCCGCGCCAGCGCCACGCGCTGCTGCTGCCCACCTGACAGCTGGGATGGCTTGCGCCCCTCGTAGCCAGGAAGCTCAACCAGCTCGAGCATGGCCTTGACCTGGGTCCCGATCTCCGCGTCCGGCACCTTGCGCCGGCGCAGTCCGAAGGCCACGTTCTCGAAGACGGTGAGATGGGGGAAGAGGGCGTAGTTCTGGAAGACGGTGTTCACGTCGCGCTTGAAGGGCGGCAGCCCGGTGACGTCGGCGTCGCCGAGGTAGATCGTTCCGCCGCTCGCCTCCTCGAAGCCACCGATCATGCGCAGCGTCGTGGTCTTGCCGCAGCCGGATGGGCCAAGCATCGAGAAGAACTCGCCGCGCTCGATCTCCAGCGAGAGGTCGTCGACCGCGACGACCTCGTGGAAGCGCTTGGTGATGTGGTCGAGCCGAACGTCGGCGGTTGACGGCACCGAAGGATCCCTCGTGCGAGCGGGAACCTGGTCGGGAAGGGCGGCCGCAGGGCCAGATGCGGAGTATAGGACCGCGCCATGCGGGAGTGTCAACGAGCCGGGCTGCTAGACTCGCCCGACCGATGGACTTCGCTCTCTCCGCGCAGCACGCAGAGATTCGGCGCACCGTCCGCGACTTCGCCGAGCGAGAGATCGCCCCCGTGGCGGACGAGATGGAGCGCCGCGGCGAGTTCCCATCCGAGATTATCCGCAAGGCGGCCGGGCTCGGCCTGCTGGGCGTGCCATATCCCCAGGAGGTGGGCGGCACCGGGCTCGACTCCCTCGCCTACGCGATCACCATCGAGGAGCTGTCGCGCGTCTCGGGCAGCGTCGGGATCATCGTCAGCGCCCATACCAGCCTTGGCTGCGCGCCGCTCTTCACCGCCGGCACCGCCGAGCAGAAGGAGCGCTTCCTGCGACCGCTTGCCAGCGGCGCCAAGCTGGGCGCCTACGGCCTGACCGAGGCCGGTGCGGGGTCGGACTCGCGCGGCACGCGGACGAGGGCGCGCCGCGACGGAGACGCGTGGGTGCTGACCGGCTCCAAGCGCTTCATCACCAACGCGGGGGTGGCCGAGACCTACATCGTCACCGCCGTCACCGATCGCAACGCGGACTCGGGCAAGATCAGCGCCTTCATCGTCGAGGCGGGGACGCCCGGCTTCTCCATCGGTCGCATGGAGGAGAAGATGGGGCTGCATGCCAGCAACACCGGCGAGCTGCTCTTCGACGACTGCCGCATCCCCGCCGGCAACCTGCTCGGCGAGGAGGGCGATGGCGACCGCCTCTTCCTGAAGACGCTCGACGGCGGGCGGATCGGGATCGGGGCGATGGCGCTCGGCCTGGCCCAGGCGGCGTACGAGGCCGCCTCGTCGTACGCCATGCAGCGCGAGCAGTTCGGCCGCAAGATCGCCTCGTTCCAGGGCGTCGCCTTCAAGATCGCGGACATGGCGACCCAGATCGACGCCGCACGGCTGATGGTCTACCGCGCAGCCTGGCTCAAGGATCGCGGCGAGCCCTACACCACCGAGGCGGCGATGGCCAAGCTCTTCGCCAGCGAGGTGGCGCGGCAGGTGACCAACGACGCCATCCAGGTGCACGGCGGCTACGGCTACGTGGCCGAGTACCGCGTCGAGCGCTACCTGCGCGACGCCAAGCTGACCGAGATCGGGGAGGGGACGAGCGAGATCCAGCGGCTGGTGATCGCCCGCAACCTGCTCGGTGTGCGCGCGATGTGAACGGTCCGCTGTTCGGGACCGATACGCCCGCCGCGGCCTGGCGCCCCTCGCCCGCCTACCTGGAGCGGAGCCGGCTGCGGCGTTTCCTCGCGGCGGTGGGCTGTGCCGGCCTCGAGGAGCTCCAGGCCCGCGCCGTGGCCGATCCGGCCTGGTTCTGGGAAGCGGCCGCAGCTGACATCGGGGTCCGCTTCGACCCGGCGCCGGCCACCATCCTCGACACGTCGCGCGGGATCGAATGGGCGCGCTGGTTCAGCGGCGCCGGCTTCAACTACGTGCGCATGGCGGTCGACGAGCCGGCGGCGGCGCGCCCCGACGAGATGGCCCTCGTCTGGGAGGGCGAGGACGGCGAGGTGCGCCACTTCACCCGAGCGCAGCTGCGCTGGGCGGTCGACCGCGCCGCACGCGCCATGGCGGGGCTTGGCGTTGGGCCGGGGGACCGGGTTGGCATCTTCCTGCCCATGATCCCCGAGGCGGTGATCGCGGTCCTGGCGGTCGGCAAGCTGGGGGCGATCTACACGCCCATCTTCTCCGGCTACGGGGCCGACGCGGTCGCCAGCCGGCTGGCCGACTGCGAGGCGAAGCTGCTCGTCACCGCCGACGGCTTTGCCCGTCGCGGCAAGCCGGTGCCCATGAAGGCGACCGCCGATCAGGCGCTGATGGGCGCGCCCTCGGTCGAGCGCTGCCTGGTCGTGCGACGTACGGGTGGCGAGGTGCCGTGGAACCCGGAACGTGACGTGTGGTGGGACGCGGCGGTGACATCGGCCTCGGATGAACCGCTGGAGTCGGCGGCGACCGATGCCAACGACCCGTTCATGATCATCTACACCTCCGGCACCAGCGGCCGGCCGAAGGGTGCCGTTCACGTGCATGCCGGCTTCCCGCTGAAGGCCGCCGTCGACCTGGCGCATGGCTTCGACCTGCAACCGGGGGACACGCTCTTCTGGTTCACCGACATGGGCTGGATGATGGGTCC
>JBGQCU010000087.1:0-8394 GCA_041495495.1 Candidatus Limnocylindria bacterium
AAGCCTGGCTCCTCCGGCAGGTGCAGCTTCTCGTAGGTGGCCACCACCTCCCCGGCCTGATCGAAGACAAGCACGCGGCTCGTGCGTCGCCCCGTGGCGGGGTCGCGGTGAATGATCCCTCCCACCAGGCCGATCCCCGCCTGCCGCGCGGCTGCCGCCATGGCGCGCGCTCGCGGCCCGTCCATCGGCTCTGCGTCCGCGTCGACCGCATCCTTCGTGGCGGGGCGCCAGGGGTTGAGTGGGATCTCCGGCAGGACGGCCAGGTCAGCGCCGCGCCGGGCGCATTGGTCCAGCCGCTCGCCGAGTCGACCGATGCCGTCAGGCTGCCAGAAGACCTCGGATACGAGGGCGACCGTGAGGCGACCGTCACCCCGGGGGGCGGCGTGAGTCAACGGATCCCTCCTCTTTCGCGCGGGTCACAACTGCCAGTTGTGGATGAGAACAGGACGGGCTGCGGGGGCGACGGGGCACAAGGGACGGTTGTGCAGCGTGGCGTGTGGACGCGTTCCGGCGCGCATCCACAAGTGCTGGTTGTGAGGAGGCTGGTCCTCATCCGTCCTCCCCGAGGAACTCGCGGACCAGGTTCTGGAAATGGTAGACGCCGTTCTCGCGCCTGGCCGAGAAGCGCCCGGTGTCGTAGGAGCGCGAGCGCAGGCCGCGCTGCACCTGCTCGCAGATGACGATGTCCTCCTGCTGGATCTCATCGGAGAAGGCGATCGTCTGCTGCATCGACTCCCAGCCCGGTCCCGTCCCCGGATCGGCGAAGAACCACTCGAAGATGGTAAGCGTCCGATCCGGCCCCAGCGGCAGGATGACGTTCGAGGAGAGGTTGTCCTGGTAGATGTTGAACATCGTGTTCGGAAAGAGCCAGTAGTACAGGGCGTCCTCCTCGCCATCGGCGGTGCGCAGGTAGCGCCGATCCCTCCCCAGCTCTTCGCCCGGCTTCAGCTCCCGTATCGGTGCGTGCTGCTTGGAGTAGTAACGAAACTCCTCCACCCGGTACGCGTCGTAGTCGAGCTCGCGAAAGAGCTGGGGGTGCGCGATCGGCAGGTGGTAGCCCTCCAGGTAGTTGTCGACGTAGACCTTCCAGTTGCAATCGATCAGGTACTCGCGCCGCTCGACCACGCGCATCCGCTCGACGTCGTAGCCGGCGCGTGCCACCTCGGCGGGGATCGCCCCCATCACCTCGGCAAGCGGTGGCGCATCGGTCGAAAGGCAGACGAAGACGAAGGGGCCCCATCGGTCGACACGGACCGGCAGCAGGCCGAAGTCCTCCTTGCGGAACCCCTCGGTCTCCTCCATCTCAGGACAGGCGCGCAGCGCCCCATCGAGCCCGTAGGTCCAGCCGTGGTAGCCGCACTGCAGCGACTTTCGATTGCCGCGCGTGAGGGCCACCTGTCCGGCCCGATGGCGGCACACGTTGTAGAACCCGCGGAGCACGCCGTCCGTCCCATGCGTGATGACCACCGGCTCGTCGAGGACGGTCACCGGCACGAAGTCGCCGACGCGCTGCAGCTCGTCGGCGCGTGCCACCAGCTGCCAGGTGCGCCCGAAGAGGTGCTCCCTCTCGCGCTCGAGGATGGCCGGGTCCAGGTAGTAGCGCGACGGGAGCGTGGCCGCGCGTGCCAGAGGGAGCGTCATACCGGCAGTCTACCCGGGGCGCATCGTTCCCCTTTGGAATGCTCGACTTCCGAGCGAGGGCGGGGTAGGCTACGCGGAAGTCCCCACGCGCAGCACAGCATTGAGCCTTCGGAGGAGTCCCATGTCTGTCTTCATGCGACGGGCCTTCATCGGCCCCATCGCGGTTCTACTCCTGCTCGCCGCGTGCAAGGGCGCGACGACGAGCCCGACAGCCGGACCGTTGGATGACCAGCTCGCCTTCGCGGGCACACTGACGGTCTGCATCGACATCCCATACCCGCCGCAGGAGTTCTTCGATCAGGCGGGCAACCCGACCGGGTCTGACGTCGACATCGCCGCGGAGATCGCGAAGCGCAACAACCTTGACTTCAAGGTCGAAAACTCCGTCTTCAGCACGATCATCGAGGCGGTCACTGGCGGCAAGTGCGACATTATCGTCTCGGCCCAGAACATCACCACCGATCGGCTGAAGCAGGTCAACATGATCCCGTACTTCCAGGCGGGCCAGGCGTTCGTGGTGGCCAAGGGCAATCCGGCGGGGATCCACACCGAGCTTGACCTGTGTGGCAAGAAGGCCGCCGCGGAGACGGGCACCACCGAGGTCGATTACGTCAACGGCACCGGCGACTACGCCGGGGCAGGCCTCAACAAGAAGTGCACCGATGCCGGCAAGGCGCCGGTCACCATGAACGAGTTCGAGAAGGATACCGATGCCCTGTTGGCCCTCTCGGCCGGTCAGGTCGAAGCGTACTTTGCCGACTCGCCGGTGGCCGGCTACTACACCGTCCAGCAGCCCGCCCAGTTCGAGCTGTCAGGCGTGACCGTCGAGATCGCGCAAGAGGGAATCAGCGTCCCGCAGGACAAGGAGAAGCTTGGCAACGCGGTCGTGACAGCTCTCAAGGCGATGATGACCGACGGCAAGTACATCGAGATCCTGACCAAGTACGGGGTCTTGGATGGCAAGGTGGACTCCAGCGCGGTGAAGCTCGTCAAGGGGAGTTGACGGCGGAGGCCATGTGACGCAAGCCCGCGCCGGGCGTCCCAGAGCACGGACCCGGTCAGCCGCCCGGCTGACCGGGTTCGTCTTGCTTGCCGTTGTCCTGGCGGCCTGCGGGCGCTCGAGCTACCAGTACAACTGGAACATCGTCGTCGACTCGGTCATCCGACCCGACGGCCTGATCCTGAACGGCGTATGGCTGACCCTCTCGATCTCGGTTGTGAGCCAGCTGGTCGGCGTCATCCTGGGCGTGTTCGGAGCGATCGGGCGCATCGCTCGGGTCGCGCCGGTGCGCTGGGTCGCGTCCTTCTACGTGTGGTTCTTCCGGGGTACGCCCCTGCTGGTCCAGATCAGCTTTCTCTACTACGGCCTTGGCGTCACCGGCGTCTTCGGGTGGCCGGACATCGGCATCCTGGGCATCACCATCCCAGGCAAGGTCCAGGCGGGGATCGTGGCGCTGGGGGTCAATGAGGGCGCCTACATGACCGAGATCGTGCGAGCCGGAATCCTGGCCATCGACCCCGGACAGATGGAGGCCGCCAAGTCCCTGGGCATGACCTACCGCAAGGCGATGCGACGGATCGTCCTGCCGCAGGCGGCGAGGGTCATCATTCCGCCGCTCGGCAACGAGTTCAACAACATGCTGAAGACGACCTCGCTGCTCGTGATCATCAGCGTCCCCGAGCTGTATGTGACCTTCTCGCGCAAGAACGCCAGCGGCCCCACCGTCTTCCACCCGTTCGAGCTGTTCATCGCAGCGGCGATCTGGTATCTCCTCCTCACGACGCTGTGGGGCCTTCTCCAGGTGCGGATCGAGCGACGGTTTGCCCGCGGGACCGGGGCTGCAGCGGATGCCCCGCCGGGCATGCTGCGCCGCCTCTTCGGCGCCGATCGAGGCGTCGGGAGATGACGGGGCACGCACCGCATGACCTCCTCGAGGTGGTCGGCCACCTTCCCCAGCCCGCCGATGGGCTGGTCGTGGAGGCAACGGAGGTCCACAAGTACTTCGGCCGGCTGCATGTCCTGCAGGGCGTCAACCTTGCCGTTCGGCGGCAGGAGGTGGTGGTGCTCATCGGTCCCTCTGGCTCCGGGAAAACCACCTTCCTGCGCTGCATCAATCACCTGGAGCGGATCCAGACAGGGCGGATCCAGGTCAACGGCCACCTGATCGGGTACCGGGAGGAGGCCGGCAAGCTGGTCGAGGACAAGGAGCGCAATATCGCGGCTCAACGCTCGGAGATCGGGTTCGTCTTCCAGCGCTTCAACCTGTTCCCGCACATGACGGCGCTCGAGAACGTGGCGGAGTCGCCGATCCAGGTACGAGGCATGGCGGAGGACGAGGCACGCGAGATGGCGGCCAATCTGCTCGAGCGGGTCGGGCTGGCAGGCAAGGTGAAGACCTACCCAGGGCAGCTCTCGGGGGGCCAGCAGCAGCGCGTCGCCATCGCCCGGGCACTGGCCATGCGGCCGGCACTCATCCTCTTCGACGAGCCGACCAGCGCCCTCGACCCGGAGATGATCGGCGAGGTGCTCGACGTGATGAAGGAGCTCGCGCACGAGGGGATGACGATGATCGTGGTGAGCCACGAGATGGGATTCGCGCGGGAGGTCGGCGACCGGGTGGTGATGATGGACGAGGGCGTCATCATCGAAGAGGGGACCCCCGAGGGGCTCTTCAGCAACCCGCGCGAGGAGCGGACGCAGGCCTTCCTGTCGAAGATCCTGTAGCGGCCCGACCCGTGGGCGGCGTGGTCACCGGGTGACCACAACGGGGAAGGTAGGCGAGCAGAAGGTCTCGCGATCGCTGAATAGCCATCGGGTGACCGTGAAGGTGAGGTATTGGGCTCTGCTTCGCCGTTGTAGCCATGGGGTGACGATCGGGCGATCGCCGGCGGGAGAGGCGTCGGACTAGCGGCGCATCCCGTACACCTGGGCGCGCGGCAGGCGGGCCGCCTCGTCCCGGGCGCGAACGTGTCCCTTCGCCGGCTGGAACGCGATCGGGGTGTCCGCCGGTTTGCCGCCCTCTCGTGCGATCAGCCAGCGCAGCCCAACCGCGGTCAGCTCGGCGCCGCCGGCCCGACCCGGCTCGATGAACGGCGCGACCACCATGCGTCGCTGGTGCAGCCGCTCGACCGCGAGCTGCATCGCGACCGGGTCCGCGCCGACCTCCACCGCCAGCGGCGCCAGGTCGCGCGCCTGGTTCGGCTTGGCTCGCAGGTAGCGCAGGATCGCGGCGTCCAGCGCTTCGCCGGTTGGCGGGCCGGCCTTGCGCGGCGCGGCCTTGTGCGGCGCGGCCTTGCGCGGCGCGGCCCTGCTCGTCGGCTTCCCGATGGTCACGGCCGGCAGGATAGCAGCCGCCCTACGGCTCGACCGCGACGGCCAGCAGCGAAACGGCCAGCGGCAGTCCGGCGGCACGGGTGAGCAGGTCTCCGAGGCCATCGTCCCACTCGGCGTGGAGGGGCAGCCGCACCTGGCGCGTGGCGCCCGCCACGGGGATGTTGATCACGACCGGGAGCGACCCCGGCCGTGCGCGGATGGCCGCGGTGAGCGACTCGATCGCCGGCAGCAGCCGCTCCAGGTCCACCTCGCCGTCGAACTCGATCGAGATCGTGCCGTGCCCCCGCGGCGGTGGCTCGCCCTGGGAGGCAACGGCGCGGACCGGAATCGCGTCGATCGGGGCGGGCGACTCGTCGGCTGGCTCCACTGGACGAATCGGGATGGGGGTCACCGAGGCGAAGACGGGCACGGCTACCGATGCCTCAAGCCCACCCGCCCCCCGGGGCAGAACGACCGGTGGCGTCCATGCCGGCGCCTCGCCGGGGGCAGCATGGGGGCCACCATTCCCATTTCCATTGCCGTTTCCCGACCAGGAGGACGGGCGCGCGCGGACGCGTGACAGGCGATCGCGCTCGGCGGCGAAGGCGGCCGGGCCCATGCGCACCGCGTCCTCCCAGGCGTGCACGGTCTCGCACAGCAGCTGCGCCGCCTCGTCGCGGCGATCGACGCGGCCGGTGATCAGGACCACGGCGTCATCGGTCCATGCGTTGGCGGTCTCGGCGAAGACCTTTGGGAAGACAACCACCTCGACGCTCCCCTGCAGGTCCTCGAGGGTCGCCACCAGCATGGTCGAGCCGGCGCGCGTAATCACCCGGCGCGTCGATTGGATGATCCCGCCGAGGGTGACCTTGGCCTGGTCGCTCTCTTCGGCCAGGTCGCCGGTGTAGGCGGTCACATACTCGGGCAGCAGGTCGGCGATGTCGCCCAGCGGGTGCTCGGAGAGGTACAGGCCCAGCAGCTCCTTCTCCCAGCGCAGCCGTTCCTTGCGCGGGATCTCGTCCTCGTCGACGGCCGGCTCAGCCGAGGCGGCGGGAGCGGCCGCGGCGAACAGGTCGAAGAGGGTCCCCTGCCCGGCCGCCACGTCGCGCTGGTGGCGCGCGCCGGCTTCCAGCGCTGCGTCCAGCCGCGCCAGCAACGCGCCGAGCGTGCCCAGCGAGGCCATGGCCCCGGCCTTGATCAGCGACTCGAGCACGCGCTTGTTGACGGTGCGCAGGTCGACGCGGCGGCACAGATCATCCAGTGAGGCGAATGGCCCGGCCACGTCCGAGATCTCGCCGCGCCCTTCCCGGGCGACAACGACTGACTCGATCGCCCCCTCCCCCACGTTCTTGACCGCTGCCAGGCCGAACCGGATCGCGGATTCGCCGGAGGCATCGGCCTCCACGGTGAAGAGGGCCTGCGAGGACTGCACGTCCGGGGCGCGCACGGCGATGCCCAGCCGCCGACACTCGGCCACCACTGCGGCCACCTTCTCGGCGCGCTCGCGGAAGCCGTTCAGCACCGCGGTCATGAACTCGACCGGGTAGTTGGCCTTCAGGTAGGCGGTCTGGTAGGCGATCAGCCCGTAGCAGGTGGCGTGGGCCTTGTTGAAGCCATAGCGCGCGAACGGCTCGAAGGCGGCGAAGACCTGGTCGACCACCGACGGCGGGATCCCCTTCTTCTTGGCGCCCGCCTTGAACTTGGCCTCATGCTCGCGCAGGACCGATTGCTTCTTCTTGCGGATCGCGTAGCACAGGTTGTCCGCCTCCGGCCCCGTGTAATCGGCCATGGCGATGGCGGCGGTCATGATGTCTTCCTGGTAGACGAAGATGCCGTACGTGTCGCGCAGCGCCGGCTCGAGCGACGGGTGCAGGTAGCTGACCGGCTCCAGCCCGTGCTTGCGGCGGATGTAGGCCGGGATGTTGGCCATCGGGCCGGGACGGAAAAGGGCGACCATCGCCGCCAGGTCGCGCACCTCGGTCGGCTTCAGCTCCTTGACATAGCGGCGCATGCCCGAGCCTTCCAACTGGAAGATGCCGGTCGTCTCCCCGGTGGAGAGCAGCGCGAAGGTCGCCGCGTCGTCGAGCGGCAGCTTGTCGACGTCGATCTCAACGCCCCGATGGACCCGGATCAGGTCGACCGCATCGGCCAGGATGGTGAGGTTGATGAGGCCCAGGAAGTCGAACTTGAGCAGGCCCAGCGACTCGCAGGCGTGCATCTCGAACTGGGTCATGGTGGTGCGCCCGTCGGTCGCGCGCTGAAGCGGCATGATCTCGGTCAGCGGCTCCCGGCTGATGACGATTCCCGCGGCGTGGGTGCTGGCGTGGCGCGCCACCCCCTCCAACTGCTTGGCGACCCCGATCAGCTTCTCGACGCGCTCGTCCCCGGCGATCAGCTCGCGCAGCTGCGGGGAGGTGTCGACCGCGCGCTCCAGGCTGATGTTCAGCTCGTTGGGGACCGACTTGGCGACCCGGTCAGCCTCCGCGTAGGTGAGCCCCATGGTGCGGCCCACGTCGCGGATCGCCGCCTTGGCGCCCAGGGTTCCGAAGGTGATGATCTGCGCCACTCGGTCGTCGCCGTACTTGCGCGTGACGTACTCGATCACCTCGTCGCGGCGCGAGTCGGCAAAGTCGATGTCGATATCGGGCATCGTGACCCGGTCGGGGTTCAGGAAGCGCTCGAAGGGGAGGCGGTAGGCGATCGGGTCGACCGGGGTGATGCCGAGCGAATAGGTCACGATTGACCCCGGCGCGCTTCCCCGGCAGGTGGTCATGATCCCCTGCTCTCGCGCGAAGCGGGTGAAGTCGGCCACGATCAGGAAGTAGCCGGCGTACCCCATCCGCTCGATGACCCCCAGCTCGTACTCGAGCCGCTGGCGGACCGTGTCGCCTGGATCTGGGCCGTATCGGGCCAGGAGCCCCAGCTCGCACTCCTTGCGCAGCCAGGTCGTGGCGGTGTCGCCATCGGGCACCGGGAAGTGCGGCAAGCGGAGCTGGTCAAACTCGAGGCGCAGGTCGACCATGTCCGCGACCCGAAGGGTGTTGTCCATGGCGTCGGGCAGCTCACCGCCGAACAGGCGGCGCATCTGCTCCGGGGTCTTCAGGTAGAACTCGTTGCTCTCGAAGCGCAGGCGCCCCGGCGTGTCGAGGTTCGAGCCGGTCCCGATGCACAGCAACAGGTCATGCGCCTCGTGCTGCTCCTGCACGGTGTAATGCGTGTCGTTGGTGGCGAGGAGCGGGATCCCCATGCCCCGTGCCAGCTCGACGAGCTGCGGATGCAGGCGCCCCTGCTCGGCCACGCCGTGGTCCTGGACCTCGATGAAGAAGTTGTCCTTGCCCAGGATGGACCGATACTCGTCGGCGGCCCGGCGGGCCGCCTTCTCGTCGCCATCGGCCAGTCGCTTGAGCACCTCGCCCCCGAGGCAGGCGGACGTCCCGATC
>JBGQCU010000088.1:0-8041 GCA_041495495.1 Candidatus Limnocylindria bacterium
AATGGCACGCTCTACGCCGGGAACCCCGCTGAGATCCCGTTGGCGAGCCTGCTGGAGATCGCGATCGTGATCGGTCGGGCACCAACGCTGATCCCGTCGAACTGGGAATTCAACTCGCCGACGTGAGCCGCTGTCACAGCAGTCCGTAGGCAGCCGGAGTCAGGAACTCGCTGAACGAGTCGCCGAGGACCAGCTCGTCCAGGAGCCCGGCGGCATCGGTCCAGCGGTAGGCGGGGGAGGCCGAGCGAAGCATGCGGAGCTCGTCGTCCCGGATCGAACGGTAGAGGCCGGCGCTCATCGGTCTGCCATCGTCGAGGGCCACCTCGTGAACGCGCCACTGCCAGAGCTGGCTGCGACTGATCTCGGCCGTCGCGGCATCCTCCATCAGGTTATTGATCGCCGCAGCCCCGTTGCCGGCGAGCCATGAGGCGAGGTATTGGAGCGCCACGCTGATGTTGGTGCGGACGCCGGCTTCCGTCACCTGGCCAGCCGCCACCCGCGTGTCGAGCAGGTCTCGGGCCGACGAGCTCACGTCATCGCGCAGGCGATCCTTCTGGTTCGTGCGCTCTCCCAGAATGCCATCGAAGACGGCGCGCGCAACGGGGACCAGGTCGGGATGAGCGACCCAGGTGCCGTCGGACCCGTCACCCGCCTCGCGCTGCTTGTCCTCGCGCACCCGCGCGAGGGCGTTCTCGGTGACCTCAGGCTGGCGGCGGTTCGGAATGAAGGCGCTCATGCCGCCGATGGCGTGCGCCCCACGCGCGTGACAGGTCCGCACCAGCAGCTGCTGGTAGGCACGCATGAAGGGCACCGCCATGGTCACCTGGGCGCGGTCAGGGAGGACCATGTCGGCCCGGGAGTGGAATTTCTTGATCAGGCTGAAGATGTAATCCCACCGCCCTGCATTCAGGCCCGATGCGTGCTCGCGCAGCTCCCAGAGGATCTCGTCCATCTCGAACGCGGCCAGGATCGTCTCGATCAGAACGGTGGCCCGGATGCTGCCTCGCGGGATGCCAAGCTCCGCCTGAGCCGCGAGGAAGACGTCGTTCCAGAGGCGGGCTTCGGGGTGGGATTCGAGCTTCGGCAGGTAGAAGTAAGGGCCGGAGCCGCGGTCCAGCTGCTCGCGAGCGTTGTGAAAGAAGGCCAGTCCGAAATCGAACAGGCTGGCCGCGATGGGGGAGCCGTCGACCAGGAGGTGAGCCTCCTCGAGATGCCAGCCCCGTGGCCGGATGACGAGCGTCGCGATCTCCGGGTTGAGGGTGTACCTCTTCTCATCGGTCTGGAAGGTGAGGCGGCGGCGCACCGCCTCCTGCACCGCCCACTGGCCGGTCACCACGTTGCTCCAGGTGGGGGAGAGGGCGTCCTCGAAATCGGCCATGAAGACGCGCGCGCCCGAGTTCAGGGCGTTGATCATCATCTTCGGCTCAACTGGACCGGTGATCTCCACCCGCCGGTCGTCGAGGTCTGCCGGAGCCGATGCGACCCCCCAGGTCCGGTCGTCCCGGATGCCGGCCGTGGCAGGAAGGAAGTCGGGGAGCTCGCCGGCGTCGAAACTGCGCTGGCGTGCTTGGCGGGCGGCAAGGAGCTCCTGCCGGCGCGGGTTGAAGGCCCGATGGAGGGCCGCCACGAACGAAACCGCGTCCGGTGTCAGAACGGCGGCCGTGTAGGTGCCGGGCTGGAAGGTGGCGCCGCGTGTCATGGTTCAGGCCCGAGGTTTGTCCGGAGGGATATCGACACCCGGCCCGGCGGGCAGATTGCTCTGGCGACTCCGCAGCCACATTCCGCCGGTCGTGGCAGCCCGAGCATCCGACGGGAGTTCACTTGGCGTACTCGCCCGATGACGAATAGATACTGATCAGGTGACCGTCGGGATCGCGCAGCCAGACGTGACGGGCTCCCCAGGGCATCTCCTCGGGTGGCCCGCCGCACTCGACCCCGGCCGCCTGCAGGCGCTCGTAAGTGGCGTCCACGTCGGCCACCCGCACCACGATCTCGACCTCGGGAGCCTCCCCGTCAGCAGCCCGCTCCATCCCCATCGTGTAGCCGCCATCACCTCCGAGGCGCAGGTACTCGTCATCGTCGACCAGCACGTCCAGGCCGATCAGATTGGTCCAGAACGCACGGGCCGCGGCAAGGTGACTGACGGTGACGTACAGGTGGCTGAGCCGAGTCTTGTCGTTCACCAGCCGCCTGCCTCTCGCAGCAGCCGATGCAGGACCCGGGCCGCCACTGCGCGGCGATAGTCGGCGCTGGAGCGAACGTCGTCGATCGGGTTGAGCTCCGACGCCAGCGTCGACGCCGCCTGGTCCGCGGTGGCTTCGTCGGGCGGGGCGCCCTCAAGCACGGCTTCCGTGCGAGGTGCGCGGATCGGCGTGGCCGCCACCGAGCCAAGGGCCAGGTGAACATCGCGCCAGCTGGTCGCCCCCACTCCGGCACGCCACGCGAGCGCCATCACCACCTTGCTGATCGCCTGGGCACGACGCGTGCCGACCTTTCGGAATCGAACATGCCGGTCTATGACGAGCGGGATGCTGATGCGGAGCAGCAGCTCGTTGCTGGCCAGCGCGGTACGTCGGTACGCGGGCCAAAACTCGCGTGCCGCGACCCAGCGCTCGCCGCGCGCGCTCCCGAGGACCAGCTGGGCGTCGCAGACGAGGAGCAGCGGCAGCATGTCGCCGGCGGGGGAGGCGTTGACCGCATTGCCGCCGATCGTGCCGCGGTTCTGGATCTGCGCTGCCCCGATCGTTCCGGCCGCCTCGGCAAAGGCAGGCAGGAACTCGGCCACCAGCGGCGACCGGCGCATCTCGGCGTAGGTCGTGAGCGCGCCGAAGACGAGTGCGCTCGCCTCCATGCGGATCCCGCGCAGCTCATCGAGATGCCAGATGTTCAGGACCCGGTCCGGCGGATCGCCAAGCTCGCCGGTGATCTGCACCAGCAGGTCGGTGCCGCCTGCCACGGGTCGGTATGCGTCGGCAGCCAGCAGGGCATACGCCTCGGCCAGGGTGCGCGGCGAGACGACCGGTGGCTCGACGGGCATCGGTCAGATGGAGTCGTGGCCGGCGGACCGCCGCTGCTCCGCGGCCAGCGCGATCGCCTGCACGATCTTGGTGTAGCCGGTGCAGCGACACAGGTTGCCCGCGATCGCCGCGCGGATCGCCTCGTCGTCGGTCCCGCCACCGGCCGCCAGGAACGCCTCGGCGGCCATCAGCATGCCGGGCGTGCAGATCCCGCACTGGGCGCCGCCGGTCTGCAGGAAGGCGGCCTGGAGGTCGTTCAGCTGCCCCGCGCTGCCAAGCCCCTCCACCGTGCGCACGCTCGTCCCATCGACCTGGCAGATCGGCACGAGGCAGGAGTCAACCACGGCGCCGTCCAGCAGCACGCTGCAGGCGCCGCACTCACCCTCGCCACAGCCCTCCTTGGTGCCGGTCAGCGCCAGGTCCTCGCGCAGCACGTCGAGCAGGCGGCGCATGCCGGGCACCTCGACCTCGACCGGGTCACCGTTGACGAGGAACCGATAGCTCACGCCGCCCCTCGCTCAATGGCCGGGGCGCTGACGCCCGGCGCCGCGGGCACGGGGGCGCCGGTCATGGCGGCCAGGATCCGCTCCGGCGTGGCGGGCAGGTCATGAATCCAGACCCCGGTAGCGTCGTGGATGGCGGCCACCACGGCCGGCGCCCCGACGTCCATCGGCAGCTCACCGATCCCCTTGGCGCCGTGGGGCGCGCCGGAGAAGGCCTTCTCGACCAGGATCGCCTCGATGCGCGGCGCGTCGAGGGCGGTCGGGATCAGGTAGGTGGCCAACCGATCGTTCAGGTAGCGCCCGTCGACCAGCTTGATCTCCTCGATGGTGGCGTAGCCGACCGCCTGGAGCGTCCCGCCCTCGACCTGGCCCTCGGCCAGGACCGGATGGATGATCCGCCCCGCGTCATCGGCCGAGACGACGTCGCGGACCGCCACTTCGCCCGTGTCAAGGTCGACGTCCACGCGGGCCACCGCGCACGCCCAGCCGAAGGCGGGGTAGGCATCGCCGGTGTAGGTCGCGTCGTCAAAGTGGACATTCGGATACGGCTCGAAATGCTCGTCGACGCGGAGCCCGCCATGCTCCCGGGCGAAGTCGCGATACGAGTCGGCGAACGGGTGACCGGTGGCTGCCTCGACATGTCCGCGCAGCCGGCGGGCCGCATTGATGATCAGCCCGCCCACCACCATGGCCGTGCGCGAGGCGACGGTCGGCCCGGAGTCCGGCACGATGCTCGTGTCCTGCGCCGCCACCTCGACAGCGTCGATCTCGAGCCCCAGCTCGGCGGCGACCAGCTGCGGGAAGATCGTCCTGGTGCCCTGGCCCATCTCGGTCTGCGCGGTCAAGACCCGGACGCCGCCGCTGTCCGTCAGCTCAACCGATGCGACCCCGGCGATGTGCACCTCGCCCGACCCGGTGAAGCCGGCGCCGTGCCAGCCCATCGCCAACCCGATCCCCGACGCGACGCGCGCCCCCGACTGCCGCGCCTCCCTCGCGCGGCGGGTCTGCTCGGCGTGGCGGACGAAATCGCTCGCCTCGGCCGCCGCCTCGAGCACGTCGAGCGCGGCCACGCTCTCGCGCAGGACCTGGCCGGTGGGGGTGCTGTCGCCCTCGTGGTACGCCCATCGGCGGCGGAGCTCCAGCGGGCTGATGCCGAGCGCCTCAGCGATGCGATTGACCTGCATCTCGGCGGCGAACTCGGTCTGCGGCGCGCCGAAGCCGCGGAAGGCGCCGTTGGGAGGCGTGTTGGTGGCCATCGCCCGTCCCCGGATCCGCACGTTCGGGCACCGATACGGACCGGCGGCGTGGAGCACGCCGCGCGAGAGGACGACGGGGCTGAGCGTGCAGTACGCCCCGGCGTCCATCACCACCTCGATCTCCTGCGCCACCAGGCGACCATCGCCGGTCACCCCGGTCCGATGTCTGATCACCGCGGGGTGGCGCTTGGTGGTGGCGCTCAGGTCCTCGTGGCGGTCGTAGATCATGCGCACCGGCCTGCCGGCCCTGCGCGCCAGCAGAGCGGCGTGCAGGGCCACGATGGAGGGGTACTCCTCCTTGCCGCCGAAGCCGCCGCCGGTCTCGGCCTGCACCACCACCGCCTGGGCATCGGTCAGCTGCAGGGAGCGCTTCAGGGCGCGATGGATGTAGTACGGGCATTGGCACGACCCGTGGACGGTCACGCCCCCATCCGGATGGGGGACCGCGATCATGGCCTGGTTCTCGATGTAGAGCTGCTCCTGGTGGCCGACCCGGTACGTCCCCTCGATCACCACGTCCGCCTCGGCGAAGCCTGCCTCGAGATCGCCTGTGGCGACCTCGCAGTGCGAGATCTCCTCGGACGACTCCAGCGGATCGAAGACGGCCGCGAGACGCTCGGTGCGGAGGCGGAGGTGACGCTTCGCGACCCGCAGCGTCTCCCGGTCGGGCGCGGCGATGAGGCAGACCGGCTCAGCGTAGTGACGGATCTCCCCACCCACCGGGACCAGGATCGGCTGGTCGTCGCGGATGAGGCTGACGATGTTCTCGCCCGGGATGTCGGCTGCGGTGACCACGACCACCCTGGCCCAGTCGAAGGCCGGGTCCTGGTCGATCGCAAGGAGCGCGGCGTGCGGTTCGGTGGAGCGGATGGTGGCTCCGTACCAGGCGCCGGGAAAGACGAGGTCGTCAGCGTACTTCGCCAGCCCGGTCAGCTTCTCGGGCCCCTCGCGCCGGAGCGGGGAGCGGGTCGCGATGCTTCCGGGAGTCTGCGTCCCAGGTGGGACGATGAGCGCCTCGGGTGCGGACCCGGGTCGCGTCCCGGGGGGCAGGGTGCGCGTCATGCGGCAGATCTCTCCTCCTGGGCGGACGATAGCACCGTCAACGCGGTCATCGGAGCAGCGAGATCGGCCGCTGGCCGGAGATGCCGGTCACCGGCGCCCGCGGCGCAGCGCTCGCCCCGGGAGCGCGCCCGTGTGCACGCCGCGGTCCACCACGAGCTGACCGTTGACGGCCACGTATTCGATCCCATCGGGGTATCGGCGCGGCTGGTCGTAGGTCGCGTTTGAGCGGACCCGGCCAGGGTCGAAGATCACCAGGTCGGCCGCGTACCCGTCCTGCAGCAACCCGCGGTCCCGCAATCCGAGCCGGGCCGCCGGAGCCGAGGTCATCTTGCGCACCGCCTCCTCGAGCGAGAGGAGATGCTCGTCGCGCACGAATTGGCCCAGGATGCGCGGGAACGATCCGTAGGTGCGCGGCGACGGTTTGTCTCCCAGGAAGGTCGAGTCGGTGCCGACCATGCCGACCGGATGGCGCACGAAGTGGGGGAGCGTCTCGCTCCACGGGCCGCTCGTAACCTGGGCGACGCGGAGGTCCTCGGCCAGCAGCAGGTCGCAGATGGCATCGACCGCGTCACGCCCGGTCTCGCGCATGACGTCGGCCAGGGTCCGGCTCTCCCATGGGAGGTGATCGGGGCGGGTGAAGGCACCCAGGCGAATGTCGGCCCAGCCTGCCGCGCCGGTGTACGCCACGCCCCGGGCGCCCAGCTCGACCCGCAACCGGTCCCGGATGCGGTCGTCGGCCAGGCGCTGCCTGAGCGCCATCGGGCCACCGGCCTGGACCCATTGGGGGATCTGGATCAGCAGCCGGGTGGACGCCCACTCGTATGGGTACGTGTCAAAGGTGACGTCCAGACCGGCCGTCCGCGCGGCGTCGACCAGGCCCAGCAGCTGCTCCGGCCCGCCAGGGTAGGTCTGCCGATGGTAGAAGTGGGTCAGGTGCACGGGCCCCTCGCCGCGCCGCCCGATCTCGATCGCCTCCCGGAACGGATCCAGGAAACGGTCGCCGAGCCCGTATCGCACGTGCGTGTGGTAGAACCCGCCGCCCCGGGCCGCCTCCGCAGTCAGGGCGGCCAGCTCATCGGTCGAGGCGAAGGAGCCCGGCGGGTAGTCGAGACCGCTCGAGAACCCGAAGGCGCCCTCCTCCATCGCCTCGCGAAGCATGGCGCGCATGCTCGCCAGCGCCTCTTGATCTGCCGGCACGTCCTCCCAGCCGATGGCGCCGATGCGCAGCGCGCTGTTCCCGACCAGCACCGCGATGTTGATCGCCTGGCCCTGGTCGTAGCGGCCGATGTAGCTGGCGACCGTGTCCCAGTCGTAGGTGATCTTCGGCCGGCCGTCGAGTCCAGCGTTCAACTCCACGAAGTCGAGGAGGTCCTGACGATGGTGGAACGGAGCGTAGCCATTGCCGTCGACCCCGATCACCTCGGTCGTCACTCCCTGGCGTACCTTCGGCTCGTGTCGAGGGTCCGCCAGGATGACGAGGCCGCCGTGGGAGTGCAGGTCGATGAAGCCGGGGGCGACGACCATGCCGGTGGCTTCAACGCTGCGGGCGGCGGACGGTCGCCACGCGACGTCGCCAAGGTGCAGGTGGCCGTCCAGGCTTGCCACTGTCCCCGGTCGGGCCAGGGCACCGCTGCCATCCACCAGCGAGCCGCCGGTGATCAGCAGGTCGACGTGCGGCGGCCCGGTCATGCGCCATCGCTCCAGGCCTGCAGCTCGACGATATTCCCCTCCGGATCGGTGACGTAGCACCAGGTAACGCGCCGCCCGTCGGCGGTCTGCACCGTGACGACCTCGCCGACTGGAGATCCGCCGGCGGAAAGCACCTCGGCCCGCGCGGCCGCCACATCGTCCACGGCGAACGCGATGTGGCCCCATCCCGGTCGATTGGCGGCCGGTGGCAGCGGCGCCTCCTCGCGATCGTAGGTGTAGATCTCCAGCGTGGGCCCGTTGGCGCCGTGCCCCGGCAGGCGCATGTGGAGGCCACGCATGCCGGAGCCTGCGATCCCGGTGCCGGCCTCGAGAAGCGGGCCTCGATAGTCGCGCTCGGGCGGGACCGGGATGCAGCCGAACAGGTCGCTGTAGAACGCAGCCAGGCGCTGCCAGTCACGCGCGACCAGGTTGGTGTGGCCGTAGCGCGCCTTCACCGTGGGCATGCGGCGCAGTCTAATAGGCCGATGAGCGGAGACCGATCGGTCGGCGCCGT
>JBGQCU010000089.1:0-8006 GCA_041495495.1 Candidatus Limnocylindria bacterium
CGGAAGTCGGTGCTCACCAGCTCCTCGGTGCTCACGCCGAGCAGGCCGCGCATCGGGCCCTCGCTGGCGGCAACGAGCGCCGCGTTCGCGGTCTCCGCGGTGACCGGCCGGGACGTAACGGCCACGAAGTCGATGATGCTCACCGTGGCGGTCGGCACGCGCAGCGAGAAGCCGTCGAAGCGGCCCTTCAGCCCGGGGATCACCAGGGCCAGGGCCTTTGCCGCGCCGGTGGTGGTGGGGATGATGTTCTGGCCGGCGGATCGGGCCCGGCGCAGGTCCTTGTGGTAGACGTCGAGCACGTTCTGATCGTTGGTGTACGAGTGCACGGTGGTCATCAGCCCGCGCTCGATCCCAAACGAGTCCCAGATCACTTTGGCCGGCAGCGCCAGGCCGTTGGTGGTGCACGAGGCGTTGCTGACGATGTGGTGCTTCTCCGGGTCGTAGACGCCCTCGTTCACGCCCAGCACCAGGGTCACGTCCTCGTTCTTGGCCGGGGCGGTGATGATCACCTTGCGCGCGCCGGCGTCCAGGTGGGCGTGGGCCCGGGTCGCATCGGTGAAGATGCCGGTCGACTCGACCACCATCTCGACGCCCAGATCCTTCCACGGCAGCGCGGCGGGGTCCTTCTCGCTGAATGCACGGATGGCGTGACCGTCCACCCCGATCTCCGTGTCGGTGTGGGTCACCTCGCCGTGGAAGCGGCCGTAGGTCGAGTCGTACTTGAACAGGTGCGCGTTGGTGGCGGTCGGCGCCAGGTCGTTGATGGCCACCACCTCGAGCGTGTCTGGATGGCGCTCCAGGATGGCCTTCAGGGTCTGGCGGCCGATGCGGCCGAAGCCATTGATGCCGATGCGGGTCACGAGAGCTCCTTCGCATAGGACGGGTCCGTCATTCGTTCGTTGACGATCGGCAGCAGGCCGATCAGCGACACGTCGTCGGCGAGCTGCGCCATCTCGACGCGCACTCGCCGCGCGGGTGCCGGAAAGGCGCGCCGATCGATCTCGGCGCGCACCGCGGTGCGGAGTTCAGGCCGATGCAGGGCGATGCTGCCGCCCAGCACGATCACTTCGGGGTTCAATGCGTTGACCAGCCCGGCGCACATCGCGCCGATCGCCTGCCAGGCGCGATCCAGCACCGCCTGGCTGGCCGCGTCGCCCTCGTCGGCCGCACGCGCCACCAGCTCGGCGTCGACGGTCGCGTCGGCTGCCAGGGCAGCCAGGCCGGGCGCCTCGCCCCGCTCGAGCAGCGCCCGACCCTCGCGGGCGATCGCCTTGCCGGAACCGATCGCCTCCACGTGGCCGGGCATGCCGTCGCCGCACAGCGGTCCCTCGATCTCGACCGTCAGGTGGCCGATCTCGCCGGCGGTGCCGTCCTTCCCGATCAGCGGCTGGCCGTTGACCACCAGGCCGCCGCCGATCCCGGTCGAGACGGTGACGTAGATGACGTCGTCGGCGCCCCGGGCGGCGCCGTAGCGCCACTCGGCCATCACGGCGGCGTTGGTATCACGCTCCAGATAGGTGGGCAGCTCAAGGGCCGCCTCGACCCGTTCGGCGAGCGGCACGTCCCGCCACCCGGCGAGGTTGGGCGGCGCGATGACCACGCCGCGCCAGGGGTCGAGGGGGCCGGGCGAGGAGATGCCGATCCCCACCGGGTCGGCCAGGCCGGCGCGCTGCGCGTCGGAGCGCACGGCACCGACGACGGCGCAGATCCGATCGATCACAGCCTCCACGCCCTCCTCGTCACGGGTCTCCACGGCACGACGGCACGAGACGACAAGGTCGGGGCTGACATGCGCGGCGCGGATCTGCGTTCCGCCTAGGTCGATCGCCAGGATCGACCGGCCGGCGAGCGTATCCACAGGCCGTCATTGTAGCGGCCGAGCATGGAATCGGCCGCTCGGCGGCGGCCATCGGTCTCCCGACGACGCGCGACCGAGCGGCCGACGCGCTTGGTATTCAGCCGCTGCGAGCGGGACTCGCGCGACTGATCAGAACGGCAGAATCGGTGTCAGCCGCCGATCTTGAACATCTTGGTGCCGCACACCGGGCAGATGCCCTGGGTGGCAGGCTTGCCGTTCTTCATGGTGATCTTGTGCTCGCCCTTCATGTCGCGCTTGGCCTTGCACTTGACGCAGTAGCCATTGGTCGCCATCGGTGAGGTGCCTCCTTGTGTGCCGGCATGGGAACCGGACTTGCTTAACGCTCCCCGCCCCGCCCGCCGATCAAGGCTGACCAGCGTGCGTGGTGATCTCCTTCGTCTCCGTTGTCGATCTCCCAGAGCAGGTGGATGCCGGACAGTCCGACATCGATACAGCGTGCCTCCGCGGCCTCCTTTGCCGCTCCTTCCAGAAACGTCCCATCGACGCGCTGTGCGTAGGCCGCGCACACCGTCCCCGCCCGCAACCCCGCGAGACCTGCCAGCACGAAGAGTGCCGACGACTCCATCTCGAAGTTGGCGACTCGTTGGCGGCGGAGCTCCTCCGCAAGATCAGGATAGCGAACCGGGAGCGTGCGCATCGCCCTTCCCTGCGGAGCGTAGAAGCCGCTCGCCGTCGCGGTCATCCCCATGTGGTACGGCGCACCCGTCGCCAGGCAGGCCGCCTCCAGCGCCCAGACCACGTCCCGATGGGCGATGGCGGGGTAGCCGGGATGCACGTAGAAGTCGGTGGTGTTCTCGAGCCGGACCGCCCCGATCGACACGATCAGGTCGCCAGGGGCGATCTCCGGCTGCAGCGCGCCGGACGATCCGATGCGAATGAAGGTGGCCCGATCGGTGATCTCCATCACCTCGGCGAGCACGATCTCGACGTTGTCGGAGCCCATGCCGGTCGACATGACCGACAGCCGCATGCCCCGATAGGAGCCGGTTGCGGTGGTGATCTCGCGGTTGCTGCGGTTCAGCTCGACCGAGTCGAAGCGCTCCGAGACCTTCGCGACGCGACTGGGATCGCCGACCAGCAGGACGTACTCGGCCAGCTCCCCCCGCTCCAGCGCGATGTGGTACTGGCGGTCGCCGGTGCGCGGCGCGTCGGCTCGCGAGAGATCGGTCAAGGCCTCGGCGTGCTCCTCGGTGCGAGCGTGGACCGTCAGGTCGGCGGGAGTATACGCCGCTCCTCCGGAGCGTCCGCCACCTCGATCCGCAGCAGGGAGAGGTGCGGGACCGGTGGCGTGGCCTCGGTTTCGGGCACGCCCGGAGCCAGCTCATCGCTCGACGTCGCGCCGCCGGGTCGCCCGCGGCGCCCAAACCAGGCCACCAGGGCTGCCAGCGCGGCGAGTCCCATGCCTGAGACGACCAGCCCCGCCGCCTTCGGTGCGTGACTCGCGTCGGTCCGCGGCCCGGTGCTCGTCGTCGTCGGCGCCGGAGCTGTCGTTGGCTGTGGGCGGACGAGCGTGGGCGTGGTGCCGGCCGACTTCTGGGCGAGGTCGCCCTGAACAGCGTCAGCGAGCAGTCCGCCGACCAGCGGAGGCGCGCTCGGATGGCTGACGGCCGCGCAGCACGGCGTCCTGCCCGCGACGGTGGTCACCGGGGCAGCGATCACGCGCAGGTCGCCCGCGATCCGTGACCAGAGGCGATATCCGCTCAGGGGGGCCTTGCTGGTCGTCTCCTGGCCGAGCACGCCGCGCAGCTCGAGCCACGCGCCGCGCTTGATCGCGCCGGTGGCGATCCCCGAGCGCGGCGCGATGGTGACCCGGATCGGGCCGGACCCATCGTCGATCGCGAACGAGACGGCCCCGCCCCGCGGCCGGCTGACCGTGGTGCTGACCACGCCGCGGGCGATCACCAGCCGCGCCTCGACGGCCTCACCGAGCGCCCCGGTGGCGCGACGAAGGGGCTCGGGATCGGCTTGGACACCGATGCGCACGGGCGGCCTGGCAACGCGAAGGCTGAGCATGCCGGCCTTGGTGGATCGGATCCCATCCAGCTCCACGAACTGGCCGAGCGCCAGGCTCCCCGCCTTGGCTCCCATCCGGATCAGGATGGCCCCGGTTGAGTCCTCCACCACCGCGCTGCCCGCCTCGAGCAGGCCGGACTGGGCCGTGACCACGCCGCGGATGCGCAGGTGGGTGCCGGTCGCGGCGGCGCGCGCCTCCCCGATGGAGACCAGCGGCGCGCCGGTGGGCGTGGCGGTCGGTGAGGGCGTCGCGCTTGCCGTCGCCGAAGCCGATGCGCTTGCGGTCGGCATCGGGCTGGGGGTGGAGGTCGCCGTCGCGGTCGGCTCGGGCGTTGGGCTCGGAGATGGGCTTGGAGTCGCCGGCGGTTCGAGACCGATGATGTCGACCGGGTCGCGCGGCTGGACCCGGAACCCGGATGTCCCGCTGCCGCTCGAGTCTCGCTGACCGACAACGCCGATCAGCGTCAGGCCCGCGCCGCGCACCAACCCGGACGTGTCGATGCCGGTGGCGGTGCCGACCACGACGCGGATCACACCGCTCCCATCATCGACATCCCAGGCCAGCCCGGTGCTGAGCGTGGTGGCCGAGCTGGCAATGATGCCGGTGAGCTCCACGAGGCTGCCCTCGAATGCCTCGCCGATCGATCCCGTGTCCGCATCCGCGGGCAGCGGCTCGCTGCCCGCCCCAACCAACGTGATCTGGCCCGCTGACGAGCGGATCGTGCGCTGCGAATAGCGGTCATCCAGCGTGCCGGTGATGCGTAGCAGCTGGCCGCGGCTGAAGCTGCCATCGCTCAGCAGCACGGCGATGCCTGCGCTGGCGTCCACGAGGTAGCCGCCGCCATCGGTGAAGTCGCTGCCCGTCAGCGCGACGCCTTCGACGGTGACGACGCTCCCGTCCGGCAGCGAGCGAGCAGTCGCGATCGAGATCGGGCTTGGAGTCGGCGTTGGGGTAGGGGTTGCGGTGGCGGTCTCCGTTGGAATCGGGCTGGCGGACTCCGCAGGCGAAGGGGTGGCCACCGATGACTCGCTTGCCGTGGGCTCGACCGTGGGCTCCACGGTTGGCTCGACGGTTGGCTCGAGCGTGGGCTCCGCCGTGGCGCTGGCGTTCGGCGTCGGCGTCGGGCCGGGAGACACGGTGGGAAGCGGAGTCGGCGTCGCAAACGGGATGGGGGGCGACCCGCTGTTCTGCGGGTCGGGGATCGGCTGGATGACGAAGTCGACGAGGTTGTCATCGGTGTCCTGGCCGGAGCCGGCGATTCCGCCGGGCAACCGTTCCAGGCTGCTGCCAGCGGCAGGGGCAAGGGCCGCTCGGGTCTCGAGCCAGGAGCTTGCCGTCGTGCCCCAGCCGACCGCGTCGATGGCGGTGGCAGCCCCCTGGACTCGGAGCGCGGCGCTGCCCCCGGTCGCCGCCAGTCCGTTCGCATATGAGACGTCCGCGAGGCCGGCGAAGACGCCGGCCGAGTTCGCGATCAGGAGATGAGCGCCCGCCGGCAGGCCGGTCGCACCCGCCGTCCACGCCGCCTTGCGGGTGACGGTCGCCCCGGTGGCGGTCACGTACACGACCTCCAGGCCTTCGAGCGGCAGGGAGGCGGACGTGGGGTTGTACAGCTCGATGAACTCGTCCAAGGCGCCGGCCCCGCCGGTCATCACCTCGCTGACCACGAGATGGCCGGGCGTCACGCCCGCCACGAGCGCGGCCGGGCCAGCAGCATCGCCCGCCAGCGGGACCGCGACGGCATGGTCGATCGCCAGCGCGAGCAGCCCGATGGAGGCCAACGCGGCGAACAGGCGACGAGCGGCGAGGGCGAAGGACGGGGCAACGGGCACGGCACACCTCGATGGCGGGAGGCGTGCAGGCCGCGGCAGGATGGCAGGCCGATCCTTATCGGTCCATTAGCGGCGGCTTACTCGGCTGGACGCGACGGTGTGCCGTGGTGCTTCACGTACAATCGCGGCCCAATGCCCAAGAAGAGCGCCTCGCGACGTGATGCCGAGCGACGAGCCGAGGCTCGTCGACGCACGCGCCTCGCCGCCCAGGGCCAGTCTGCCGAGCAGGAGGACGAGGAGCCAGAAACCGCGGCGCCGGCCCGACGGGCCGGCACGCCGCTCCTCCAGCGCTTCTTCCCCCCGGCCCCGCCGCTGCCGGGAAAATCGGAGCCCCTGCGCGGCTTCACGTACGCCGGGCGGTTCAGCTTCGTCGTCTCCAGCCTGTGGCTGATTCCGCGCAACCTGATCGCCGGCGTCGGGATGGGCGCCGTCTGGGCGATCTCATACCTGCTGTCGGTCCAATTGGCGGGTTCGCTGCCCGGGACGATCGCGGCCTTCGTGTCCTTCGGTGCGCTGGTTGCCGCCGGCTGGCTGGGTTGGCAGCGCCCGTGGCTGTATGGCTTCGTGGCGGCGGTCGTGGGCTACCTCATCTACGCCGGGTACGTGGTCTACACCGCCGTGACGGCGCCGGCCCTGAGCCTGGGTAGCCTGCTCGACCAGCCCTTCGTCCCGCAGGCCGCGCTGGACCTGTCAGGCGGCCTCAAGCACTTCCTGCAGGGGCCGGCCGGGCCTAGCGTCGGCCTCATCGCCCAGTTCCTGGCAGCCAACGGGGCCATGCAGGCTGGGATCGGCGCGCTCGCGGGCTTCTACGGCGGCTACCTGCGTCGGCGCCTGGCCGAGCCAGGTGCGCGCAAGGGGGCGGCACCGCAGCGTCGCCGCTAGCGATGTGCCGAGGCTGCCGCCTCGGCGGCTGCCATTGCTCCTGCGTAATCAGGGGCCAGGCCCAGCACCTCGCCGGTCGAGCGCATCTCGGGCCCCAGGGCCGCATCGACTCCCGGTAGCCGCCACAGTGAGCCGATCGGCGTCTTGACCGCGACCTGCGCGGCGTCGAGCGCCAGGCCGGGCGCCCATCCCACCTCCTCCAGGGTCGCCCCCAGGGCACAGCGCACGGCGGCAGCCACCACGTCCCGCCCGGTCGCCTTGGCTACGATCGGGACCGTGCGGCTGGCGCGTGGGTTGGCCTCGATGACCACCACCCGCTCGCCGGCCACGATCATCTGCACGTTCAGCATGCCGCGCACGCCGAGCCGCAAGGCTATCCGGCCGGCGATTTCGGCCGCGCGCTCCTGGACGGCCCTCGGGGTACGCTGCGGGGGGAGCACCGCCACCGAGTCACCCGAGTGCACGCCGGGCGGGTCGATCTGCTCGAGGATGCCGGGCACGCACCAGTTGCGTCCGTCGCTGATCACATCGACGTCCAGCTCGATCCCCTCCACCATGCCGTCCACCCGCAGCGGCCAGCCGATCTCGGTGGCCAGGAGGGCCGCCAGGTCGGCCTCGCCACCCAGCACGGCGATGCCGCGGCCCCCGATGACCCACGATGGCCGCACGATGGCCGGCAGGCCGATCTCCGCCAGCACGGCCCGCAGCTCCCCCTCATCGGCGGCCACCCGACCGCGCGGCCCCTCGATGCCCAGCTCGTCGAGCAGCGCGGCGAAGCGCTCGCGATCCTCGGTCAGCTCGATCGCCTCGGCCGTCAGGCCAGCGATCGGCACGTCGGCATAGGCCAGCTCCTTGGCCAGGTCGATCGCCGTCTGGCCGCCGAAGGTGAGCACCACGTGCGGCGGCTCGCCGGTCAGCGCCCGCTCGTGGTCAATGACATCCAGCACGCTCTCGGCGTCCAGCGGCTCGAAGTAGAGCCGCGAACAGGCGTCGTAGTCGGTCGACACCGTCTCGGGGTTGTTGTTGATGACCACCGCGTCGAGCCCCATCTCGCGGATCGCCCACGCGGCACGAACGGAGCAGTAGTCGAACTCGATCCCCTGCCCGATCCGGATCGGTCCGGAGCCGACCACGATCACGCTGCGCCGCTCGGTCGGCGGCGCCACCTCCGGGACGGTGTGCGACGAGTAGAAGTAGGGCGTCTCGGCCGGAAACTCGCCGGCGCAGGTGTCGACCCTGCGGTAGGCGGGGCGGATCCCGGCGCGCACCCGCGCTCGCCCGGTCGCCCAGGGACGCCCGCTTCGCGGTCGCCAGGAGGGTCGCCATCGCGGGGTCCGTTGGGGCTCCATCGAGGCCGGGGCCGGCTGCCAGCAGCGCCGGGCCGGCATCACGCAGCCGCCCC
>JBGQCU010000090.1:0-7727 GCA_041495495.1 Candidatus Limnocylindria bacterium
CGGCAACGCCGCCAGCGGCACCGACGCGGCGGCCTGCCCGGTCACGATCATGGCGCGCAACAGCAGCCAGGCCGCCCCGCCCAGGGCCCACCGCGCCGCATCCGTCAGCAGTGGCAGGTGCAGGCTGTTCGCGATCGCCCCCAGCGGCGCGGCGATGCCGCACAGGAGCATGACCATCGGCACCAGCGGAACGACCAGCACGTTTGCGACCGGCGCGATCAGGGACAGCCGCCCGAAGCTGCCGACCACCACCGGCAGGGTGGCGAGCTGCGCGGCCAGTGTCAGCGCCACCGGCTCGCGCAGCCACCCCGGCCATCGCGCCAGGCGCGCCTCGATCGGCGCCGCGAACAGGATCAGGCCCCCGGTGGCCAGCGCCGACAGCTGGAAGCCGACGTCCCACAGCACCGCCGGGGCCAGGATCAGCATCGCAAGGGCGGCGAGGCCAAGTGCTGATGCAGCGTGCGCGCGAGAGCCGCCCAACCGGGCGACCATCATCGCGCCGGCCATGAGCGCGGCCCGCACGACGGAGGGCGACGCCCCGGTCAGGAGCACGTACCCAGCGATTGTGGCCCCTGCGGCCCCCGGAGCAAGCCACCGCCCGCCCCGCCGCTCCTCGAGGGGACGAGCCATCGACCCGACGATCGCCGCCACGATGGCGATGTTCCAGCCCGAGATGGCGACCACGTGGGTCAGGCCGGCGATGGCGAAGGCGTTCGCGATCTCGGGCGCGATGCTGCTCCGCACCCCGAGCAGGATGCCCGCGCCGAGCGCCGCCTCCGGCTCGGGCACCATCTCGTTCAGCCCGTCGAGCAGCCAGCGACGGGCGGCGGCAGCGATCTCCGCCGGCCCGACCCGCAAAGGGCCCTCGAGGATGCGTGCCTCGCGCACCCGCACGAGTCCGCCGATTCCCTGCCGAGCCAGGTAGGCGGGGTAGTCGAATCCGTCGAACGCGGCCGGGGCCTCGACCGTGACGACCATCGAGACCTGCTGACCGACGGCCACTGAGAGGGATCGCGGCAGCGTGGCGAGCAGGCGGCCGCGCACTGCGTGACCGGAACCCTCGGCAGTGGCCGCCACGAGCTCCTCGAGCACGACCTGCTGCGACGAACCGCGCGGCCGTGGGTCGTCGACCACCGTGCCGACCAGTCGCAGCTCACCGTGGCCGATCAGCCCGGAGACGCTCCCTGGCCCCGCCGGAAGAGCGATGGCCGCCCCGCGCCAGGCGCCCAGCGCCAGGCCAGCTGCCAGGGCGGCCGCGGCGATCGCGATAGTCGGCCGGCGCCCCAGCGCCAGGGCGACCGTGGCGGCGATGGCCAGCGCAGCCACGAGCAGAGCAGCGGGTGCCGCGCGGGAATCGGCGGCGAGGATCCCCAGCACCAGGCCGGCGAGCGCACCGGGGAGCGCGAGGCGGGTCGCCATCGGGCCGGCCGCCGGTCAGCCGACGGTGACCAGGTCGCGGATCTTGTCCAGCTGGGCATTGGTCAGCACCTTGCGCGTCACCAGCTCATCGAGCGAGCCGAACGGCTGATCGGTCCGCGCAGCAACGATCTTCTGGACCGTGGCGGGACCGATCCCCGGCAAGGTGTCGAGCGCCTCGGGGCTCGCCGAGTTGAGGTCCACCAGGCCGCCCGACGTTCCGCCTGTGCCGCTGGAGCCGCCATTGCTCGGCGTCGCCCCGATGACCGGCACCACAATCTGCTGCCCGTCACGAACCACCGCCGCCAGGTTGACCTGCGCCGCGGTTGCGGCGAGATCGGCCTCCGGCGCGTATCCCCCGGCAGCCTGGATCGCGTCCGCCACGCGGGCCCCCGTTGGCAGCTCGATGATCCCCGGCCGCACAACCGCGCCCTCGACATCGATGACGAGGAGATCTGGCTCAACCGGGGCCACCGCGGCGGAGGCGCTGCCGAACGGGTCCAGCAGCTGGTCGCTGCTCGGCACCGCGCTCGCCCCAACCGCCAGCACCAGCCACGCGCCCAGCCCCACCGCTACCAGGGCGGTCGTCAGCGCGGCCACCGCGATCCGGTCACCGATCGTCACGGGCGCTCCTCCCGTCGCGGGAGGCGAGCGGGGTGAATGCCCTGTCCGAAGCCCGGCGTCCGGGCACTCGACGCCGGACTCCGGAAGCAGGACGCGCAGCGTAGGGCTGGAGCCCTTACCCGCGGCTTACCGCCGGATCACCGAACGTCAGCCGGGCGAGTCTCCCGGGGTCACCACGTTGACCAGCCGCCCCGGGATCTGCACCACCTTGCGTGGCGCTCGCCCCTTCAGGTAGGCCTGCACCCGCTCGCTGGCCAGCGCCAGCCGCTCGATCTCCTCTGGTGCGGTATCTGGAGCCACCACCAGCCGATCGCGCAGCTTGCCGTCGACCTGCACCGGCAGCTCGATCATCTCTGCCGCTGCCAGCCCCGGGTCGAAGGCCGGCCAGGCCTGCTGGTGGATGCTGTACGCCCCGCCCAGTCGCGACCACAGCTCCTCGGTGATGTGCGGCGCCATCGGCGCCAGCAGGAGCAGGAGCGTCTCGAGCGCCTCGGTGTAGGCATCGGTCAAGGCCAGGCCCTCGTCGCGCGCGGCTCCAAGCGCGTTAGTCAGCTCCATCAGCTTGGAAAGCGCCGTGTTGAAGTGGAACCCGGCGTAGTCCTCGCTCACGTCCTGGATGGTCCGATGGGTGGCCTGCCGCAGCGCGCGCATCCCTCCCTCGAGGGTTGCCAGCTCCTGGTCAGCTGGCGGCGCGCTGCTGCCGGGCGGCCAGACACCGCTCTCGAGCGGCATGCCGGGGATCTGTCGCGGGTGCCCGCCACTGTCCGGCTGCGCCACCGCCCAGACCCGGCCCAGGAAGCGATGCACGCCTTCGATGCTCGACGGGTTCCAGGGCCCCCCCTGGTCCCACGGCCCGATGAACATCAGGAAGCAACGCACCGTGTCCGAGCCGAACCGCGATGTCAGGTCGTCGGGGTTGACGACGTTGCCGCGCGACTTGCTCATGCGGTGGTGATCGGCGCCCAGGATCTGTCCCTGGTTGCGGAGCGCCAGGAACGGCTCGTCGAAGGCCAGCAGCCCCATGTCGCGCAGCGCCTTGACGAAGAAGCGGGCGTACATCAGGTGCAGCACCGCGTGTTCGGCGCCGCCGGTGTACAGGTCGACCGGCATCCAGTGCGCCACCGCTGCCGGATCCCACGCGAACCCATCCTCCTTCGGCGCGCAGTAGCGCAGGAAGTACCACGACGAGTCGACGAAGGTGTCCATCGTGTCCGTCTCGCGCCGTGCCGGGCCGGCGCAGACCGGGCAGCTGGCCGCCAGGAACTCCTCGTTCGACTGGAGCGGGCTGACCCCGGTCGGCGCAAAGTCGACATCGTGCGGCAGCAGCACCGGGAGGTTGTCCTCCGGCACCGGCTGCGGACCGTGCTCGGGGCAGTACACGATCGGGATGGGGGCGCCCCAGTACCGCTGCCGGCTGATCAGCCAGTCGCGAATCTTGTAGGTGACCGACGCCGCTCCCTGCCCGCGCTCGGCCAGCTCCTCGGTGATCGCTGCGATCCCGTCGGCCGCGGTCATGCCGCTGAAGTCGCCGGAGGCGACCAGCACCTCGTCGTCGGTGTGCGCCACGAGTGCCTTGCCGACCGGCGCCTCGCCGCCGCGCGGCAGCACCACGTAGCGGATCGGCAGGTCGTAGCGGACCGCAAAGGCATAGTCGCGCTCGTCGTGCGCGGGGACGCCCATGATCGCGCCGGTGCCGTAGCCGGGCAGCACGTAGTCGGCGATCCAGATCGGGATCCGCTCATCGGTCATGGGGTTGACGGCGAACGCACCGATGAAGACGCCCGCCTTCTCGCGCTCGGCGCTCATGCGCTCGATCTCCGTCTCGCGCCGCGCCGCCGCCGTGTAGGCCGAAACCTCCTCGGCCCGGTCGGGCGCGGTCAGCGTCGCCACCGACGGATGCTCGGGAGCCAGCACCATGAAGGTCGCGCCGAAGACGGTGTCGGGGCGGGTGGTGAAGACACGGATCGGCGCGACTCCATCGGCCTCCACCGCGAAGTCGATCTCGGCGCCCTCCGAGCGACCGATCCAGTTGGTCTGCATCAGGCGGATCGGCTCCGGCCAGTCGATCTGGGTGAAGTCGAGCAGCTCATCCGCGTAGCGCGTGGTGCGGAAGAACCACTGCTCCAGGTCGCGCTTGACGACCGGCGTGCCGCAGCGCCAGCAATGGCGGTCGGCGCCCTCCACCTGCTCGCGCGCCAGGACCACCTGGTCCTTGGGACACCAGTCGACCGGCGCCATGGCCCGATACGCCAGCCCGGCCTTGAAGAACTGCACGAAGAGCCACTGCGTCCAGCGGTAGTACTCCGGGTCGCTGGTGACCACCTCGCGGCTCCAGTCGAACATGCAGCCCATCGTTCGGAACTGGGCCCGCATCCGATCGATGTTGGAGGCGGTCCATTCCGCGGGGTGCACGCCGCGGTCGATCGCCGCGTTCTCTGCCGGCAGACCGAACGAGTCGAAGCCCATCGGGAACATGACGTTGCGGCCCTGCATGCGTCGCATGCGGGCCACGATGTCGGGGCCGGTGGCGGCATACCAATGGCCGATGTGCAGGTCGCCCGACGGGTATGGATACATGGTCAGCAGGTAGTGCTTGGCCCGCGGGTCGGCGTCATCGGCCCGATACAGGTCGTCCGCGGCCCACCGCTCGCGCCAGCCAGGCTCGTAAGTCCGCGGGTCGAAGCGCTCGCCGCGATCGGTCATGAGTCGCCGGCCTCCGATGGGAACCAGGCCATCAGCACCTCGTCACGATAGGCGCCGCCGGGCACCCGGTACTGCCGCCGACGCAGCCCCTCGCGCTCAAAGCCGGCGTGCTCGTAGACGGCGATCGCCCGCTCGTTGTCCGGGAAGACGCCCAGCGCCACCTTGGCCAGGCCGCGCTCGCAGGCCCATTCCTGGGCCGCGGCGACCAGCGCCGAGCCGATCCCCACGTCGCGCCAGCCGTCGGCCACGCAGATCGACAGGGTGCCGACGTGGTCGCTCACCACGCTCCGCTCGACGCTGACCAGGACGTTGCCGACCACCTCGCCGCTGGCCTCGGCCACCAGGGCCAGGCTGTTGGGCTCGCGGATCATCTCGCCGATGTAGAAGGCCTCCGACGGCTCGCTGACCGCCGTGGCCGGAGTGACGAGCCATCGCCCCTCGCGGCGGACCGCTGCGAAGAGGGTGGCCAGCGGTCGCGCATCGGTCGGGCGGGCGGGGCGCAGCGTCCAGCGGCGGCCGTCGATGGCCGTCCGCGCCTGGCCCTCGATGATCGTCATGCTGGCCACGCCATCCTCATAACAAAGCCCCCGCCTCGTCAGGACGAAGGGGGGCCTTCGCGGTACCACGCTGACTTGACCGATCTGGGGTGGTGGAGCTGGGGGGACTCGAACCCCCGACCCCCTGCATGCCATGCAGGTGCTCTCCCAGCTGAGCTACAACCCCACGTCGGTCCACTCATCGGCGCTGCTATCGGACGCCATCCCGGCCGGGTGACCGGCTGCTCGGCGGGCGAGTTCGGGGCCTCTCCGATCGCCGGCTTGCACCATCCCGGCTCGCTGCGGATCGAGGCGGACGCCTACTGCTCCCGCGTCATCGCGTTCGGGCCGGAGGATAGCACAGGGTCGGGAGATGGCTTCCTCATTGGTCCGGCGTGGCCGTCAGCGCGGCGCGGAGCCGAGCCAGGCTGGCGTCCAGGTCGCGCTCGGCGGCATCGGTCACCATCCCCTCGATCGGCGCCATGAAGATGTTCTCGGCGCGCACCTCCGAGGCGAGCGTGATCTGCGTGCCGCCGTCGTGCGCCTCCAGCTCCAGGGTCGCCACGATCCCGATGCCGCTCACGCTGGTGGCGAGCACGAGCCTCCGGTCGGGATCGGCCTCGCGGACCTTGATCTCGGCGGTGACGCGCTGGCCCATCATCTCGAGCACGACCCGCGCCGTCGAGCCGACCGCGGTCGGCGGGGGAGAGGTGCGCTCGGCGGCGACGATCCCCGTCTGCCAGCGCGGCAGGTTGGCCGGATCGGTCAGGAAGGCGTACACCTCGGCCGGCGGGGCGTCGATCTGGGCGGTCCGTTGCACGCGGCGCATCGGGCCTACGGTAGTCGACGCCAGAGGGGAATGCCGAGGGGCAGGACCATCGGTGCAGCGCCATGCGCCCCCGGAGGGCGTATCCTGCTCATCAATCCAACGCAGGGAGGGGCCGCTCGTGCTCCGCAGACTCGCACCCGTCATGGTCGTGATGCTGGTTGTGCTCTCCGCGTGCAAGGGCGCGGCCGCGCTCACCGACCCCAAGGAGATCATCACCAAGGGGCTCGAGGCGACCACCAATCTGAAGAGCTTCCACGTCTCGCTCGCCCTCAGCGGCACCTTCAAGGCGCCCGGCTCGGGTGGCTCGTTCAAGCTCGATTCGACCACCCTCGAGGCCGATGTCGACATCCCCGGCAAGCAGGCCCATCTCACCTTCGCCGTTCCGGCCTTCCTGGGCCTGACCGGCGAGGTGCTGGTCATCGGCCAGGACCTGTACCTCAAGACGAGCATGACCGGTGACAAGTGGTCGCACCAGACGAACAGCATCACCGGTGGGAGCGCCGCGCCATCCGCCTCGCTCGATACTTCATCCATGGTCAAGGACGTCAAGGACTTCCTGGCCAAGGACGGAGTGGTGACCAAGAAGCTGGCTGATGTGGCCTGTGGCGACCGCCAGTGCTACCAGGTCAGCGTCTCGGTTCCGTCGAGCCTGATGAACGATGCCGGTGCGGTGGCCTCCATGGATCCGTCGACGATCTTCGGCGACGCCCTGGTGCTGAACCTGCTCTTCGACCAGGAGAAGCTGTACCTGACCGAGATCTCGACCGACGTGGCGAGCGACACCGTCGGCACGTTCAGCGTCACGCTCAGATTCAGCAAGTTCGACGAGTCGGTCACGTTGACCGCCCCGCCGTCCGCAGATGTCACCGAAGGGGAGCTCACGCTTCCGGGAATGTGACCTCGCGCCGCTGAACTTCAGACCGATGAAAGCGCCCCGTCGCAGCCGCGGCGGGGCGTTTCGGTGCGAGCCGTTCCTAGGCGTGCGCCTCGATGAGGGCGGTGGCAACGGCGGTCACAGGCGCGAGGTCAGCGCCGAAGACCACCACGATGAACGAGCCGGTCTGCCACGCCACGAACTGCTGCGTCGGCGTCACCAGCTGGTAGGCGGCCTGCCCAGCCAGCGTGATCTGCTGCGTGGTTGCGTTGGTCGTGCCGGCCATGCCAGCCACGACGCCCTCCATGAATCCGGGCAGCGCCAGGTATGACGGCTGCATGTCGAGCACCCAGGCCACCGCCTGCCCGGCCCCATCCCTGGTCACCGATTGGATGGCGTAGCCCTTGAAGTAATCGCGGACCAGGTCGCTCTGGAGTCCGGCGACAGCCTGCTGCTCAACCGATGTGGGGAGCGCCACGTACTCGTAGCCGGCGAGCGGAACGAGATAGGCCTGCGCGGCCACGGAGATTCCGACAGTCGCGGGGGTGGGCGAGGGCGTCGGTTCGAGGGTCGGGGATGGAGTTGGCGACTGGGTCGGGGAGGGCGTTGGCGTCGGCGACGCGGCGGCGGCGCAGGAGGCCAGGACCAGGGCCACCGCAAGGAAGGCCATCGGCCCGATTGGACTGGACGTGCGCCGGGTCAGTTGGGCGATCATGCGGCGTCCGATCTAACGGTGGGTTGGTGC
>JBGQCU010000091.1:0-7683 GCA_041495495.1 Candidatus Limnocylindria bacterium
CCACCTTGAACAGGATCTCGCCGCGCTTCGGCGCCGGCATGAGGGACCAGGCCGGGAAGGCGGCCTTCGCCGCTGCCACCGCGGCGTCCACGTCGGCCGGGCCGCTCGCCGGGAACGTCCCGATGACCTCCTCGTGATTCGCCGGGCTGACGCTGTCGAAGGTCTTGCCCGATTGCGCCGCGACCCATCGGCCGCCGATCAGGTTCTTGTAGCTGCTGGTGGCGATGGTCACGGTGGGAGGCTCCTTGTGGGGCGGCAGCGAGGCCGATGGGTGAAGTCGTGTGGGCCTCGATTGTACGGCCAGGGAAGGCCGGGGCCGAACGGCACTTCCCGACCTTTGGCTCCTGACTGATGGTTGCTGCCAACACCCGCGTGCCCGGGCGTCGTCTCCGCGATTGAACGCTGACCCACCTGCGCGACTCAGTACATCGGAAGGCGTGCCCGATGCACGCCAGGGAAGGACGATCGGTTGGATCGCGACCTCGTCGAGCGGGCCCAGCGCGGTGACCGGGACGCATTCGCCATCCTGGCTCGCACGCACGGTGACCGGCTCATGCGGATCGCCCAACGGATCCTCCGGGATGTCGGAAGGGCCGAGGACGCCGTGCAGCAGACCCTGGTGATCGCCTGGCGCGAACTGCCGAGCCTCCGCGACCCGGCCCGTTTCGAAGCCTGGCTGCAACGCCTGCTCGTCAACGCCAGCTACGCCGAAGCGCGCCGCTGGCGGTCATGGAGCGCGAACATCCGCGTCCTGCCGGTTGACGGGCCGGCCGGGCCGGACGAGGCGATGTCGGTCGATGACCGCGACCGTCTCGAACGGGGCTTCCGACGGCTCCCGCCCGACCAGCGGGCAATCCTGGTCTTCACCCACTACCTGGGCCTGGCCCCGGCCGAGATCGCCGACCGACTCGGCATCCCGGTCGGGACCGCCCGTTCCCGACTCCACTACGCCCACCGGGCCATGCGCGCAGCCATCGAGGCCGATGAGCGCCCCGTCGCGGTGGCCGGAGGGCGACCCCAATGACCGACCAGCGTGACCTTGACCGCCTCCTGGGTGCCTTCTTCGCCGAGGGCACGGATGAGCTGGCCGATCGGGTGCTGAACGCTGCCCTCGAAGAGATCGACAAGACCCCACAGCGGCAGCCAGCGCGCGTGCCGTGGAGGTTCTCGACCATGAACACATTCGCACGCGTGGCCGCGGCCGCCGTTCTCGCACTGGTTGCCGTTGGCGCTACCCTCTACCTGGTCGGACTTCGCCAGCCGCCGGCGGTCGGTTCGAGCCCGACGCCCTCTGCGTCCGCGCCGGTGGCATCGACGACGTCGTCTGCCGTTCCTTCTGTAGCCCGCGAGTTCGCATACATCGTGGGCGACTCGCGGACAGGCCAGCAGCTGTGGATTGCCAACATGGACGGAACGGGAGCCCATGAGCTCATCCCCGGCCTGGCGCAGGAGCTCAACCCCGGCCTGGGTGGAAACCCGCAAGCACCAGCGTGGTCTTCCGACGGCACGCGCCTGGTCTTCACTTGGGCTCCAAGCGTCGGGGATGACCCCGTATTGGGCCCGATGTTCGGCGCCGCTCGTTTCTACCTGACCGACGCGAGCGGCAAGGCTCCCCAGCTGGTAGACACCGGCTGCGTCGCGCCCTGCGTGGGTGACACCGATCCCGCGTTCTCACGCGATGGCACGCACCTCGTCTTCGTGCGCACCAAGCTCGTTCCACCCGAGTCATCGAGCCCCGAGCCGGGGTCTGGAAAGGTCAACTCCGACAGAGACGCGAGCTACCTGGCCACGATCGACCTGGCCTCTGGCCGCGTCACCGAGCTGCCCTCCACGACGGTCCTCGACTGCCCGCTCTTCCCCGGCCAGCACGCGCCCCTGATCGGTAACTGCGGTGGCTTCGCCGACCACGACCCGCGCTGGTCGCCCGACGGCACGCAGATCGTGTTCACCCAGGACGTTCCCTACGACATCAACGGTCCCGCGAGCCGCGACATCAACGGGATGCCACCTCCTCGTCCCTTCCCAGGGGCGTCCCTCTTTGTCGTGGATGCCGACGGGCAGAACCTCCATCAGATCAGCCCGGACGTCGTCAAAGACACCTGTTGCAGGTCGGCGGATTGGTCGCCGGACGGCACGCAGATCGTCTTCGAGCGAACGACTCCGCCCGCCCCGATCCTCAATCCCGGTAAGGGCACCGGCTACACGGTCGTGTTCATCGCCGACGTGTACACGGTCAGGCCGGACGGGACCGATCTCGTGCGGGTAACGTCGGATGCGAACTCGATGGATCCCAGTTGGAGCGCTGATGGACGGATCTTCGTCTCGAGCGCCACCGGGCTCTGGATCATGGATGCCGATGGCAGCAATGCCACGCAGCTCAGCCCGCCGCCGCTCCTGATGGCCCACTGGCCGATCAGCGCGCCGGCCGCGGCCATGACCGCCGACAACTTGAACCCGTGATCACCATTGGAGTGGTGACTGCCGCGCGAAGTGCCTGAAAGGTTGCCGCAACCATGAACAGCCGACAGCTGGCCATCCTCACTGTCGCGATCGCACTCGTCGCATCTGGCTGCAGCGGCGCCTCGACATCGACCCCGGTATCGACGCCTAGGCCGACGGCGACCGCAGCTGCCACCGCAACGCCGACCGCCCCCACGCAGACGCCAGTGCCAACCCCGACGGCCCCGCCGACCATCGGCGTGCCCGCCGATGACGGCGCCCGGATCATCGCGGTGGAGTCGCCGACGACGTTGCAGCACACCGCCTGGGTCTCCCCGGGTGCGCCTGGCTGTCCTGCTGACCCCCCATCGATCTGCCTGGTCGACGTCGGGAGCCCGATCTCGACAGCCCGGATCAGGGATCTCACCGTCGACTCGCCTATGGTGGGCACAACGCACGTCCGGCTGTTCCTCCCGAAACACTTCGCCGCGCAGCCCTCGACCCGCTGGGCGGCGCTGTATCTGCTCCGTGGTGGCAGCGGGGACTACAAGCGCTGGTCAGAGCTTCAGGACGTCACGACGCTGGCCGGCCCGACCGACCTGCTCGTCGTCATGCCCGACTCGGGATACACCCCTGACGGGCCGGGCCCAATCGTGGCGTGGTACAAGTTCCACCTTGTCGAGCTGCCCCAGCTGCTCGAGCGGAACTGGTTGGCCGACGACCGGCGGGCTATCGCAGGGATCTCGACGGGCGCCGACGTGTCGATCGCGTACGCAGCGGCCAACCCGGGGATGTTCCTGTTCGCCGGGTCGTACAGCGGGAGCTACTTCGCGGGCGACTGGACGGCCCTCAAGGGCACGGCTCTGTTCGTGGCGTACGGCAACGGCGAGTTGGGGCCGCTCGACGACGGCCACGTGTCGCCCTACGACGAAACCGGCGGGACCGAGCGGGCGTGCGCTGTGGGGAGCGCGGAGTTCGTCATGCGGCTCGCCGAGCTGATGATCCCGGTGACCGTCTACGACTACGGGAACGGCACCCACAACGCGCCCTACTGGCAGCGCGACTTCGAGCGCTCCTTTCCGCTCATCCTCAAGGCGCTCGGGCTGTAGGGCCCTGGAGGCTGAGGCAACGGGAGAGGAGCACCAATAGTGGCTCTACACCCTCTCGTCCGTACCCGGCCTTCTCGCTCATTCCCATCAGCAACTGAAGGAATTGGAGTTCGGCGGCGCCATACTCAGCAGTGCGGCAGGTTGTCGCGCACCATCGAGGCGACCGATGACAGCGGACCTGGTCCGGCGCGCGCAGGGCGGTGATCACGACGCCTTCGAGGCGCTCATCCGCGTCGGCTATGACCGTCTCTTCACCACCGCCAACAGGATCCTGCACGATCGCGGCGCGGCAGAGGATGCGGTGCAGGATGCCATCGTCCGCTGCTGGCGCGACCTGCGCGGCCTCCGCGACCCGGAGCGCTTCGAGGCATGGCTGCATCGGCTTATCGTGAATGCCTGTCGTGATCAGGCGCGCCGGGCCACGCGCCGACCGGCGGAGACATACGGTCAGCTACCCGATCGGCCCGCGCTCAATGACGAGTTCGCCAGCCTGGCGGAGCACGATGCGCTGGAGCGCGCATTCGCGGTCCTGCCGACCGCTCAGCGCGTCGCCCTGGTGCTGACCTACTACCTCGGCTACTCCGCCCCGGAGGTCGCCACGATCCTGGGGGTCCCCACCGGCACGGTGTACTCGCGCGTGCATCACGGCGCCCGCGCCATGCGCGACGCGCTCGCGCCTCCGCCCGCCGGTCGCACTGCAAGCACGGAGACACCCCGATGACGCACGACGAAGACGGACGGCTTGCTGCTTGGCTGGGCGATAGCTTCGACTCCGCCCCTGTCGCGGCTCTCGAGGAGGCGTTCGCCCGAGCGCGGATGACCCGGCAGCGGGCGGCGTGGATGGTGAACCTCACCGGCGGAACCGTCGCCCAGCGCCCGGCTATCGGCCAGCTCCGCTTCAGCCTGATCCTGGCAATCGTGGCGCTCGTTGGACTGCTGGCCGGCGCCGTGATTGTGGGCGGGGTGCTGCGACCGAAGCCGGCCCCGGTGCCCATCGTCAGCGCCAGTCCGACCGAGCCGGCGCAGCCGAAACCCGCCATGTACGTCTTCAGCAAGGGTACCGGGACCTCGGCCGAATGTGGCAACGACGGACGCGGCGGGTGCATCCCTCGGTTGTGGGTCGCCAACCTTGACGGTACAGGCGCCCATGAGCTTCTCCCCGACCAGAGTGGATGCCAGCGATTCCAGGCCTGGTCGCCGGACGGGACGCGCCTGCTCTTCTCCCGCTCCGAATGCACATTGCGCGGAGAGAACGGCATGACCGGTGTCGAGCGGTTCTACCTGACTGACGCCAGCGGAAGCGAGCCCCAGGTCGTGAACACCGGCTGCGCCAGCAACTGCCAGGCCGAGGACGATGCCGTCTTCTCGAGCGACGGTCGTCAGATCCTCTTCGTCCGCACGAAGAGCGTTCCTGTTCCGCCATCAGCGACCCCCGATCCGGTGACAGGCAAGCCGCCGCAGGGCACGGAGGTGCGGGTCCTCGCGTCGATCGACCTTGGAACCGGCCGCGTCACCGAACTGGGGGACTTCGACGAGTGCTATCAGAGTTGCGAGATCCAGTCGCCGAGGTCGTACCCGCTTTGGTCCCCCGACCGTACCCAGATCGTCTTCACCGGGGCCGATCTCGTCGTGGGGCCTCAGCCTCCAGCGGACCCAGCTGTCTTCGTCGCCGACTTCGATGGACGCAACGTCCACCAGGTCAGCGCCTTTGGCCAGTCCCCAGGCTGGTCGCCGGATGGCACGCGCATCGTCTTCCAGGGCGATCGGTACAGCTGGACCGGGACCTGGTTCCCCGGCAAGGTGGTCCGCTCCTCCAGCGACATCTACACGATCCGCCCGGACGGGACCGACCTCCGCCGATTGACGACGGACGAGATCTCCAGCAACCCAGGCTGGAGCGTCGACGGGCGGATCTGGTTCCTCCGGCTATCGAGCGTGGATGGCAACGTCCAGACCGAAGGGCCGCTGCAGTCTTGGGTCATGGACGCCGATGGCAGCAACGCGACACAACTCAGCGGCCCACCACCGTTTCAGGAGTGGCAGCTCCAGCCGACGCCCTGACACGGCGAGCGGCCGTGCGCGCCAATAGCCGCCAGCAAGGAGCCGATCAATGACCCCGACTCAGCAGATCCGTGCCACACGCGCGGGCTTCGTCGTCGCATGCATGACGACCGCGGCGCTGGCACTTGCCGCATGCAGTAGCGGGGGCCCATCGGCCAGCCCATCCGCGAGCGGCCGGTCGAATACGATCCACCTGATCGAGCACCCGACGAACGTCAGCAGCGTCGAGGTCGGCTCGCTCACGGGCTGCACGGACGCGACGTCCTGCCGCGGTGACTACCTTCTCGGTGATAACCCCGTGTTCGACGCGGTAACCGGCGCCGAGGTCGGAACGATCACCTTCGAATGCTTCTTCTTCGACCCTGGCAGCCTGAAGCTCCACTGTCCCGGCATCACGATCACCCTCACCAACCGAGGGCAGATCGTCTTCAACGAGAGCGTTGACCTCGGCGGGGAGGTGCGGCCGGCCAACGGGACGATCATCGGCGGCTCGGGCGAATTTCTCGGCGCGATCGGCACGGTTACCAGCAAGAAGCTTGCCAGCACCAGCGACTTCGTGATCACGATTTCCGAGTAGCGGCCCGAGTCGTCTGGCCCCTGTCTCAGCGGCGCGGCTCAGCCCTCCCGGGCGCACCAGGCGTGAAGCGCGTCGTAGAGCGGGAGCTCTGCCGCCAGGATGGCATGGTCATCGGGATAGACCAGGCCGAAGCCCTCGGCGATCGCCTTGAGGCCCCGCGACTCGGGCACCCGGTCGAGGTCGGCTGACACATCGGCCCCGTGCACGATCTCGGCCATCCGCGCCAGCGCGGGATCGCGAGCAAGCAGCGCGTACTCCTCGATGATCGTCTCGAAGCTGCACTTCCCATCCCGATGACCGAGCACCGCGCCCCCGACGTCGAACGGCGTCGCCCCCTCCCGCTCAGCCACCGCCGCGACGTCCGAAGCGGGAACGAAGAGGAACTCAGCCTCGGGATCGATGTACTTGCGGATCAGCCACGGGCAGGCGACCCGATCGACCTTGACATGCTCTCGGGTGATCCACTTCACTGCGTCACCCCTGCTCCACGCGACGTTCCACGCGGACGGTGGCCTGGCCCCGATAGTCGGCTAGGAGCGGTGGCAAGAGGTGGGACAACAGCTGCTCCGCAGTGAGCCGGCGGACGATGCCCCGCGAGCTCGTCTGCGTCCAGCCGTCCTTCTCCTTGACGTATGTCTGCGTGGCGCCGTGCTTGGTGCTGAGGTAGATGACGCATTCCGCGTTCCTCATCGATGCACATCCTTCCCGTGGGCGGATCTGCCCTCCCGCGTTTGCGAGCAGGCCTCTCCTACGAGGATCCGGTCATCCGGGTCACGTCGAGGAGCCGATCGAGATCCTGGAGGCTGATCGTGCCCTTCTCGACGTGGCCCCGCTCGATCACGACCTGGCGGATGGTCTTCCGCTCGGCGAGGGCCTGCTTGGCGATGCTCGCCACCTCCTCGTAGCCGAGGACCGGGTTCAGCGCCGTCGCGACCGAGGGCGACCCCTCCGCGAACTCTCGGGCACGTGCCTCGTCAGCAGCGATGCCGCTGACGCATCGGTCTGCAAACAGGACCGATGCCGAGGACAGCAGCCGGATCGACTCGAGGAGATTGCGCGCAAGCATGGGCAGCATGACGTTCAGTTCGAAGTTGCCGGCGGCTCCGCCGAACGCGATCGCCGCGTCGTTGCCGATCACCTGGGCGCAGACCATGGAGAGCGCCTCGGGGATGACCGGGTTCACCTTGCCGGGCATGATCGAGGAGCCCGGCTGGAGGTCGGGCAGGTGGATCTCCGCCAGGCCGGCGCGCGGCCCCGAGCCCATCCAGCGGATGTCCGTCGCGATCTTGTACAGGCCGATGGCGATGGTTCGGAGCTGGCCGCTCAGCTCCACGAGCGCGTCGCGCGCGCCCTGCGCCTCGAAGTGGTTGCGCGCCTCGGTCAGCGGCAGGCCGGTGGCGGTTGCCAGCTCCGCGATGACCGCTGCCGCAAACCCAGGCGGGGCGTTGATGCCGGTGCCGACCGCCGTGCCACCCAGGGCCAGCTCCGCCACCCGGG
>JBGQCU010000092.1:0-7404 GCA_041495495.1 Candidatus Limnocylindria bacterium
CGGCCGACGCCACCCTCGGCTGGTCGGTCTCCGCGCTTGCCTGGGATGGGCCCGAAGAGCAGCTGAACGACACGCGCCAGACGCAGCCGTGCCTGGTGGCGACCTCGCTGGCGTGCCTGCGCGCGCTGGAAGAGGAGCTCACCCTCCGCGGCGAGCGACTGACGCCGGCCTTCGTGGCGGGACACTCCGTCGGCGAGTACGCGGCCCTGGTGGCGGCCGGCACGCTCACCGTCGGCGACGCGCTGCACCTGGTGGCACGCCGCGGCGCGCTGATGGCCGACGCCCGCGTCGAGGGCGGCATGGTTGCCGTGATTGGCCTCGACCGCGATGCGGTCGCCGCCGTAGTTGCCTCCCTCGACGCGGGGCCGGACTTGGTCGTGGCCAACGACAATGCGCCGGGCCAGGTGGTGATCAGCGGAACGCCGGCGGCGCTCGCCGCGGCCTCTGAGCCCCTCCAGGCCGCGGGAGCCCGGCGCTCCATCGCGCTCAAGGTATCGGGACCGTTCCACTCGCCGCTGATGGCGGGCATCGGCGCCGAGCTGGCCACTGCCTTCGCGTCCGCCGAGTGGCGCGACGCGGATCCGCCGGTGGTCAGCAACGTGACCGGCGAGCCGGTCCGCGATGCCGCTGAGATCCGAGCGCTGCTGGCGCGCCAGGTCCACTCCCCGGTGGAGTGGGTTCGATCGGTGCGGCGGATGGCCTCTGAAGGGGTCGACACGTTCGTCGAGTGCGGGCCCGGCGCGGCCCTGACCGGCATGGTGGAGCGCATCGTGCCGGGGGCGCGCACCCTCAACGTCTTCGACCCCGCCAGCGTGGCCGGGGCGGTCGACGCGCTGCTCGCGACGAGCGCGCGGGTGCTCGCCTGATGTTCAGCAAGATCCTGATCGCCAACCGGGGCGAGATCGCGGTGCGCATCCTGCGAGCCTGCCGCGACCTGGGAGTGCCGGCGGTGGTCGCCTACAGCGAGGCCGACCGCGACACGCTGGCGGTGCGCATGGCGGACGAGGCGATCTGCATCGGCCCCGCCGAGGCCCGCAAGAGCTACCTCAACCAGCCCGCCGTCGTGTCCGCGGCGCTGATCACCGGCTGCGACGCGATCCATCCCGGCTACGGGTTCCTGTCCGAGGACGCCGGCTTTGCCGAGGTGTGCGCGGCGCATGAGCTGCACTTCGTCGGGCCGCGCGCCGAGGTGCTGGAGAAGTTCGGCAGCAAGTACGCCGTGCGGCGGATGCTCGCGGCCAACGGCCTGCCGACCGTCCCCGGCAGCCGCGGGATCCTGAACGACGTGCGCGACGCCCTCGACCAGGCATCTGAAGCCGGCTACCCGGTGCTCCTCAAGCCATCGGCCGGGGGTGGCGGTCGAGGCATGCGCCTGGTCCGCTCACCCCGCGAGATGGAGACCTCGCTGCCGCTCTCGCGCTCCGAGGCACAGGCCGCCTTCGGCGACGACTCGGTCTACTTCGAGAAGTGGATCGAGGAGAGCCGGCACGTCGAGGTGCAGGTCCTGATCGACCGTGATGGCCACGGGATCCACCTCGGGGAGCGCGACTGCAGCGTGCAGCGACGCCACCAGAAGATCATCGAGGAAGGGCCCTCGCCCGCCATGCAGCCGGACGCCCGCGAACGACTGCGAGACCTCGCCATCCGAGCGATCCTGGCCGCCGGCTACGAGAACGCCGGGACGCTCGAGTTCCTGCTCGATGGCGATGGAAATTTCTACTTCATCGAGATCAACTGCCGGATCCAGGTCGAGCACCCGGTGACCGAGATGCTGACCGGGATCGACCTGATCGCCGAGCAGATCCGCCTCGCCGCCGGCGAGCCGCTCAGCCTGCGCCAGGAGCAGGTCCAGATCCGAGGCCACGCCATCGAGTTCCGCATCAACGCCGAGGATCCGGGGGACAACTTCGCGCCGCAGACGGGCATCGTCGCCGAGCTGGCGCTTCCAGGCGGCCCTGGGGTGCGGGTCGACACGCACCTGTTCCCCGGCTACGAGGTTCCGCCCTACTACGACTCGCTGCTGGCCAAGCTGATCGTATGGGGCGAGACGCGCGAGATCGCGCTGGCGCGTTCGCGCCGCGCCCTGGCGGAGTTCCAGGTGACCGGGGTCAAGACCAACCTGCCGTTCCATCGTGGGATCATCGACAACGCGGCCTTCCTGGGGGCCGAGGTGAGCACCAACCTGCTCGACCGGGTCGGTCCCGCCGCCTTCGTGGCGGGCAACGCCTGACAACGCATGGAGCACGAACGACCGATGACCGATGACGCCGCCGCCACCCGCACCGTTTTCGACCTGGCGCTGCCGCTCGAGGCGGCCGACATCATGCGCATCCTCCCGCACCGTTACCCGGTGCTGCTGATTGACCGCGTCATCGAGCTCGAGCCGGGGAAGCACGTGGTGGCCATCAAGAACGTGACCAGCAACGAGCCGCAGTTCACCGGCCACTTCCCCGGCCGGCCGATCATGCCCGGCGTGCTGATGGTCGAGGCGCTGGCCCAGGCCGGAGCCGTGGCGGTCCTGTCCCTGCCCGAGTACCGGGGCAAGCTCGCCCTTTTTGCCGGCATCGACGATTGCCGCTTCAGGCGGACCGTGCTGCCGGGCGACACGCTTCGCCTCGAAGTCACGCTCGAGAAGCTGCGCGGCGTCTTCGGCCGCGGCCGGGCGGTGGCCAGCGTCGACGGCGAGATCGCGGTGGAGGCCACCATCAGCTTTGTCATTCCCCGCGACCAGTCGATCGCCGGAGGCCGGCTCACGTGACTGACCGATGGCGGCGACCCAGCTCGGCTGAGCGCGGCGAGCACCGCGTCGTCATCACCGGCATGGGCGCCATCACCCCGATCGGCAATGACGTGCCCTCCTACTGGGAGTCGTTGATCGCCGGCCGCAGCGGGATCAATCGAATCTCGGTCTTCGATCCCGCCCGCCTCGACGCGAAGATCGCCGGCGAGGTGAAGGGCTTCGAGCCCGAGCTGGTCATGCCCCGCAAGGAGGTCCGCCGCCACGATCGATACGTGCATTTCGCGTGGGCCGCCTCGCACGAGGCGCTGCGCGACGCGGGGCTCCCCAACCCGATCGTGGGCGAGTCGCTGGCCGAGCGGACCGGGGTGATCATCGGCTCGGGGATCGGCGGCATCAACACCATGATCCGCGACATCATCGAAGCGCACGAGCTGGGGGTGGAGCGCATCGGTCCATTCCTGGTCACCTCGCTCATTCCCGACATGGGCGCCGGCTACGTGGCCATCTACGCCAACGCTCGCGGCCCGAACTACGCCACCGTCAGCGCCTGCTCGAGCGCCAACCACGCCATCGGCGACGCCGCCAACATCATCCGGCGCGGCGATGCCGACGTGATGATCGCCGGGGGCGCCGAGGCGGGGATCGGCGAGATCCCGATCGCCGCCTTCGCGGCCATGCGCGCCCTCTCAACCAATCGCAACGACGAGCCGCAGCGCGCCTGCCGCCCGTTCGACGCCGGCCGCGACGGCTTCGTGATGTCGGAGGGGGCCGGCATCGTAGTGCTCGAGGCGCTCGAGCACGCCGTGGCCCGGGGCGCGCGGATCCACGCCGAGCTGGCCGGCTACGCCGCCACTGACGACGCCTCACACATCACCCTGCCCGCACCCGGCGGCCGAGGTGCGGTCGGCTCGATGAGCCTGGCCCTGGCCGACGCCGGCATGAGCACCGCCGACATCGGCTACATCAACGCCCACGGCACCAGCACACTGCCCAACGACAAGGCGGAGACCGCCGCGATCAAGACCGTCTTCGGCGAGCGGGCGTACGGCACGCCGGTCAGCAGCACCAAGAGCATGACCGGGCACCTGCTGGGCGCCGGTGGCGGGATCGAGGCGATCGCCTGCGTCCTGGCCATCGAGCACGGAATCCTGCCGCCGACCATCAACTACGAGGTGCCGGACCCCGACTGCGACCTGGACTACGTCCCCAACGTCGCGCGTCACTCGCCGATCTCCGCCGCCATGAGCAACTCGTTCGGGTTCGGCGGTCACAACGCCACCCTCATCTTCCGGCGGTACGACGCGTGAACAGGTCAAGCCGATGACGGCCCCGGTCGAACAGGTGCTGGCCGCCATCGATCTGCTGGCGCCGGCCTTCGAGGCGAGCGGCCTCGATGAGCTGGAGGTGGAGGCGGGCGAGCTGGTGGTGCGCCTGGCACGGCCGCGCGAGGCGACAGCTGTGCCTCCCTCTGGAGCAGCGAGCCCTCCCGGCTCAGCGGCCGCCGGTGCGCTGACTCCCTACGGCGAGCCGGCGCCGGGCATGCGCTTCGTGAGCGCCCCGCTGACCGGGGTCTGGTACGCCGCCCCGTCGCCGGGCGCGCGCCCGTACGTGCAGGAGGGGGACGAGATCGGCGCCGGCGCGGTGGTCGGCCTGATCGAGGCGATGAAGCTGTTCAACGAGATCAAGTCTGATGTTGCCGGCCGGGTGACACGCATCCTCGTCGAGCGCGGAACGCTGGTGAAGCGCCAGCAGCCGCTCGTCGAGATCGACCCGCGCTGACCTTTCGATGGCAGGAGGAGAGAGTCGGATGGCGCCGAACGCCGTGATCACCGGGTGGGGGATGTATGCGCCATCGCGCGTCATGACCAATGACGACCTGGCCAAGATGGTCGATACCACCGATGAGTGGATCGTGTCGCGGACCGGGATCCACGAGCGCCGGATCGCCGCGGATGATGAGACGACCACCACCCTGAGCGTGCATGCCGCCCGCGACGCGCTGGCGGTGGCCGGCGTCGACGCGTCGAAGGTCGAGCTGGTGATCGTGGCGACCTGCTCGCCCGACTACCCGCTGCCCGCCACCTCGGTGACCGTGGCGACCGCGCTGGGTGCGACCCACGCCGCCGGCTTCGACCTGCAGGCCGCCTGCTCCGGCTTCGTGTACGGGCTGGCCACCGGCAGCAGCTTTATTCGCAGCGGCATGTACCGCAACGTGCTGGTGATCGGCGTCGAGGTGCTGAGCCGCTTCATGAACTGGAAGGACCGCAACACCTGCGTGCTCTTCGGCGACGGTGCCGGGGCGGTGCTGCTGGAGGCATCCGACCAGCCCGGCGGGCTGATCGGCTTCAATCTCTACAGCGATGGGACCGGCTACGAGGGAATCATCGTGCCGGCGGGGGGCTCCGCCTGTCCCGCTTCGCCGCAGACCACGGCCGAGGGCAAGCATTTCATCCAGATGCTCGGGCGCGAGGTCTACAAGTACGCCACTCGCCAGCTGGCCGAGTCGGCCACTGCGGCCCTGCGCAACGCCGGCATGACGGTCGACCAGGTCGACCAGTTCGTCTTCCACCAGGCCAACCTGCGGATCATCGAGAACGTCCAGCGCCAGCTGTCGATCCCCGATGAGAAGACCTACGTGAACATCGAGAAGTACGGGAACACGAGCGCCGCATCGGTGCCGATGGCCCTGGTCGAGGCGATCGCCGCGGGGCGCATCAAGCCCGGCGACAAGATCCTGATGGTGGCCTTCGGCGCCGGCTACACGGCGGGCGCCGCCGTGGTGGAGTGGACCGCCGACCCCGCGCGCGCCTTCCTGGCACCAGGTGAGCAGACGCGCCTCGGCAAGCCGCGGGTCGCGGAGCCTCAGCTGGCGGTGGCCGGCTGATGTTCGACCTGACCGACAAGGTGGCGCTGGTCACCGGCGGCGGCCGCGGCCTGGGACGCGCCATCGCGCTGGCGCTCGCCAGGCAGGGCGCTGACGTGGCGGTCAACTATCGAGGCAATGCCGAGGCCGCCGGCGCGGTGGTCACCCAGATCCGCGGCATCGGTCGCGCCGCGATCGCCGTGCAGGGCGACACGAGCGCCGGCCGCGAGGCCTGCGAGGCGATCGTCAAGGCGGCGCTGGACGAGTTCGGCAAGGTCGACATCCTGGTCAATAACGCGGGCATCACCCGCGACAACCTCATCATGCGGATGGACGCCGAGGAGTGGCAGTCGGTCATCGACACCAACCTGTCCGGCCCCTTCTGGATGACGCGCGCCATCGCCAGGCCGATGCTCAAGGCTCGGTCGGGACGCATTATCAACATGAGCAGCGTGGCCGGCCGGATGGGCAACGTCGGCCAGGCCAACTACGCCAGCGCCAAGGCGGGGCTGATCGGCCTCACCAAGTCGGTGGCCCGCGAGCTGGCCAGCCGCGGCATCACCTGCAACGCCATCGCGCCGGGCCTGATCGAGACCGAGCTGACCGCCGATCTCAACCAGGCGGCTCGCGACTTCGTGATCAACAGCACGCCACTGGGGTACATCGGCTCGGTCGATGACGTCGCAGCGGCGGCCGTCTACTTCGCCTCCGACGAGGCCCGCTACATCACCGGGCAGGTGCTGGGCGTCGACGGCGGCATGATGATGGGGTCCTAACGCCAGGCAGCCACGCCCGCTGGTTGCTTACAACTGCTGCTTGTGCACCAGCACCGATGGATGCATTCCCGCCACGGCACACAACTGTCCCTTGTGCCGTGCCACGTGAGCGGCTCCTTCGGGTCCCGTTCACAACTTGTGGTTGTGGGGGTAGACCGACGGTGAACGGCGCCGCGCGCAGAACCACTCTTAGCCGCTCCTGACTCAGGATGCGGCAGCGCCATCCGGGAGCGCGCCTGGTGCGACAATGAGGAGCCCGTCACCCGAGAATCGGGCCCCAACAAGGAGAGCCGAATGCTGACCCTGCGTTCCATCCTGCGCCCCACCCGGCGCGTGCACGCCCACTGCGACGTCCCGTGCGGCATCTACGACCCCGAGCAGGCTCGCATCGAAGCCGAGTCCTGCGCGCGGATCATCGAGAAGTTCCACGCCTCGACCGACGAGCTCTTCCGCCAGCGCTGCGTGGTGGTCAAGGAGGCCCGCGGCGAGGAGACCAAGCACCACATCGACGTGCTCTGGCACGACTACTTCAAGCCCGAGCACCTCGAGCAGTACCCCGACCTGCACGACGTCTGCTGGAAGGCCTCGAAGGCCGCCTCCAAGGTCAAGCAGAGCACCGATCCCGCGGCGGCCAGCGAGCTGCTGGCCCTGATCGACCGCATCGACGAGATGTGGAAGGGGACCGGCGGCCTGGCCAAGACTCGGCTGAGCGGCCGGCCCTCCTGATCCCGCGTCGGACCGCGCGATGAGCCCGGGCCGCCGATGAGCCGCCGCCCGCTGGTGGCGGCGCTCGGTGCCGCCGTGGGCATCGCGGCCGGTGCCGCGGCCGCCCGCTGGCTCGACGTGGTTGAGGTTCAGGGCAGCTCGATGGCGCCCGCCCTGCTGCCCGGCGACCGCCTGCTCGTCGAGTCACGCTCGTACCGCGGCCGCCTCCCCCGCCCAGGAGAGGTCGTTCTGGCCAGCGATCCGCGGCAGTCAGAGCGGGAGCTGATCAAGCGCGTAGTCGCCGTGGATGAGGTCGCCGC
>JBGQCU010000093.1:0-7156 GCA_041495495.1 Candidatus Limnocylindria bacterium
AAGACCATGTAGGCAAGCGGGATCGCCGCGCGCTCGTCGGCGGAGAGGCGCGGCCCGTCCTGGGAGCGGCGGCCGGTGGCGGCTTCCAGGCCGCGGAGCCCGGTCCGGTCCTGGAGCAGCGAGAAATCGGGGCGACCGTCGGCATCCAGCGCGACCACTTCGCCGTCGACGACCGCCTCGCGCGCCGCGATCCAGTCGGCCGGACCAGCCAGGTCCGGGAAGTACGTTGCGGCGTCGACGCGGTTGCGGGTCCAAAGCCGGACGCGCCCGTCGCGCACGACAGCCTCGACCCGGTAGCCGTCCCACTTGACCTCGAACAGCCAGTCGGGGTCGTCGAACGCGCCCTCGGCCAGCGTGGCCAGCATCGGGGCCACAAAGTCGGGCGCCGGGGCCGGGCGGGCGGCGGACAGGTCTGGCTCCGGCTCGACGCTCGGCGGTGCCCCTACGACACGCGGGGCGACGCCCGCCGCCACCTCGTCATTGGTGCGGCCGGTCTTGACACTCGTGGCGTGCTGTTCGGAATCCCAGCCGGAAACTGCGGCATCGTCGCGCTTGTGGATCAACAGCCACTGCCCGGGGTCGGACATGCGACCGAACGCATCGCGCCGCCCGCCGGTCTGCACGAGGGTGTAGCGGCCCCTCAGACGCTCCCCGTCGAGCCGGAACTTGAGCTCGCCTGCACGCAGCGCGCCCGCCGGGTCATCGGTCTCCTCGGGGGTGAAGGTGCCCCAATCCCAGACGATCATGTCGCCCGCCCCGTACTCGCCGGCGGGGATCGTCCCCTCGAACGCCAGGTACTCGATGGGATGGTCCTCGGTGCGCATGGCCATCCGTCGCTCGTCGGGATCGAGCGTCGGACCGCGGGGCACGGCCCAGCTGACGAGCACGCCGCCGACCTCCAGGCGAAGGTCGTAGTGCAGGCGGGAGGCCCGATGGCGCTGCACCACGTAGCGCCCGCTCCCCTCCCCCAGGGGTCCCGGCTCGGGCTCGGGGGTGCGTTCGAAGTTCCGCTTGGACCGATACGCCTCCAGCGGCATCGGTCAGATCTCCAGGTCGCCGAGCGAGGCCACCACCCGCGCCGCGCCGGCGGCGAAGAGGGCCGCCGCGCTGACCGCGCCGGTCGTGACGCCGATCGCCGGCATGCCGGCGGCGACCGCCGCCAGCATGTCCCAGGTCGCGTCGCCGACGTACCAGCAGCGCGTCGGGTCGGCGCCCAGCTCGCGCGCGGCGAGGAGCAGCAGGTCGGGTGCGGGCTTGGCGTGTGCCACGTGGGTGCCGTCGACGATGAGCGGTGGATGCGCCCGGCGCAGCGCGCCGACCGAGGCGGCCACCTGGTCACGCCTGCTGGAGGTGGCGATCGCCCACGGGATGGCGGCCACCTCCAACCGGTTGAGCAGGGAAATCGCGGCGGGGAGCGGCCTGGGATCACGGTTGAGGTCCGCGAAGATGGCCCCGCAGCGGGCGTCGATCGCCTCGTCTCGACCGTCGGATAGTTCCATTCCCGCCGCGGCGGCCACCTCGCGCGCCAGGCGTCGACCGTCCGACCCGATCAGCCCGGCGACGCGTGGACGGTCGGCCGGGATGCCCTCTTCGGCGAAGACGGCGAGCCAGGCGCGGATCCGCGTCTCGACCGTGTCGACCAGCGTTCCGTCCAGGTCGAAGATCACGGCGGCGGGCCGTGGCAGATCGGCGTGCGGCATTGACATCGGTCTACGATAGCCCGCGATGCCCTCCGAGTTCGCGCGGCACTGGACTCTGGACCCGGCGGTCGCCTTCCTCAACCACGGCTCGTACGGAGCCGCTCCGCGCCCGGTGCTGGCGGCCCAGCTGGCGTGGCGGGAGCGGATGGAGGCCGAGCCGGTCCTCTTCTTCTCGCACGACCTGGAACCGGCGATGGACGCCGCGCGCTGGGCACTGGGTGCCTTCGTGGGGGCCGATGCCGACGACCTCGCCTTCGTGCCGAACGCCACCTCCGGCTTCAACGCCGTGCTGCGCTCGCTGCATTTCGCGCCGGGCGACGAGCTGCTGACCACCGACCACGCCTACAACGCAGCCAAGAACGCGATGGAGTTCGTGGCCGAGCGCGACGGTGCGCGGGTGGTGATCGCGCCGGTGCCATTCCCGATCGGTGACGCGAGCCTCGTCCTCGAGGCGGTGCTGGCCGCGGTCACGCCACGGACGAGGCTGGCGCTGCTCGACCACATCACCTCGGCCACGGCCCTCATTTTCCCGATCGAGGCGCTGGTGGCGGAGCTGTCGGCCCGGGGCGTCGACACGCTCGTCGACGGCGCCCACGCGCCGGGTCAGGTCGCGCTCGATGTCGCCACGCTTGGCGCGGCCTACTACACCGCCAACCTGCACAAGTGGGTCTGCGCCCCCAAGGGCGCCGGCTTCCTGTGGGTGCGCCGCGACCGGCAGTCGGCGATCCGCCCGCTGGCCATCAGCCACGGCGCCAACTCGCCGCGGGCCGATCGCAGCCGGTTCCGGGTGGAGTTCGACTGGACCGGGACCGCGGACCAGTCCGCCTTCCTGGCCGTGCCCGAAGCCATCACCTTCGGCGATCGGCTCCTTCCCGGTGGCTGGGCAGCGCTCCGCCGACGGAACCATGAGCTGGCGCTCGCCGGCCGCGACCTGCTGTGCACGAGCCTCGGCATCGAACCGCCGGCTGGCGACGCGATGGTCGGTTGCATGGCGTCCGTGCCCCTGCCGGTCGAGACGCGGCCAGGGCGGGTGCAGGGAATCGAGCTGTACGACGACCCGGTGCACGACCACCTGGCGCGACTCGGGATGCAGGTGATGGTCACGCCGTGGCCACAGCGGCCCGACGGCGGACCATGGCGGCGCCTGGTCCGCATCAGCGCGGCGGCCTACAACGACCTGGAGCAGTACCGGCGCCTGGCGGCGGCGCTCCCCGGGTCGGTCGGTGCCGCGGCGGCCTGAGCCGAACCGATGTCGACTCCAGCCATGAGCCGGGTGGTGGTGATCGGCTCGATCAACGTCGACCTGGTGGTGGCCGCGGACCATCTCCCACGGCCCGGCGAGACCGTGCTGGGAGGGCGCTTCGCACGACATTTCGGGGGCAAGGGCGCGAACCAGGCCGTGGCGGCAGCGCGCGCCGGCGCTTCGGTGCTGATGGTCGGGGCGGTCGGGCACGACCGGTATGGCGACGAGTCGCTGGCGGCGCTGGCGGCAGAGGGGATCGACGTGTCGCGGGTGCGCCGCGTCGACGCTCCAACCGGCGTGGCCCTCATCGCCGTGGCGGCCGACGGCGAGAACCAGATCGTGGTGGCCCCCGGGGCGAACGCCGAGGTCTCAATGGAGGACGCTGCTGTGAACGGGCTGCCGGCCGGTCCGGGCGCCATGCTCACCTGCCTGGAGATCCCGATGCGAGCCGTGGTGGCGGCGGTGGCCACGGCAGTGCGCCTTGGCCTCCAGCCGATCGTCAATCCGGCCCCTGGCCAGCGCCTGCCGGCCGAGGTGCTGGCGGCCGGCCCGATCCTGACGCCCAACCAGGATGAGCTGCTGACCACCTCGGGAGCCGCCGATATCGAGGCGGCCCTGACGTCGCTCGCCGCCGGCGGAGCGCGGGCGGTGGTGGTGACCCTCGGAGCGAGCGGGGCGATGCTCGCCGACGGCCGCCGACGCGTCTCGTTCAACGCGTTGCCGGTCGAGGTCGTGGATGCCACCGGGGCCGGCGATACCTTCTCCGGCGTGCTGGCCGCCTGGCTGGCCGAAGGCGGCACGCTTGACGTGGCGGTCGCCGCGGCGAACGCGGCCGCCGGGCTGAGCGTCACCCAGCCGGGGGCCCGCAGCGGCATGCCGACCCGTGCGCAGATCGAGGTCTCGCTCGGGCGTTGAGGGAGCGGTACCCGGGGGTACCTTGGGGTCATTCCCCGCGCATGGCAGGCGGCCGAGACTGGCCACATGGGAGCCGAGGCGACCGCGCGCCAGCCGTATCGGGGCCGTCGGGGAGAGGCGGCACCCGGCCATGCCGTGCGCATGGCAGACCTGCTCCTGGAAATGGCACCCACGCTTGACGGCCTCGCCGGCCACGAACGCGGGCACGCGCTGCACACCTGCTACCTGGCGATGCGCCTGGCCGAAGCGATGGGCATCGGTGATCGCGATCGGCTGGGGCTCTTCTATGCAGCCCTGCTGCACGATGTCGGCAGCCTGGCCAGCCTCGACCCGAGCACGGCGCGACCGGCCATGATGCGACGTCTGATGCCGCTACCGCGGGGCACCGAAGACGAGCGGCGCGCAGCGGAACACACGCGCGTGCGGCGCGGCGCCCAGTTTGCCACCCGCGCCGGCTTCGGCCCGGAGGTGGCGGTGACGGTCATGGCGCTCCACGAGCGCTGGGACGGCCGCGGCCTCCCGATGGGGCTCACCGGCGAGGCGATCCCCATCTTTGCGCGATGCGTGTCGATCGCCGACGGCCTGGACCTGGCGGTGGCGCGCGAAGGCGCGCGGGCGGCGATCACCACCGTGCATGCCCGATCCGGGACCTGGTACGACCCGGAGATCACATCGGTCATGCTTGCGCTGTGCGCCAATGGCCTGCTGCGTGAGCTGGAGGCCGAGGACCTGGAGTCGTCCACCCTCGACCTGGAGCCGAGCTGGCTGGTGCGGCTTGCCGACGCGGAGGATGCGGACCGCATCAGGAACGCCCTGACCCTGGTCGGCGCCGCCTGACCTTCTGCTAGACCCCGGGGGCCCGCAGGTCGGGCATGTCCGGCTCCGAGGTGTCGGTTTCCTCGGGCTCGCCAACACCCAGGTCGCGAATCACTCCGACGCGTCGCAGGTTCACCAGCACCACCTCGGCCCGCTGCTCGAATCCGACGAGCCGGGTATCCCGCACGGCCGCCCGGGTGACGGGGGTGAAGCGGGCGCTCTGCCGGAACAGGAATCCGGCGGCCTGGGCGCCGGGCGGGATGTGCACGGCGCCTGAGACCTCGAACGGCCCGATGACGATCTCGATCGGCTGCCTCGGCCGATGCAGGCGCCGGTGCGGATCGGTGCGCTGCGGCGGCGGGAACACGAGGAGCGCCTCGTCGACCTCGATATCGACCCATTCCTGCTCGGGGCGCTTCTCGATCAGCTGGGACGGATCCTCCGGCGGGGCGTCGAGCACCACCGCGCGGATCGGTCCGTCGCCATTGATCAGGTCGGTGAGGCGGCCCTGGCTCACATCCATGCCGACCGTCGCGCGCTGGTCGGCGGTCCAGAACTCGACCACCGCGAGGCGGGGGGCCGCTGCCTTGCCTGGGGCAGCGGGAAGGGCAGCCGGTTCAGGTTCAGTGCGACGCCGGCGCAGCGGCCAGAAACTCACGGTTCACCTCGAGCAGCGACGAAAGCCCGCTGTAGGGTATCCGCATCTGGCATCGTGTGTCTCAAGTTGTAGGGGGTGGCGACACCGGAGTGGGGCCAGGCCTTCATCCGGAGGTCCCGCGAGTCCACACCGAGCGGGAGAAGGAGCCAGCATGACCAGCTTCATCGCCGAGACGACTGACCTGCTGGCGCGCACGCCGGAGGTGCTCCGCACGCTGCTCATCGGCTTGCCGGAGGCCTGGACCGAGACGCCCGACGTCGCCGACGGCTGGCGCCCGCGCGACGTGGTCGGGCACCTGATCACGGGCGAACAGACCGATTGGATGATCAGGACAAAACGCATCCTTGAGCACGGGACCACGCGCCCGTTTGACGGCTTCGAGCGCTTCGCCATGCTCGAGCGCGATGCCGGTGTCCCGCTCGACGACCTGGTCCAGCGCTTCGCGACCCTCCGTACCGCAAACCTGGTCGCGCTCGGGGAGCTGGTCGCCGACGCCGACCTCGATCGCCTCGGCCTGCATCCATCGCTCGGCGAGGTGACCCTGCGCCAGCTGTTCGCGACCTGGGCGGTCCACGACCTCAACCACATCGGCCAGATCTACGCCGGCCTGGCCGGCTCGCACGACGCGGATGTCGGGCCCTGGAAGGCGTACCTCGGGATCCTCCTGCGACGAGATGACCCGTCGGCGGTCGCCGGCTAACGGCGGGCCGGTGCGTTGGTGGGCGACACTGGACTCGAACCAGTGACCTCTTGCATGTCAAGCAAGTGCTCTAACCAGCTGAGCTAGCCGCCCATCGTCTTCTGCTCCAGCGGGACGGATTGCCTGACGACAACCGATCCGGCGAGCTCCCGCGAGATCCTATCAGAGACCCTCATCGAGCGCGATTGGGGAGGACGGCGTGCTCGATTGACGCGTGCCTTGTCGCGCCGCGGCGCGGCCGGCGGGCGGGGAGGCGGTCGAGGCCTCAGCCCGGTCTCGTCGGTGCGCGGCGGCCGATCAGATGCGCGGCGATGGCCAGCCCGACGATCATCAGCACCAGGATCAGGATTCCCTCGCCGCCGCCGCTCGCGAAGGCGAATGGCGCGAGGATCCACCACCCGGAGATCACCAGGAAGAGTGCCAGCAGGCCGGCGGCCAGCCAGAGCAGCGCGGCGATTGCGGAGCGGACGGTCCACATCGTGACGGCCTTACCAGTCGATCGTGACGCAGGGCTCCTCGCCGATCACCCAGGCGAGATGGCCCGGCGAGATCTCCAGGTAGTCGCCGGCCTGCCCGATCACCTCGCTGCCATCCTTCATCCGGTAGCGGATCCGGCCAGACAGAATCACCTCGCGGTGCTCCATCGGACAGGTATCGTCGTCGGCCATCGGCTTGACGTACTTCTCCCAGCTCCAGCCCGGCTGCATCACCGAGCGCATGACGAAGTTGTCGCCGATCTGGACCATCTCCGTCCGGCTGCCGTCATCCGATGGGTAGACCTCATCGGGCTCGTTGAAGCTCCGACGCTCGATGCCTGCCATGCTCGCCTCCGCGACGCTCAGCGGTTCCAGTCGGACATCGACGGCGCCACCCCGAGCACGCGTCGGATCTCGGCCCGATAACGCGACCCGGATGGATGGCGCACCAGCCAGCTCAAATACTCGGGGTCGATCCTGGCCAGCTCCTCGATGCTGCTGCCCGCATAGTGCCCGAAATCGAGCCGGGTCGGGTCGAAGGATGTGGTATCGGCCGGATCCCGACCGGGGCCGACCGGCTGAAGATCATCCTCCTCGATGTGGAACGCCTGCCGCTCGTCAGGATCGTTGTCCATCCGATCGCCTCCT
>JBGQCU010000094.1:0-7130 GCA_041495495.1 Candidatus Limnocylindria bacterium
CACCGGCATCGGCCTGCTGTGGGCGGCGATGCAGCTCTTCCCGAGCCAGCTGACCTTCAGCCTGGCGCTGCCGACCTTCCGCGGCACGCTCGCCGTTGAGCTCAGCCCCGCCACCGTCAGCTCCGGCTTCTGGAACTCGCTGGTCTACGGCTGGCTCGGCAATGCCGGGCTCGGCGCTATCTTCTTCATCACCCCGCGCCTGCTGGGCCGCCGCCTGGTGGATGAGCACGTCGCCAGCACATCCGCCGGACTCTGGAACGTGGGCCTGCTGGCCGGCCTGACGGTGCTCTACGTCCCCAAGCTGGCCGCCACCGGCGCACTGACCGAGTTCCCGCTGCCGGTCGACGGGGTCCTGCTGCTGGCCCTGCTGCTGGCCAACGACTCGTTCTGGCGCACGCTGCTGGCCTCGCGGGAGAAGCTCCCCTACGTGAGCATCTGGTACTTCGGCGTGGCCATCCTCGCGCTCCTCGGACTGTATGGGCTCGCGACGCTTGCGCCGCTGCTGCACCTGCCCGCCACCGGCGTGCTGCTCGCCAACGCCTTCTACGGGCGGGCGCTGGAGGCCCTGTGCGTGAGCGGCATCGCCCTTGGCACCCTGTACTACGTCATTCCGCGCGCCACCGGCAACCCGCTCTACTCGTGGGGCCTGGCCATGCTCGGCTGGCTGCTGTGGCTGGGCCTCAGCACCCTGGCGCCACTGGCCACCCTGGTCGACACGTCGGTCCCGTTCGCCATCACCCAGCTCGGCAACGTGGCCACCTTCCTGCTGGTGGTGCCCGCCTTCCTGGTGGTCGCCAACCTGCTGCAGACCATGACCGGGCGCTGGACGCTGGTCCTTTCGCCCGGCACGATCCCCTTCGCGCTGGTGGCGCTCACCTTCCTGGTGGCGACCACCATGCTCGAGGCGATCGGCGCGCTCGGGTCGGTCCGGGCGCTGGTCGGCGGCACGCAATGGGGGGTCGGGGTGCGCCTCTTCGCCTTCCTCGGCACGGCCACGCTCGCCTTCCTGGCGCTGGCCGATCACGCCTTCCCGCGTCTCCTGCGACGTGACTGGGGTGGCACCCTGCTGGCCGAGGCCACCCTGTGGGCGGCATTCGCCGGAGCGGGGCTCGCCGGCCTGGCGCTCATCTCGGGCGGCATCGCTCATGGTTCGCTGCTGGCACAGGGGGCGGCCGCCAAGGCGATCGACGGCACCCTCTTTTGGTTCCGCCTCGTCCTTGGCGCAGGGCTGGGCCTGGCCGCCCTGGGCGCCCTGCTCGCCACGCTCAACGTGTTCCTGATGTACACCAGCGCGCGGCGTGCCGATTACGCCGTCATCGGGGAGGCGGCGACGCAGCCCGCCGCCGTGACGCCGGCAGCCCACTGAGCCGATGACCGTTCACACCCCGATCGAGTCGCGCACGCGTGGCGTCCCGCGCTGGGCGCTCGGCCTGTCGAGCGTCATGTTCCTCGCTGGCGCTGTCTTCTTCGCGACCAACCTTGCGGGTGCCAACCCGCCGATCGGCGGGACACCGCAGCCCTCGGCGGCGGGGCGCAATGCAGTGGCCATCATCAAGGCGGCCGGTTGCCAGACATGCCACGGCCCGGACCTGGCCGGCCAGGGAATCTTCCCCAGCCTGCACGGCGTGAAGAACGGACCGGTCAGCGCCAACCTGCGGCAGCTCGGCACCGACCACCCCGACGATTGGGCCAACCTGTGGATCGCCGGCACCGACCCGGCCGTGGCAGGGATCGACCGCGTGGTGATGCCCGCCTTCGGCGGACCGCCGAATAACCTCACCGCTGACGAGATCGCGACCGTCGTCGACTACCTGAAGACCCTGCCATGACCGATCCGGCCGCACGGCCGGCGCGCGAGGTGACGGTCCTCATCGGCGCGGACGAGATGGCGCGGATCGACCAGGCGGCGGCCGGGCTGGGCCTCTCCCCCGATGCCCTCATGGAGAGCGCAGGGGCCGCCGTCACCGAGCTGGCACTGGCCGAGCTGGCCAGCATCGCCGAACCGGCCACCGGTCCGGGCGGGCCGCTCGCGCCACCGCCCCTGACCGTGGTGCTGTGCGGCCCTGGCAACAACGGCGGGGATGGCTTCGTGGCCGCGCGCCGGCTTGCCGCCGCCGGCCGGCCGGTAACCGCGGTGCTGGTCGGCGACCCGGCGCGGATCGGTGGGACGGCTGCGGCTCACAACTGGGCCGTGCTGCAGGCGATGGCCTCCGCCGGGTCGTTGTCGCTGTTCGTGGCCCCCACCCCCGAGCTGCTGCTCCAGCTGCGCGCCCGCCTCTCGCCGGCCAGCCTGCTGATCGACGCGCTGCTCGGCAGCGGGGCAGCCGGCCCTCTGCGCGAGCCGATCTCCAGCGCCGTCGACCTGCTCAACGCGATCGTGACCCACGCCCGGGCGGCCGGGCGGCAGTGTCGCGTGCTGGCGATCGACACACCCACCCTCGTCGACCTGACCGATGGGTCGCACTCGGACCCGGTGGTGGCGGCCGACCTGACCGTGACCTTCCATCGAGCCAAGGCGGGCTTCGCGCTCGACCCCGAGGCGCGCCGCCTGGCGGGCCGCTATTTCGTGGCGCCGATCGGCATCCCGCTGGAGGCCGAGGAGGGGATCGTCCCGCCCGACGGGGAATACCCGCCGGCGCGCATCACCCAGGTGAACTGGCAGGAGAAGTGACATGGAGACGAGCGATCATGCAGGGCTGGTGCGCCGCTATGCGGAGGCCAGCCGCGATGACGACTTCGAAACGCTGACGCAGCTGCGCCACCCCGACTGGCAGCAGGCCTGGCCACAATCCGGCGAGATCGTGACGAGCAGCGCCAACTACCACGATCTGCGCGTGAACCGGCCCGAGGGTGCGCCCCGCGTCGAGCTGGGTGCGAGCTCCGGCGGCTCGGGCGACGAGTGGTGGAGCGAGCTGATCGTGTCCTACGCCGATGGGTCGCGCTGGCTGGCGATCAACCTGGTCGAGCTGCGTGACGGCCTCGTCTACCGCGAACGCATCTACTTCGGCCAGCCGTTCCCCGCGCCAGGGTGGCGCGCCAAGTGGGTGACCCAGGGACCGCCGGCGATCAGCTAGGCGCGCTGCTCCCCGGCTTGACGAGTCGCTCGCCGTTGCGGCAGGCGGGGCACTCCTCGGCGGGCCAGGAGCCGATCTCGATCCTTCCCAGCGCCAGGATCGGGCAGCCGATCTCCACCGGCCCCGTCGAGCGGTCCACGATCACGGCCGCGGCCAGCGGCGCGGCACCGGCGGCGCGCACCGCGCTGACCGTCTCGGCCAGCGAGGCGCCGGTGGTCAGGATATCGTCGACGAGGACCACGCGGTCGGCGGCGTCGACCGGCCAGCCCCGGCGCAGCGCCCGCGCCCCGCGCTCCATCGGCTCGGCGAAGACGCCGCGCACGGTGCGTCCGAGCAACGCCTCCAGCTGGCGCGCCGTCTCGAAGGCGAGCAGCGCCCCGCCGGTGGTCGGCCCGACCACCAGGGTCGGGTCGCGATCGACCAGGACGGAGGCCAGGCGGCGCCCGATCTCGACCGCCAGGGCGGGGTACTGGAGCACCGCGAACTTCTCCAGGTAGCGATCCGAGTGGCGGCCGCTCTTCAGGACGAAATGCCCGCGGCGCAGGGCGCCGGCCGCCTCGAACAGCTCCTCGACGCTGGCCCCGGTCAGCCCGGCCCCGTGTGGCAGTGCGCTCGGCAGCCGCGCGGCCGGCGGTGGCTCCATCGGCCTATTCGTAGACGGCGCTGAAGTCGACCGCCGGATAGCGCTCGGTGAGCGCATCGGTGACCCATTGCAGGACGTCGGTCGGGTCGTAGACGTCGGCGACGGTGCGGGCGTCGGTGACGGTCAGCCCGATACGGTGCGGCTCGTCGTGGAGGGCCGTGCCGTTCGGCATGTCAGACAGGTCCAGGCTGGTCTCGAACCGCCCGTCCGAGCGGAGGATGAGGGTGTCGGTCTCCTCATCGAGCAGGACCAGGTCGCCGGTTCGCTTCAGGACCTCCTCCGCGTTGGCGGCGAACTCGCGCAGCACCTGCTTCTGCTGGTCTCCGATCTGGGACCGAAACGCGTCGGCCAGCTGCCACAGGCGCTGGGCCGCCAGCGTCTCCTGCTGGGTGGAGGGCAGGCCGGCCTGCCAGTCCTCGTCGTGTGCCTCCTCGGCGACCTCCTCCGCCTCTGCCAGCTTATCGGCCGGCACCAGGTGGTTGACCGGGTCGCGCGCCGCCTCGACGAACCAGGACAGGATGTCGGCCAGGTTGTAGAGCTCTACCACCTCGCTCACCGCGTCGACCGTCTGCTCCTCGTCATACCACTCGCTGTCGGCCGGATCCTGGTAGGTGAGGCGGGTGGTCCAGGTCTCGTCGACGGGGTCGAAGAGGAGGTAGTCCTGCTCGTCGTCGACGAGCTTGAGAGGGCCGATCTCGCGCAGCCGCTCGCGGTTGGCCTCCAGGAAGCGGCGCAGCTGCTCGGTCGCCTCGTACACGAAGTCGCGCCGCTCCAGCTCGGCCTCTTCGGCCAGCTCTCGCAGCGCCGCGATGCGCGGCGTGCTCACGGCTTGTACACCAGGTCCGGTCCCATCCGCTCGCGCAGGAAGATGATGTGCTTCTTGTCGAAGACCGACTCCGCCACCCGATGGCCGAGGCCCCTCGTCGACGGATCGGCGTACAGCCGGTCGAGGACCTCGTAGCTGGGCAGGTCGAGGATCAGCACGTTGTTCCATTCTGATCCCTCGGTGACATTGAACCAGCCGATGAAGCGGATCCCGAACTCCGTCTCGTAGCGCCGCGCGGCATTCGGGAAGAAGTGGCGCATGCCGCGCTTGAAGACCATGTCGCGCCCCTTGCGCACGTTGAAGAAGGTGACCATCAGGGGCATCAGCGCTGCTCCGTCAAGTCAGTGCCGCTGTCCGACGCTGGTTCGGTTGGCGGTTCCGAGGTGACCATGCGCGTCGGTGGGCGGGCTGCACCCAGGCTGCGGCCGCGACCGCGGCGCCGATCGGCGAAGAAGACGCGCAGCAGGAAGACGCTGGTCATGCTGACGAAGAAGAGCAGGAACATGTCGATGCAGAGGAGCACAACCAGCAGCCAGACCGGCCAGTTGAAGGTGAAGAGGCCGACCGGGATGAGGAGCAGGATGCCGGCGAACAGGATCGCCTGCCAGACGAAGCAACCAAAGCCTGGCCCTTCATTCGGATCGAGTTCCTCGTTGGTTCGGATCGACATCCATCGCTCGCTGCGGGTGGGCGGTCCGCATGGTCCCACATCCGGCGCGCGGTCGCTGCTGCCGGCGTGGCCCGTCAGGCGCTGGCGTCAAGCCCGTTGCGGTAGGTGATTCGCCCGCCGGCGACGGTCAGGCGCACGACCCCGGGCAGGTCCATGCCGAGCAGCGGGGTGTTCGCGGAGGCGGACGCCAGGTCGGACGCCAGGACGCGCCATCGGGCAGCCGGATCGAAGACGACCAGGTCGGCCATGGCTCCCGGCTGGAGCGATCGTGTCTCGCCGATGAGCGCGGCCGGCGCCACGCTCAACGCCTGCAGCAGGCGGGGCAGCTCCAGGCAGCCGGCCTGCACCGCGGCCAGGCCCAGCGAGAGGGCGGTCTCCAGCCCGATCATCCCCGCCGCGGCATTGCCGAACTCGACCCGCTTGCGCTCGGGCGGGTGCGGCGCGTGGTCGGTGGCGATGGCGTCCACCGTGCCGTCGACGAGGCCGGCCAGGAGCGCCAGCGCATCGGCTCGCGAGGGAAGCGGCGGGTTGACGCGGCAGCTCCCGTCGTAGGCGAGGTCTGCGTCCAACGGGGCGCCGAATGGGTTGGCGGCAACGCCCCTCGGCTCCTCCCACGCGAATTGGCGTGAGCCGGCGACCCAGGCATCGGTCATGGCGAGGTGGTGGGGCGTCACGTCGCAGGTGACGCGGATGCCGCGGCCCTTGGCCCGGCGGATCGCCTCGAGCGCGGCGGCGGTTGACAGGTGCGTGAAGTGCACCCAGCCGCCGGTCTCCTCGGCCAGCGCGATGTCGCGCTCGACGATCGTCAGCTCCGCGCTCGGCGGCCAGCCTGCCAATCCCAGGCGGGTCGCGGTCGGGCCGGCGCGCATGACCGATCCGGCCGCCAGCGTCGGGTCCTCGGCGTGCTCGATGAGCGGCAGGCCGAGCGGCCCCAGGTTGGCGAGCAGCTCGCGCGCCACCTGCTCGGAAGGCACCGCCGCTCCATCGTCGCTGACGCCGGCGATCCCCAGCGCCGCCATCTCGCCGAACTCGGTTATCCGCGCCCCCTCGCGACCCCGGGTTGCGGCGGCGATGACCCGCACCCGACATGCCGTACCGCGCCCCCCGTCGACAACCAAAGCCACGCGTTCGGGCTCGTCGAGCGGCGGATCGGTGTTGGGCATGGCGCAGATGGTCGTGAAGCCGCCGCGCGCCGCCGCGCGTGCCCCGCTCGCGATCGTCTCGGCGCGCTCCATCCCCGGTTCGCGGAGATGGGCGTGCAGGTCGCAGAGCCCCGGCGCCACGACCAGGTCGGTCGCGTCGAGACGCTCCGCGCCGCGCGGCACCGCACCCGGATCTGCCAGCCGACCGTCGATGATCGCCACGTCGCCGATCTGATCGGTCCCGGCCGCCGGATCGATGATCCGTGCGCCCGCCAGCAGCAATGTCGCCGCCGGATCGTCGAGCGACCCGAATCGGCTCATCGGGCGAGGAGGGAGAGGACCGCCATGCGGATGGGGACCCCGTTGGCGACTTGGGTCCCGATCAGGCTCCGCGCGCTCGCCGCCAGCTCCGCGGTGATCTCGACGCCCTCGTTGGTCGGACCGGGGTGCAGCAGTGGAGCGCCCGGCCGCGCGAGCTGCATGCGGCCCTCGTCGAGACCCCATTCGGCGGTGTACTCGCGCAGCGACGGACGATCTGCGCCGGCGTCGCGCTCGAGCTGGATGCGGAGGGCCATCACCACATCGGCGTCCGCGAGGGCGTCTTCCAGGCGGCCGGCGACCGTCACCCCCGGCCAGTCCGCGAAGCCCGCTACCCACGCCGGCGGGCCGGCCAGCCAGACGGATGCCCCAAGCGCGCTCAGCGAGTGCATGTTCGAGCGCGCTACCCGCGAATGACCGATGTCGCCCACGATCGCGATCTTCTTCCCCTCCAGCG
>JBGQCU010000095.1:0-6932 GCA_041495495.1 Candidatus Limnocylindria bacterium
CGCGGCCCGGCCGCGTTCACGACCCAGTCCGCCTCGATCCGGCGCCCATCGGCCAGGCGCACGCCGCGTGCGCGACCGCCGTCGCGCTCGATCTCAACCACCTCTCCAGCCATCTCCTCGACCCCCAGCGAGCGGGCCTTGCGGCGGAATGCCTGGAGCAGGGCGTAGGCGTCGAACCAGCCCTCATCGGCCAGGCCGAGCGAGCCCCCCGCAACGTCGTCGACGAGCATCCACGGAAAGCGGGCGCGAATCTCCGCCGGTGTCAGGAGCACCACCTGCACGCCGTGCTCGCGCTGCACGGCGTGGTTGCTCTGCAGGATGGGGAGGCCGGCCTGGCTGGCCAGGAACAGGTAGCCGCCCTCCACGAAGTCGACCTCGGGCGGCGGCTGCCCCTCCACGCCGAGCCACCGTTCGGGATGCTTGATCATCTGCACGCCGAAGCGGCTGATCTCGATGTTCAGCGGTGTGCTGAACTGGAGCCGGATCGAGGCGGCGGAGAGCGTCGTGGACGACGTGCGGAAGGTGAAGTCCCGCTCGACCACCACGATCCGGCCGTGCCAATCGGGGCGCAGGGCCAGAAAGGTCGCCGTGGCGCTGCCGACGATGGCGCCGCCGACGATCAGCACGTCGGCACGATCGGGGTTGCTCACGAGCCGATGCTAGCGCGTGGCACCCTCGCTGGATGGCTCTTCGCCTCAGGTCGGGCGCCGGCATCGTAGACTCGACGCTCCATGGCCACCAAGCCGGTCATCCTGACCGTTGACGACGATCTGCCGGTGCTTCGTGCCGTCGAGCGTGACCTTCGCGCACGGTACGGTGAGCAGTACCGGATCGTGGCCGCCAGCTCCGGAGCCGAGGCGCTCGAGGCCGTTCGCCAACTGACCCTGCGCGGCAGCACGGTCGCCCTCTTCATGGTGGATCAGCGCATGCCGCAGATGACCGGGATCGAGTTCCTGGCGCAGGCGGTCGAGCTGCAGCCGGACGCGCGGCGTGTCCTGTTGACCGCCTACGCCGACACCGATGTGGCGATCCGTGCCATCAATGACATCCGCCTCGACCACTACATCCTGAAGCCGTGGGATCCCCCTGACGAGAAGCTCTACCCGATCCTCGACGATCTGCTCGCCGACTGGGGCGCGACCTTCCGGCCACCGTTCGAGGGGGTGCGGCTGCTGGCCGGGCGCTGGGCGCCGGGCGGACACCTGATCCGCGACTTCCTGACCCGCAACCAGGTCCCATACGCCTGGCTCGACCCGGTCGATGACGCCGAGGGGCGCAGGCTGGCGTCCTCGCTGGTGGACGGGCAGCCGCTCGACCCGGCCGTCCCCGTCGTCCTGTTCGCGGATGGATCGATGCTTCGCGACCCGTCGACCCGGCAGATCGCCGAGAAGGTGGGGCTCCAGACCCGCGCGGCGCTGCCGTTCTATGACGTGGTGATCGTGGGGGGCGGGCCGGCGGGCCTGGCGGCGGCGGTGTATGGCGCCAGCGAGGGGCTCAAGACGATCCTGGTCGAGTCCGAGGCGCCCGGCGGCCAGGCCGGCACGACCAGCCGCATCGAGAACTACCTCGGCTTTCCTGCCGGGCTCTCGGGCGGCGACCTCGCCCGTCGCGGACTGGCCCAGGCTCGGCGCCTGGGCGCCGAGATCCTGTCGCCCGACCAGGTGACCGCCATCCGGCGCGAGGATCCGTACCGGGTCGTCACGCTCGCCGCCGCCGGGGAGATCTCGTGCCAGACGGTGGTGGTGGCCACCGGGGTCAGCTACCGGCAGCTCGAGGTCCCCGGCGCGGCGGAGCTCGCCGGCGCCGGGATCTACTACGGGGCGGCGACCACCGAGGCGGTCCTGTACCGCGACCAGGAGGTGGGCGTGATTGGCGGCGGCAACTCGGCCGGCCAGGCGGCGGTCTACCTCTCTCGCTTCGCGAAGCGCGTGGTGCTGATGGTCCGCACGCCGGCTCTGTCGGCGATGAGCCAGTACCTGATCGACCAGATGGCGGCCATCCCGAACATCGAGATCCTCTTCGAGACGCCGGTGCTGGCGGCGCACGGCGAGGCACATCTGGCCTCGCTGACGGTTGGCGGTCCCAGCGGCGAGGAGGAGCGCGCGCTGGCGGCGGTCTTCGTGTTCATCGGTCAGCAGCCGCGCACCGACTGGCTCGAGGGGATCGTCGTCCGCGACCCCGGTGGCTTCGTGCTGACCGGGGCGGCCCTGCTGGAGGGCGGCAAGCCGCTCGCGGGGTGGGGTCTTGCCCGCGATCCATTCCTGCTGGAATCGAGCCTGCCCGGCGTCTTCGTGGCGGGCGATGTCCGACAGCGGTCCGTCAAGCGGATCGCCAGCGCGGTCGGCGAGGGCGCCATGGCGATCCAGTTCGTGCACCAGTACCTGTCCGGGCTGTAGGCCGATGGCGCTCGACGCCCTTCAGGCGACTCCGATTTTCGCGGAGGTCCCGCCTGAGCAGCTCCAGCACCTGGCGGCGCAGGCCGAGCCGATGTCGCTCCAGCCCGGCGACCTCCTGATCTCCGAGGGCGACAGGGCCGATGACATTTTCGTTGTGATCTCCGGCGAGCTGGAGGTAACCAAGCGGTCGGGGACGAGCGAGATCCCGCTGGCGCGCGTCGGCCCCGGCGCGATCCAGGGGGAGCTGGCGGCTCTCGAGCGGGGACAGCGGATGGCCTCGGTACGCGCCATATCGCACGCCGAGGTGCTGCGCATCCCGTACTCCGCCATGCGCGACCTGCTGTCGGCTGGGCCGGACGCGGCGCTGGGGATCATCCGCACCGTCATCGGCCGCCTGCGCGGCATGGAGGCCACGCTCCGCCAGCGCGAGAAGCTGGCCGGGCTGGGGACGCTCGCCGCGGGGCTGGCACATGAGCTGAACAACCCAGCGGCCGCCATCAGGCGCTCGGTGGATGCGCTCGACCAGGCGATCGCGGCACGCAACCAGCTGCATCCACCCCACGCGCTGACCCTGCTGCGCCCCGCGGGTCAGGCAACCCTCGACCCCCTGGCCCGGGCCGACGCGGTCGACGAGATCGCCGACCAGGTCGGCGACGTCGAGATGGCGGCGGCGCTGGTCGATGCCGGCTGGACCTCCGATGAGCTGCGCTCGGCCTTCGCTGGCATGGACCCTGCCGGCGCACGCGACGCGGCTGCCTGGCTGGCCGCGACCGCCAAGGTCGAGACGCTCCTCGGCGAGGTGCGGATGGCCGGCGACCGGATCAGCGAGGTCGTCGGCGCTGTGAAGTCGTACGCCTACCTGGACCAGGCCCCCGTGCAGCGCATCGACGTGCGCAGGGGGCTCGACGACACCCTCGTCATCCTGCGCCACAAGCTGAAGGCCGGGATCGAGGTCACCCGCGACTACGACCCCGAACTGCCCGAGATCGAGGCCTGGGGCTCCGAGCTGAACCAGGTCTGGACCAACCTGATCGACAACGCCGCTGACGCCATGGATGGCCGGGGGGCAATCTCGATCCGCGCGGAGGCGACCGATGGCAGCGAGGTGACCGTCACCATCTGCGACACCGGACCCGGCATCCCGCCCGAGATCGCGGCCAAGATCTTCGAGCCTTTCTTCACCACCAAGCCCCCTGGCGTGGGAAGCGGGCTGGGCCTGCACATCAGCCACAACGTTGTGGTGCGCCACGGCGGCCGGATCGACGTCGAATCGGAGCCGGGCCACACCTGCTTCATCGTCAGCCTGCCGGTCACCCTGCCGGCGGCGGTGGCGCGCGAGGAGCCCGCGGGACCGTAACGGCAGCCGAATCCACTCATCGCGGCCAACACCGACGGCGACAAAACCGGGACTAGTACCTTCGGGATAGGCCTGCCTGGTGTCCATGCGCAACGCTTTCGTTTGGCGCCACTCCACCAGACCTCCCCGGGCATGCCAAGTGTCCATCCGACCGACCATGACTTCGGTACTGGTATCGGGCAGGACCTGTGCTAGCCTCGAAATCGATTCATCCCGTGGAGAAGCGGACGCGCAGATCCCCGGACCATCAACTCATCGCCGACGTTTTCGTCGGCCAATCATCAACTCCAGGGAGGCATTCATCGAATGACCAGCATGGCAATCACGGCTACTCGGCGAAGGGTTGGACTGCCAGCCCTCGCCTCCATTGGCATCATCCTCGCATCGTTCCTTCTGGGCGCCGGCGCGTCGCGAACTGCGGCCGTTGCCCAGGACGCCCAGCTCTGCGAGCGACCGCTCGATATCGTGATGATCATCGACCGGTCGGGCAGCATGGCCCTCGAGACCGGCGGCAAGTCCCGCATCGAATGGGCGCAGCAGGCCGCCAACAACCTGGTAGACGGGCTGGACGCCAACGGCGGCGTCGGCGCGGGTGGACTGCACCAGGTCGGCCTGACGAGCTACGGCGGCAGCACCGCGACCGTCAACCTGGCACTCGGCGGCTCGAGTGCCTTGGATGCTCACACCGCCATCAACGGCCTCAGCGCCAACGGCGTCACCCCGCTCAAGCAGGGCATGGCCGCCGGCCTCGGCGACATGTCCCTCGGCAGGCGCACGTCCGTGGATGGCGTGCTCGTGACGCACGTCCTGATCTTCCTGTCAGACGGTCGCCCGAATCCCGACCCGGGCTCGCGTCCGTCGGCGCTCGAGATCACCAACTTCCACAATGCCGCTGACCAGGTCTACGCCGTCGCGATCGGCCCGGCCGGTCAGGGCGGATCCACGAGCGAGCCAGACCTCGCTCTCATGAACAGCATCGCCAACCCGTCGGGCTCGTCCGATGGCGCCGGCGACTTCACCGGCGGCAACTATCGGCACGTCCTGGACGCGCAGAGCCTGCCGAACCTGTTCAAGTCCATGCAGCAGGAGCTGCTGTGCGGCGATATCCAGATCACCAAGACCCCCGATCCGGCCGGACGGGTCGATCCTGGGACCCAGGTGACCTACACCTACAACGTCTGGAACGACGGCGACACTCCGTTGAGCAACGTCACCGTCGAGGATGACACCTGCTCGCCCGTCACCTACTTCTCCGGCAAGACTGGAAACAACCTGCTCGAGAAGGGCGAGATCTGGACGTACAAGTGCACGATGCCACTCCAGGCGACCACCACCAATGAGGCCTGCGCTCAAGGCGACTTCATCGGCGGCGGAAGCGACAGCGCCTGCGCTGACGTAACCGTCGAGGTCGTGCCGCCTTCCGTTGAGCAGTCCGTGGCCGAATCGGTGGCCGAATCGGTGGCTCAATCGGTGGCTGAATCGGTGGCACCGCCGTCCGTCGAACAGAGCGTGGAAGCCGGTACGGGCACACCCGCAGCCTCTCAGCCTGACACGTCACTCGGCGTGCTGGGCGGCGGCCCGCTCCCGACCATCTTGTTCAGCTTCGTCCTCATCGCATCGCTCGGCACCTTGGCCTTCGCCAACGTGCGGGCCCTGCATCGGCGCAGCTAGCCCAACGCGTGATGAGGCCCCGGGGAACCGGGGCCTATCACCAGCACAGGGCGCGCCCCGGCCCCAGGGACGGCGCGTCAGGTTCACCAGCCCCCCTGGCAGGGACGGGGGTACGGATTCACATCCGTACCCCTTTTCCTGTTATTTGGCTCTCCCTTGACACGTGCGGTGAGCACGGGTAGCGTGCGCGGCCACAGGTGAAGACGGCGACGATCGGGACGAGTACCTGGTCAGGCGAGCCGACAGGGAGCCGGGAGCAGTGGGACCCCGGCGGCGGCGCGACCGGCGAATGGACCCGGGAGCTCCGGACGAGAACGCGTCGGGCATTGGTCCCGCGCCAGTAGCGACCGGCGGAGAGGCACCGTTATCGAGGCCGAGACCATCGCCAGCCGGCAACGGCGGGCCGCGGTCGAAGGAGCCCGGGTGAGAACACCGGGGAACAAAGGTGGCACCACGAGAAGACCCCCTCGTCCTTTCGAGACGAAGGGGTTCGTTGTTCTCAGGAGGTCACCGTCATGTCCGGTTCCCCGCAGCGTCGGTTCATGCTCCCCGAGAGCGAGCTGCCGACCCACTTCTACAACATCGCGGCGGACCTGCCCGAGCCGCTCCCGCCGCCCCTCCACCCCGGCACCCGACAGCCGATCGGCCCCGCCGACCTGGCGCCCCTCTTCCCGATGGAGCTGATCCGCCAGGAGGTGAGCGCCGAGCGCTTCATCGAGATCCCCGAGCCGGTGCGCGAGGCGTACCGCATCTACCGGCCGTCGCCGCTCATCCGCGCCCTGGGGCTGGAGCGGGCGCTCGATACGCCGGCGCACATCTACTACAAGAACGAGGCGGTCAGCCCGGCCGGCTCCCACAAGCCGAACACGGCGATCGCGCAGGCCTACTACAACCAGGCCGAGGGGGTTCGGCGGCTGGTGACCGAGACGGGAGCCGGGCAGTGGGGCAGCGCCCTCGCCTTTGCCGGCAGCCTGTTCGGGATCGAGATCAAGGTCTTCATGGTCCGCGTCAGCTACGAGCAGAAGCCGTATCGCCGCAGCTTCATCGAGACCTTCGGGGCGACGGTGGTTCCCTCACCATCGACCGAGACGAACGCCGGACGCGCCATCCTCGCGGCCGATCCGGACTCGACGGGCAGCCTGGGGATCGCCATCAGCGAAGCGGTCGAGGTGGCGGCCACCCATGAGGACACCCGGTACTCGCTGGGCAGCGTCCTCAACCACGTGCTCCTGCACCAGACGGTGATCGGACAGGAGGCGATCAGGCAGATGGAGATGGCCGGCGAGGCGCCGGACGTGGTGATCGGCTGCGCCGGAGGCGGTTCGAACTTCTCGGGGATCGCCTTTCCGTTCCTGCGGGACAAGCTGCATGGCACCGCCCGCACCCGATTCCTGGCGGTCGAGCCGGCCTCGTGCCCGTCCCTGACCCGTGGGGAGTATCGGTATGACTTCGGCGACGCCGTCGGCCTGGCGCCGCTGGTGAAGATGCACACGCTCGGGAATGGGTTC
>JBGQCU010000096.1:0-6725 GCA_041495495.1 Candidatus Limnocylindria bacterium
CATGAAGCCGATGAGCAGGACGAGCAGCAGCGGCAGGCGCAGCGGCTCAAGGGCCGCGGCGACCAGGAGCAGGATGATCGGGATCAGCGCGACCACCGAGCCGGCCGCGATCACGGGGGCGCCAGCGCCTCGAGCGCGTCGGGGAGGTCGGCCAGGTCGATCAGCTCCGCTGAGCGCGGCAGCTGGCTGCGCTCGCCGAGCCGATTGATCCAGATGCAGCGCAGGCCAAGCTGGGCGCACGGCTCCACGTCATGGAAGAGCGATGCGGCCACGTGCACGTGCCGCCCTCGATCGGCCCCGGTCCGCGCGAAGAACGACTCCCCGTGCCCGAGCGCCGGCTTGTACGAGCCGACCTCGGAAGCGACGATGCGGAGGTCAACCGGCACGCCGATCGTCCGCAGCGACGCCTCGAGGAGATCCGGGTCGGTGTTGGACAGGATCGCCAGCCGCCAGCCGCGCCGTCGCAGCTCCGCGAGCGAGGCGGGAACCTCGGCGAAGACCGGCCACTCCGCGAGCGACGAGCCCAGCGCGTCCTCGTCGCCTGCCGGGACCCCGAGGCCCGCGAGCTGGCCCACGCGCGCCAGCGTCTCGGCCATCACCTCGCGATACGTGATCCCTCGGCCCGCCTGCACCGAGGGCTCGAGCTGGTGGTAGAGGGTCAGCAGGGCGCCCGCGTCGGCATCGGGCCACAGGCGCGCGAACGATGCGCGGATGCCGGTCATCCAGTCGACCAGGGTGCCGTAGCAGTCGAAGGTCGCCCATCGGTCGCTCATGCGCCGAGTCTATGGTCCGCGCGTGGCAGCATGTGCCCGATGACGGAGCAGCTGCTCGACGCCCTTCGCGCCGCGGTCGGGCCGACCCAGGTGCTGACCGATGCCGACCTGCGCGCCTCCTACGAGACCGACTGGACCGGCCGCTGGCGCGGGGAGGCGCTGGCGGTGGTGCGTCCGGGCACCACTGACGAAGTGGTGGCCGTGGTGCACGCCTGCGCGGCGGGCGGAGCGGCGATCATCCCGCAGGGCGGCAACACCGGCCTCGTGGGCGGGTCGGTGCCGCGCGCGGCGTCGAGCATCCCACAGGTGGTGATCTCGACCCTTCGCCTGCGCGACCTGGAGCCGGTCGACGCCGTGGCGGGGGAGGTGACCGTGGGAGCTGGCGCGACGCTGGGCGCGCTGCAGGCCCATGCGCGGGCAGCGGGGCTCGGGTTCGGGGTGGACCTCGGGGCCAGGGACTCGGCCACCATCGGAGGCATGATCGCCACCAACGCGGGCGGCATCCACGTGCTCCGCCACGGACCGATGCGCGCGCAGCTGCTGGGGACCGAGGCGGTGCTGGCAGACGGCAGCGTCGTCCGACGCCTCCCCGGGATGGTCAAGGACAACACCGGGTACCACCTGCCCTCGCTCCTGGCCGGCAGCGAGGGGACGCTGGCGCTGATCACCCGCGCCCACCTGCGGCTGGTGCCGCTCAAGGCGCGACGCGCGGTGGCTCTCCTGGCGCTCGAGACGACGGCAGACGCAGTGTTACTGGCCGGTGAGCTGCGCCGCACGCTGCCGTCGCTCGCGGCGGCAGAGCTCTTCTTCGACGCGGGCCTCGAGCTGGTCCTGCGCCACGCCGGCGGGGATCGGCCATTTCGCGAGCCACACCCCGTCTACCTGCTGCTCGAGGCCGATGGCGATGCCGACCCGACCGACGAGCTCGCGACCGCGGTCGCAGCGGCACCTGCGGTCGGGGACGCCGTCATCGCCTCGGACGCATCCGGGCGGGAGCGCCTCTGGCGGCTGCGCGAGGGCCACACCGAGGCGATCAGCGCCGAGGGCATTGCGCACAAGCTCGATGTGGCGCTCCCGATGTCGCGCCTGGCCGAGTTCATCGGTCGCGTCGCTGCGGTGGTTGAGAGCGCAAGTCCCGGCGCTCGCACGTACCTGTATGGCCACGTGTGCGAGGGCAACCTGCACCTGGGGATCATCGGTCCGGGGCCCGATGACGACGCGGTGGACGATGCGGTGCTGGGCCTCGTGGTCGAGATGGGGGGCACGACCAGCGCCGAGCACGGGGTCGGCATCGCCAAGGTCGGCTGGCTGGAGGTGGACCGCGGCGCCTCAGATGTGGCCGCCATGCGGGCCATCAAGCGTGCCCTGGATCCTCGCTCGATGCTGAATCCAGGGGTGATCTTTCCGAGAGAGGTATGACGCACCGAGGCCGATGGCCTATGCTCGCCACCCCGCCCGATTCACCGCATGGAGAGACCACGATGGGCAAGTTCATGGACGTTCACAGCGGGTTCTATGGCACGACCCAGCAGCAGCTGGAGGCCGCGCACAACGGCGACCTCGCGATCCAGGCCGAGGAGGGTGTGAGCTTCGAGAAGGCGTGGCTCGACCCCGTCAGCGGCAAGGCCTTCTGCATCTCGACCGGCCCGTCCAAGGAGGCCGTCCAGCGCATTCATGCGCGCAACGGGATCCCGACCGAGGAGATCTACGAGATCCAGAGCGAGGTCTAGCGGCTAGCCTTCCTTGGCGGCATCCGCGAAGAGGAGGCCCATCACCCGCGCCACGGTCGGAAAGGCGTGGATCGTGTCGGCCAGGACGGTGAGCGGCGTCTGGAGCTTGACCGCCAGCACGGCCTCGTGGATCGCCTCGCTGGCGCCCGGCCCGGCCATGAAGGCGCCGACCAGCGTGCCGGCGCCACGATCGACCACGATGCTGACGTGGCCCTCGGCCTCGGCGGCGTAGCCCTTGGCGCTGGTCGCCAGGTCGGCGGTCAGCTCCTCGGCATCGATGCCCCGCTTCTGCGCCTCCTCGAGGAGGAGTCCCACCGAACCGATCTCGGGATCGGTGTAGACGGCGCGCGGGATGGCGCGGTAGTCCGGCGCCACGTCGTCGCCGAGCGCGATCCGTGCCGCCATCTCACCCTGGTAGTGGCTGACATGGGTATGCATCTCGGGGCCCGCCGGGTCACCGGCCACGAAGACACCCGGCGCGATCCGTAGCTGGCGGTCAGGCGTCAGCTTCCCCCCTGAAGCGTCCAGTCCCACGCTCTCCAGCCCGAGCCCGTCGAGCGGCAGGCTGCGCCCGATGGCGAGCAGCACCGCGGCGCCCTCAACGCTTGTTCCGTCGTCGAGGTCGAACCGATGCCGGCCATGCGCGCCCGCGCCGGCATGGGCTGTCACCGCCCGCGCTCCGGTGCGGATGGTGACCCCGTCTCGGGTGAGGGCGGCAGCCACGGCGGCCGAGCTGCGGGGATGGTCGCGCGGCAGGATGCGCGGGCCCGGCACGACCAGGGTGACCGGCACCCCGAAGCGGGCATAGGCCTGGGCCAGCTCCACGCCGGTCGGTCCGGCACCCAGGACCAGCAGGCTCTCCGGCAGCTCGCGGGCCGAGGTCGCCTCGCGGTTCGTCCAGAACGGCACGTCGGACAGGCCGGGCATCTCCGGCACCTTGCTGGTCGAGCCGACCGCCACGATCACCGCCGCGGTGTCCAGCCCGTGCTCGACGCCGTCGTGGCTGACGATGACCCGGCCGGGGCCGTCGAGCCGGGCCGTGCCACGCATCGGCACCGCGCCAGCCGCCTGCAGGTCCGCGAAGTGGCGGGAGTCATCGGGGTAGTCGGTTCCCTCGCGGCTGATCATCCAGTCGCGGCGTGCCGAGGCCTTCGGCCATGGGTAGTCGCCGCCGGCGACGTGCACCGCGGCGGAATGGAGCAGCGACTTGGAGGGCATGCACGCGAAGAAGGGGCAGGCGCCGCCGAACAGGTCGCGGTCGACGATGGCGACCGATGCGCCGCGCCCGCGCGCCAGGAAGGCCGCCGCCTCCCCGGCCGGTCCGGCCCCGATGATCACCAGGTCGAATCGGTCCATCCTGCGCAGCATAGGGGGCGGGCTAGACCGGGACCCCGCCGACCCAGGTCCGCAGCGGGCGCACCGAGCCGAGCCCAAGCGCGAACGCGCCCTCGTGCTCGGCGTCCCAGGCGACCAGGTCGGCATCGGCACCGTTCCCGATGACGCCGCGCCGCCCGGCAAGGCCAAGTGAGGCAGCGCCGCCGGCCGTGGCCGCCGTGACGGCCTCGGCGACGGTCATGCCGAGCAGGGTGGACCCGAGGCCGATCACCAGCGGCATGGCGCCCCACGCGCCGAAAGTGCCGGCGTTGGCGTCGCTGGCCAGCGCCACGCTGACGCCGGCGTCGAGGAGGGCCCGTGCAGGGGGAAGGCCGCCGCGCATGACGAGGGCCGGGGCGGGGAGCAGGGTCGCGACCGTGCGCGAGGCCGCCAGCGCGGCGACGCCGGCCGCGTCCAGCTGCTCCAGGTGATCCGCGCTGGACGCACCGAGACGAACCGCCAGCTCGGCGCCGCCGGAACGCGCCAGCTGGTCGGCGTGCATCCGGATCCCCAGGCCGAGCGCAGCGGCCGCGCGCAGGATCTGCTCGGTCGCGGCCAGCGAGAAGAAGCCGCGATCGCAGAAGACGTCGCAGAAGTCGGCGAGGCCGGCGGCCGCCACCGCGGGCAGCATCTCTCCCGCGACGGTGCCCGCGTATTCGTCCATCGAGGCGGCCTCGGCCGGCACCGCGTGCGCGCCGAGGAACGTGCGCACCACGCGCATCGGGAGCTGCGCCGCGGCCTCCCCGATCAGGCGCAGCGCCCGCAGCTCCTCCGCGGTCGAGAGACCGTAGCCGGACTTGCATTCGACCGTGGTGGTGCCGCTCGTCAGCGCGGCCCGCAGCCGTCCAAGGATCGCTGCCCGCAGCTCGTCGTCGGAGCCGGCGCGGGTGGCGGCCACGCTGCGCAGGATGCCGCCGCCGGTGTACGGGGCCCCCGCCAGGCGGGCCGCCGCCTCATCGGATCGGTCGCCGAGGAAGGCCGGATGGGTGTGGGCGTCGACCAGGCCGGGGGTCACCAGGGCCGATCCCAGGTCCATCGCCTCGCCGCGTGGCGCGTCCGAGCGAGGACCGACAGATTCGACGCGGCCGTCGCGAATGGCGATCGCCCAGGGCATCGGGCCGTCGTACGGCCACGGCAACAGGAGCCGGCCGCTGCCGGTCAGCAGGAGGAGGTCGCCCGACATCGGTCCAACCATAGCCGCTAGCCGATCTCCGGCTCGGCCACCGGCACCCGCTTCGGCTCGCCGCGGAAGCGGAGGGTGGCGAGCAGCAGGCCAGCCAGGATCGTGGCGGCGCCCAGCAGCTGCACGACCGAGGGCGACTCTCCCAGCAGCAGCATGGCGAGCATCACCGATGCGACCGGCTGGAGCGTGAGGATCACGCTCGTCAGCGCCGCCGGCAGTCGGGGCAGCGAGACGCTGATGATCAGCCAGCCCATCACCTGCGAGGTGAGTGCCAGCATCAGCAGCCAGCCGTGCGCCGGCCAGCTCGGGACCAGGTTGACCTCCCCCAGCGGCAGGCCGATCAGCAGCGAGGTCACGGCGCCGATGAGGGTGGCCTCGAAGAGCGGGCTGCCGGGCCGGCGGATGTCGGCATTGCCGTGGCGCAGGACGAGCAGGAAGGCGGCATACACCAGGCCGACCACCAGCCCCAGGATGACGCCCAGCCCCGGGTTGCTGCCGTAGGCACCCTTGCCGATCACCCCGGAGATGAGCACCACCCCGCCCAGCACCACCGGCAGAGCCAGCAGCGTGCGCCGCGGTGGTCGCTCGCCGAGGAAGAGCCAGGCCAGGAACGCCACGATCACGACCTGCGTGTTACCGAGCACGGTCGCCAGGCCGGCACCGACCAGGCGGATGGTGTGATGCCAGATCACCAGGTCGAGCGCGAGGAAGACGCCAGCGAGCATGGCCAGCTGGATCTGCGCGGCCGGTCGCGGCCCGTACGCGCGTCGCTCGAGATAGGCAATCAATCCGAGCGCGGGGAGGGCGTACGCGCACCGAAAGATGGCCGCCGTGGCCGGCTCGACGTTGGCGAGTCGCACGAGGATCCCGGAGAAGGCGATCGACATGGCGCCCAGCACGGCAGTCATGACCGGTCGGTCGGCGAGCACGCCGAACAGGGAGCCACTGCGCCGGTGGGGCGTCGAGACGCTCATTGTTGCGCAGGGTAGCCGAGCCCCCGGGCCGCCGCCGATCCGCTTGCCCTTCGCCCGCCGGGCGACGAAACTTGCGCCGTGGCTGAGCTTCCGACCGGGACCGTCACCTTCCTGTTCACCGATGTCGAGGGATCGACGCGCCTGACCCAGGAGCTGGGCGACGCCTGGCCGCCCCTGCTGGAACGGCATCGCCAGATCGCGAGGGCCGCGTGGGCCGCGCAGAACGGGGTCGAGATCGGCACCGAGGGCGACTCGTTCTTCGTGGTCTTCACCAGCGCGCCGCAGGCGGTGGTGGCCGCGGTCGCTGCACAGAGGAGCCTCGCGGCCGAGGCCTGGCCCGCGGGCGCCGCCATCCGGGTCCGGATGGGCCTGCACTCCGGTGAGGGGCTGCTCAGCGGCGGCTCCTACGTGGGGCTCGACGTGCACCGTGCGGCGCGCATCGCGGCCGCCGGGAGCGGCGGCCAGGTCCTCCTCTCGGCGACGACGCACGCACTGGTGGAGGGGAGCCTGCCCCAGGGAGTGTCACTGCGCGAGATGGGCGAGCATCGGCTCAAGGACCTCTCGCGTCCCGAGCGCATCTGGGACCTGGTCATCGATGGCCTCTCCAGCGACTTTCCGCCGCTCCACACGCTCAATGCGGTCCCCAACAACCTGCCGATGCAGCTCACCTCGTTCCTCGGTCGTCAGCACG
>JBGQCU010000097.1:0-6631 GCA_041495495.1 Candidatus Limnocylindria bacterium
GCCCGCTCGAGCGCCTGGCCTGGGCGGCCGTGGTGTTTGGGATCTGGGACATCGGCTACTACGCCTGGCTGTGGGTGTTCTCCGGCTGGCCCCCCAGCGTGGGCACCTGGGATCTCCTCTTCCTGCTGCCGGCTCCGTGGGCGGGCCCGGTCTGGGCGCCGATCGCGGTCAGCGCGGCCCTCATCGGCTTTGGCCTGGCCTGCGCCGGACGCCTGCGGGCGGGCCTGTCAGTCCGATTCGACCGGCGTCACCTGGGCGCCCTCCTGCTGGGTGGCGCGATCATCATCGCCAGCTTCCTGCTCAATGCGGGCGTCGTGCTCTCAGGCGGGAACCCGACCTCGTTCGCCTGGCCGATCTTTGCCGCCGGCATGGGGATCGGGATGGCTGCCGCCTGGATGGCGCTGCGTTCCGTTGGTTCTATTCACCTGGAGCCTGGTACGTCGGTGGGATCCTCGAGCCGGACGGGTCCTCCGACCGGGTAGTCACCCGATGCATGAGACGTCGGGCGAACGAGGCCGTCCGGACGTTCCAGCGACGCACCAGCTGCGTGCTGAATACCGCGTTGTTCTGGCGGGAGCCCGTGCGATGACCTTGAGCTAGCGGTACGCCTCGCGGCGGTGGCGGATGCGGACAACCACCACGAGAACCCGGTCGTCATGGATTCGGTGCAGGATCCGGTAGTCGCCCACCCGCACACGCCAGATCCGGTCTCCAGCACTCAGGAGCACAGCGCCGTGCGGGCGTGGTACGTCGGATAGGGCGACGATCGCTCGCGTGACGCGGCGTCGAACAGGCTGGGGTAGAGCCTCGAGCTCACGAGCAGCGGACCGCAGGACCTCGACCCTGTACGCCATCGCCCCCTCCCCGCGTCAAAGCCCGAGATCGGCCTTGACCTGCTCCCAGGGGATCGTCTCGGCGTTCTTGGGATCGGCCAGGGCGGCGCGCGCGGCCTCGAGGTCGTCCTTGTCCTCGAGCGCCTCGAGGAGCTCGAGATCCTCGGTGGAGATGATTGCGGCGATCGGCTTGCCGTGGCGCGTCAGCAGCACGCGCTCCTGCCGATAGGCAGCGCGATTCACCAGGTCGGAGAATTCGCCGCGCGCTTCGCTGATGCGCTTTGATTCGGACATTTCGTACGAAACGTACGATATCGGCGTGGTGACGTCAACTGCGTCCGCCTACGCGAACGGCGCCAGGTCCCGGGCGGCAGATCGCAACTCGGCTTCCCGGCGATGGTGACCCTGCCCGGCGGATCATGCGAAAGGGTGCTTATCAGGCCCTTACTCGGCCTTCATCGCGACGGGGACCTAGGCGGCCGCCTTGTGCGCCGCGCATACCGAGTAGCCGTCGATGATCATGCTGCCATCGGCGCCGGTGCCAACTTCGTAGGTCCACGACGCAGCGGGCTGGCCACATGCACTGCACCGCATGGATTCCCAGTCGTCCAGCCACGAGGTGCTGGCCATCGGCCCCCCTGGCGGGTCGTCGTATGGGTCGTAGGGATCGATCATGCGGCCAGCGTGCGCCCGCAACGACAAGGCAACCTCAACGGGGTGGTAAGCCGATGCGAAGCGCCGGCGAGCGCTATCAACAGCCCCCACTCGCCGCGGGGGCAGGTCGGTGCGTTTGGCCGAGTAGAGTGGAACGGTGCAGGACGAGCGAGACACGTCAGCCGATGCGAAGGAGGCGCAGCGGTCCGCCATGCGCCGCCTCACGCCGTCCGAGCGGGGAGCTCTTGGCCTCCAGATGAGCGAAGAGGCGCGCGCGCTGGCGGCTGACGGCCTGCGTCATCGGCGTCCCGGCGCGAGCGAGGCGGAGATCGAGAGCGCTTTGCGCCGACTCATGCTTGGCGACGACCTGGCGGACCGTCTCGACCGTTCGCGCTAGGTGCCACCGATGACCCTGGGCCAGCTGCTGGCGGTCGTCGGTCAACGACTCGCGGCGGCCGGCACGCGCTCAGTTCAACGTGATCGAGACAGCGAGCGGCTGGAAAGTGGATCTCATGATCCGCAAGGACCGCCCCTTCTCGGCCGAGGAGTTCGCGCGGCGGCAGCCGGCGGAGTTGCGCGGCACGCCGACCTTCGTGGCCAGCGCCGAGGACCTGGTCATCGCCAACCTGGAGTGGGCGAAGGCCGCCGAGCCAGAACGACAGTTGCGGGATGTCAGCGCGATCCTGGCCGTCAGCGGGGATGGCCTGGAATACCCGTACGTCGAACGCTGGGTATCGGCCCTTGGACTTCAGGAGCAGTGGGCGCAGGTTCGCTCGGGGTAGGGAGACCGTTACCCTGGGTTCGGGGGCGATCCGCCGAGCTGGCGGATCAGGCCGGTCCGGTCGAACTCGTGCCAGTGCTCGGTGACCTTGCCGTCGCGCAGGCGAAAGATGTGGATCTCGCCGATCTCGTACGAGCGCCCGCTGGCCGGCATGCCCATGAACTCGCCCATCTGGCGGGCGCTGGCGGTGACCCGGACCGCCACCCCGTCGTCCTCGGCGATCATGTCGTCAAGGGTGAAGTGCGCATCGGCCAGGCCGGTGGCGACGCGGGCCATCGCCGCCTTGAGGCCCTTCTTGTCGGCGTTGCCCCAGGTGTGCCCGATGAAGTCCTCGGCGCACAGCTCGTCGACCGCTTCGAGGCGACCCTGCTCGAAGATCTCGCTGATGAAGCGCCGCACCAGCGCCTTGTTCGCCTCGGTCGTCATCGGTCCAGACCTTACCTCCGTTGCGGCTCGATGCTCAGGGGCCCGACGCGCGTGTGCGACACTTCGCGCTCGGACCATTCCAGCCTGAGGCGGGTGGCTATGGCTGAGCCGACGGAACACGGCACACCGCAACCGGTGCCCGCCCAAAGGAGCGCGGGGCTCGCCTTCGTCGTGCTGGCCGCCGCATCGGCTGCGCTTCTGCTCTTCATTCCGCTGATGATGCTGGGCTACACCATCTACGTGCTGCTGGCCGTAGTCAATGGCGTAGGCCTCGCCTGGCAGTCGTCGGTCGCCATGAGCTACGCGTTTGGAGGACCGCTGGCGCTGCTGTCGCTGGTCCTCCTCGTCATCCCCTACCGGCTGTTCCGCGCGGCGGGCCGCCGCATTGGCGCTCGGCAAGCCGTGCTGTGGGTCGGCGGCCTGCTCGCGGTCTGGCTGGTTGGCGTGGCAGCGGTCTGGGCCTGGGACTCCACCTCGGGGTTCACCGGTGTCGCCGTTCGGGACGCGCTTTGGTACCCGGTCGCGTTTGGCGTCGCCGCTGTCATCGCCACCTTCATCGTCCACAGACGAGCGGCGCTGGTCCCGGTCGCGTTCGTCGGCCTGCTGGCGCTCGTGCTGTCGGGCACCGTGCGTGGCCAGGCATCCATCCCCTTTGGGGCGCAGGAGGTGCATGTCGTGGTCACTGCGTCAGAGGTGCGCCTGGATGCAGTCACGGTGCACGCCGGGGACGTCTACCTGGTGCTTGATACGCCCCGGTCAAGCGTTAGTTTCGCCCAGGATGCACTCGGCCCCACGGAGATGCCCTTTCAGGGGTCGTTCGACCTGCTTGGATGCAGCGATGCGCAGCGTGCCCAGGACCTCGGCCAGATCGGGCCCTGTGGCAACGTGTTCAAGGTGACGTTGCCCGCGGGGCTGTACGTGTTGCTCGGCGCGATCGGGGAGGGTCCGCTCTCACCGCCGGTACACCTCGAGGTCGTGCCCTGACCCGACGTAGCCGACCATCCATCCCATGTCGTCATCGGGCCCGGCGATGATGACCTGCGACTTATCGCGATTCCAGGCTCCGGAGCGCTCAGCGCTCCTAACGGCCAAGTTGGGCTACACGGTGGCGGATCAGACAGTGAAACATCGCCGCCGGGAGCGCTGAGCGCTCCCGGAAGCCAACTTGGGCGAGGATCCGGCAATTCGGTGAGCGCCTCTTGGTCATAACGAGCGTTCAGCGCTCCTCGCCAACCGCCGTCACGCCCCGAGCAGCCGCCCTCAGCCCGCCGGCGCCTCGCCGATCTTGTCGCGCGGCAGGACCAGCAGCACGATCAGGGCCGCGGCCAGTGCGCTCACGATCCCCACGCTGAACGTCGCCGAGGTGGCGATCGAGAAGGCCTGGTGGATGCCCGCCACGATCGACGGGATCAGCGGCGCCACCTGGTCGTGCGCCTCCGCCGGCAGGCTGGCCAGGATCGCCGCCCCCAGATCCCCCACTCCCGACAGGTTGTTGAGCGCCTGCCCGCCACCCTGCGCGAACTGCGCGGCGAGGTCGGGCGGGACGCCCTGCGCGGCGATCTGCTTTGGCATCTCCGCCAGCAGCGACGATCCGAAGAGCGACCCGGTGATGGCAAGCCCCACCGTGCCGCCCACCTGCTGGAAGAGGGTGATGCTGCTGGTGCCCACCCCCAGCTCGTTGACGGGCACCGCGTTCTGTACCACCAGCGTGAAGACGGCAAATGACGGGCCGATCCCCAGGCCGGTGATCGCCATCCACAGCCACAGGAGCGGCCGCTCCGTATCGCTGCGGAGGTTGGTCAGCAGGAAGAGCCCGACCGCCAGGACCACCAGCGACGTACCGATCAGGGCCTTGTAGCGGCCTGTGCGCGCCACCAGCTGGCCGGAGATGGTGGCGGAGAGGATCAGCCCCGCGAGCATCGGCAGGATCTGGTAGCCGGACTCGGTGGCGGACGTGCCGGCCACCACCTGGAACCAGCGCGGCAGGAAGACGACCGCGGTGAAGAAGCCCATCGCCGCCAGGAAGATGGCCATCACGCTCGCCGAAAAGGCCCGAATCCGGAAGAGCGAAAGCGGCAGGATCGGCTCCTCCGCCCGGGACTCGGCCCAGACGAAGACCGCGGCGAACGCGAGGCCCAGTGCGACCAGGCCGCCCACTTCGGGATCGGTCCATTCGCCGAACTGCTTGTTGGTGAGGCCGATCAGGATCGGGAAGAGAGCCGCCACGAGGGTCGCGGCGCCGAGATAGTCAACGCTGCGCCTGAGCCCCGGCTCCACCACGGTTGGCAGTGTCCGCCAGATCACATAGAGCACAACGGCGCCCAGGGGCAGGTTCACATAGAAGATCCACTGCCAGCCCACGGTATCGGTCAGGATGCCGCCGATGGCCGGGCCGATGAGCGAGCTGAGCCCAAAGACCGCGCCGAAGAAGCCGAGGTACTTGCCTCGCTCGGACGGGCTGAAGATGTCGCCGATGATGGCGATCGAGATCGGGAAGAGCGCGCCTGCGCCGAGTCCCTGCAGCGCCCGGAAGCCGATGAGCTGCCACATCGTGTGCGACAGGCCCGACAGCGCCGAGCCGACCAGGAAGATGCTCACCCCGATGACGTACAGCGGCCGCCGCCCGAACAGGTCGGACAGTTTGCCGTAGATGGGGCCGCTGGCGGTGATGGTCAGCAGGTAGCCGGTGAAGGCCCAGGTGTAGACGTCATTGCCCTTGAGGTCGGTGACGATGCGGGGCAGGGCGGTGCCCACGATCGTCTGGTCCAGGGCGGCCAGCAGGATGCCCAGCAGCACCGCGCCCAGGATCTCCATCCGGACGCGGTGGGGCAGCTCGATGGGTGCGCGGTCGAAGGCAGGGGGGTGCGGCGCGGCGGCGGTCATGCTCGGAAATCTCCGCTGTCGTGTGGGCTGCGTGAATCGCGCGACGCACCGAATCGGCGAGTCGCGCCGGCTAGTCTAGCGCAGCCTCAACGAGGTCTTCCCGCCGCGGCTGGAAGGGGGAGCTCCACTCCTCGTCGGCCGGATCGTCGTCGTCCAGCCACGACACGCTGGCCGGCGGCCCGGGCAGGTCATCGCCATCGTCTGGTCCATCCGGGTGAGGTGGGTCGTATGGATCAATCATGTCCGCACCATGGGCCGGCAACGACAAGCCAACCTCAACGGGCCGATAAGTCTCAGTAGGTCAGGACTCCGATCCCCTGCCGCTCGAAGTCGGGGCGGTTGCGGGTGACGACGGTGGCGCCCAGCTCAGCGGCCACCCCGGCGATCAGCGAGTCTCCCAGGCCGAGCTTTCCGCCTGCCCGATGCCGGGTGAGGCGCGAGTTTGCGGCCCAGCGCGCGGCCTCCGGCGAGGTGGCGGCGTATTCCAGCGCGTTGAGCAGCGAGCGGAGGTGACGCAGATGGCTGGCGTCGCCCTGGGAGAGCGTCTCGCAGGTCACGACGTCGCAGGTGTAGAGCTCATGCGATTCGGAGAAGAGTCGCGCCAGCAGCTCGGCGGCAGCCTCGTCGCGGTTCGCGTGGTCGATCAGCAGGGTGGAGTCGAGGAGGTAGCGCACGCTCAGTCGGTCTCCTCGGAGCGGAGCCCGTCGACCCAGGCCGTCACCTCATCGCGCGTCATCTGGTACGGCGTTCCCACCAGGATCCCGGCGGTCTCGCGGATTGCCTCGCCGAGCTTGTCGCGCTTGACCCTTTGCGCGACCGCCTCGGCGACGTATCGGCTTCGTCCGCGCGGCCCGGCCAGGGCGTCGACCTCTGCGAGCAGGTCTTCCGGAAGGGTGAGGTTGGTGCGTGCGAGGACCATGTGGCGATCTCCAGAGTGTGCGTGACTATGCGCATAGCATAGCACATCGCGATCTTCACCACTTACGCTCAGCGTGAGCGGCCGTGTGCCGGGTTACAGTACCGACGTGAGCGACTACTCCAGGCAGGAGGCGGC
>JBGQCU010000098.1:0-6617 GCA_041495495.1 Candidatus Limnocylindria bacterium
CCGTCGATCGCCAGGGAGCCGTACGACGGGCGAATGGCGGTGGCGCACAGGCGCAGCAGGGTCGTCTTGCCGGCCCCGTTCGGCCCGTGCAGGGCGATGGTGCGGCCGATCTCGATCGTCAGCGAAACGCCCGCCAGCGCCACGCTGCGACCGAAGAGTCGCGCCAGCTCGACGGTGGCGACCGCCGGGGGGATCGTCCCGAGCGTCCCGGCGAGCCGGGGCGCGACGTAGATGGTGGTCTGCGGCATGCTCGGTGGCGCGGGCGGAAATGGATGGAGGCTGAGTGTGCGGGTGCCGCGCAGGCGCGTCAAATCCTGCGGCCGCTCGCCTCTGGCGGCCGATCAGCGGCCGTCGTCTGACCACGTCAGGATCGGCACCTCGCCCCAACCCAGGTGCTTGATCAACTGTGGTTCGCCGCCGTCCGCAGGGACGATCCACGCGTCGCTGCCTGGCCCGGTTGGCTGCATCCCCCCGCCTTGGCCCTGCTGGACCCACTTGGTGGCGAAGGAATCCCCGGTCAGGAACACGATCCGGTCTCCGTCGGGCGACCAGCCGATGATGGCGCACGCGTCGGCGGCGAGGACCCGCGCCTCCGATACTCCGGGATCAAAGATGAGGAGGCGCCCGGCGTCCGAAGACACCGGATCGATGATCGCAATCCGCCTGCCATCAGGCGACCATACCGGTCCCGAGCCGCACTGTCTGGGCACGCTGGGCTCAGCGTCTGGGACCACAGGCAGCAGATCGCGGATCGTCCGGCCTTGCAGGTCGATGATCAGCCCCCCGACGAAGCCGATGCTCTGGCCATCGGGAGCCCATGTGATCGCAAACCCCGGCGGGAGGGTGCGTGATACCACCTCCACCGATCCCGCGGGAAGGTCGAGCAGGTACAGCTGCGTGGCCGACCCCGCCGCCGCGCAGGGGGGCTCACAGTTGGTTGTCTCAAACAGAATCTGCGAACCGTCCGCGGACCACAGCATTCCAATGAATCCCGCGGCCCCGGACAACGCCGCCGCCACGCTGATCGTCGTGGGTGGCTGGTCAGGATGGTCGAGGTCGTAAATCGTCACCACCCCGGGGTAAGACGTCCCGTACCACGCAACGTAGCGACTGTCCGCTGACCACGCCGCCCCGCCGCTGGCGTCGCCCTTCAACGTGATCAATGCCTCGTACGATCCATCGGCAGCCCTCGGCGCACCGGGATCGGTGCTGACCACTGCGTGCTGCCCGCCCGGCGCCATCGGAAGCCCCCATCGACCATCGGGCGACAACTGCAGCCCACCCATCGGACGACCGATGCTGACGCTGAGACCGGGTGGCGCCGGTGGGGGAGCGGTGGCGATGCCGATCGCCGCCAGCGCGGCGAGCAGAAGCACCAGGATCAACAGCTGCCATGCGAGCGGCAACGACTCGGCGAGCCCTGGTCGACGCTGAGGGTGGCCCTCGGTTGCCCGCATGATGTCCGCCACGAGGCCCGGGTTCGGACTCACCGTCCGCTCCGCGAGGCGGCGCGCAATCACCTGGTCGGTCAGTTGGTACGAGGAGCTCATGCTTCGGCCTCCAGGGCTCGCTCCAGCGCGCGGCGGGCGGTGTGCAGACGGGATTTCACGGTGCCGATGGGCACGCCGAGCTGGGCTGCGATGTCGGCCAACGGCAGCTGGTGGAGGTGGTGGAGCACCAGGATCGAGCGGTCAGCCGCGTTGAGCCGATCGAATGCGGCGTTGAAGGCGGCTCGATTGGCGACCTCTCCCTGCGCATCGGGGGTGCCCCGCTCGAAACCGTCGAGCTCGATCTCGTGCGACCGGTGCCGCTTGCGGATCATGTCCCGGCAGCCATTCAGGACGACCCGGTTGAGCCATGCGTCGAACCTGGCGCTGTCGCGCAGGCGCGGGAGCTGGACCCAGGCGGCAATGAACGCCTCCTGGGTCGCGTCGAGGGCGTCCGCCTCGTTGCCAAGGATGGCGCAGGCGGTGCGAAAGATGCGGTCGATCCGACCCTCGACCAGCTGCTCGAAGGCAAGCCGGTCGCCGCGCGCCGCCATCTCCACCAGCGTGTCGCCGGCGGCGGTGCTCGCCACCGGGAGGGCGGTTCTCAGGGGTTGCACGGCCGATCGGTGGCGAGGTTCATCGACTTACTGACGATCGGCACCCGGTCGCGGTTCATCACGGCAGTCTACCTGCGGTTACTGCAACACATTGCAACTAGCCTCCGCCGTCACTAGACTGGCGCCACCTCAGTGCACACCCGGGGGGTCAGCCGTCCCCATGGTCGCGAACGCGTTCCGCCTGCTGCGAAGCCCGAGCCCGGTCCGCACCCGGATCGTTCGCCTGTACGCCGTCCTGATCGCCTTCAATCTCATCGCATGGGGGCTGGCGCTCGCGGCATCGGTTCGCTACCCGATTCTCCTGCCGACCGCCTTCCTGGCCTACACCTTCGGGCTGCGCCACGCGGTCGACGCCGACCACATCGCGGCGATCGACAACACCACCCGCAAGCTGATGCAGGACGGCCAGCGCCCGGTTGGGGTGGGGCTCTTCTTCTCGCTCGGGCACTCGACCATCGTGGTGGCCCTGTCGCTGGTGATCGCCCTCTCGGCGGGGGTCATCAGCGACATTCCCACCTTCCGGGAGATCGGGAGCCTGATCGGCACAGGCGTCTCGGCCGCCTTCCTGCTGCTGATCGGCGTCATCAACCTGGTCGTCCTGGTCGACATCTACCGCATGTTTCGCCAGGTGGCGCGCGGCGCTGCGTACAGCGAGGCGTCGCTCGAGGAGTTCCTGAGCCAGCGCGGCCTGCTGGCGCGCCTCTTCCGGCCGATGCTGCGGGTGATCCGCAAGAGCTGGCACATGTACCCCCTCGGCCTGCTCTTCGGGCTCGGCTTCGACACCGCCTCGGAGGTGGCGCTGCTGGGCCTGGCGGCCGCATCGGGCGCCAACCACGTGCCGATCGGCTTCATCCTGGTGCTCCCGGCGCTCTTCGCCGCCGGCATGTCGCTGGTCGACTCGACCGATGGGGTCCTGATGCTGGGCGCCTATGGCTGGGCCTACATCAAGCCGATCCGCAAGCTCTACTACAACCTGAACATCACCCTCGTCTCGGTGCTGATCGCCTTCGCCATCGGCGGGGTGGAGGTGCTCTCGATCATCGGCAACCGATTATCGCTGAGAGGCGGCATCTGGGACCTGGTCGCCAACCTCGACTTCGGGCTCATCGGCCTGGCCATCATCGGCATCTTCGTGGTGAGCTGGACGACCTCCACCCTCATCTACCGCTGGAAGGGCTACGACAACCTGCCAACCCAGCCCGCCGCCACCGGCACTGAGCCGTAAGCCACCCAGGGCCGCCCGCGACTGACCCCTGCGGGAGACTTGCTAGAGTCAGCCGATGACCGCAGCCGCCGGCCGCCGAAGGACGGCCATGGCCGTAGCCGCGGTCCTCATCCTGGTGCTCGCGGGAGGCAGCGGTTCGGTTGGTCCTGCCACGAGCGGCCAGCCGAGCAACGGCCAGGACCCGAGTGCACGCTGTGAGCTGACTCCCGACGCCGCGCCCGCTGCGACGATCCAGATCGTCAACCGCACCTACGGGCCGCCGGTGACCGTCGATGCCGGGGAGGCGGTCGCCTTCCGCAGCCAGGACGATACGACCCACACCGTCACCGAGGGGGTGGCGGGCCACGCCGCCGACAATGTCTGCGCGAGGCAGCGTCTGCCTCCGCACCAGGGCACCGTGGTGACCTTCCACCTGCCGGGTGACTACCAGTTCACCTGCACCATCCACGGCTCCATGCACACCACGGTGCACGTCCGCTAGCTCGCGCGGACAAACCCTCTCAGGTTCCGGGGCGAGGAGGAACCCGCAGCTCCACCTTGCCGCAGGAGCCGCACGCGAGCATCTCGAGCTTCAGCACCCCTTCGCCCAGCTCCGCCCACTCGCCGAACAGGAGCTTCCAGCCACCGGTCGTCCCACCAACCCGGAACTCCTCGATGCCCATCGACTGGATCGGCGCTCCGCAGCGGAGGCACGCGTTTGGGGCATGGCCAGGTTCAACCGCATCGCTCACCGGTGTCCACCTATCTGCCGGGACCGAAGAGCCTCGCGAGCAGCGCGGCCCGGGTCCGCGGGCATGGTGCACCTCGCTCGCGAACACCGTAGTCATGGGGTGGCTACAACGGCTAAGAAGAGCCGTTTACCTCGCCGGCGCGGTCACCACGTGACCATTCAGCGATCGAGGGGCCGCAGTTCGGCTCAAGTTCCCCGTTAGAGCCACCGGGTGACTACGACGTGGCCGCAGCTACGCATCGACCGACCCTCAATTGCGCGTGCCGGGGGCCGGTGCTATCGTCCGCCGCCTGATGATGGAGCCCGCTCCCCAAGCGCCATTGCCTCGGGCGCCTCACCGCTCTCGTGCCGAGCGCCGCGCCGCAGCGCAACGGGCAGAATGCGCCGCCACTACCGCCCTCAACGTGCTGGGCCAGAAGTGGGTGATGCGCATCGTGCGGGTCCTGGGCGAGCGAACGCAGCGCTTCTGCGAGCTGCAGGACGCGCTCGGCGGCGCCAACTCCGCGACCCTCTCCCAGCGGCTCAAGCTGCTCGAGGACGAGGGCCTGGTCGACCGCACCATCGTCTCGGCGGTGCCGCCCTGGGTCGAGTACTCGCTCACCAATAAGGGCGCCGACCTGCGCCGTGCCATCGTCGGCATCGACCGCTGGGCGGATCGCTGGGCGCCGACCCAATGAGCCACGCGGTCGCCGAGGAGCGGCCGGTCGAGCACGGTGATGCCCTCAACCTGATCCGCTCTGCGATCGCCGAGGCGCCCGGGCCGGAGGCCGCCGCGCAGCGGGCCGTCGAGCTGCTCCACGACCGCTTTGCCCACTACGACTGGGTCGGCATCTACTGGGTCGACCCGACCGGCGCGGACCTGGTGCTGGGCCCGTGGATCGGTCCGGAGGCGACCGAGCACACCCGCATCCCGATCGGAGTGGGGATCTGCGGGGCGGCCGCGGCATCGGGCCAGACCGAGATCGTAGATGACGTCAACGCGGATCCGAGATATCTCGCGTGCTTCACGACGACCCGCAGCGAGATCGTGGTCCCCATCTTCGCCGATGGGCAGGTGGTCGGCGAGATCGACATCGACGGGTCCGACCTGGCCGCCTACGACCAGACCGATGCGAACTTCCTCGAAGAGATGGCCGCCCTCCTCGCTCCGCTCCGGCCGCGCGACGCCTAGCCCCGAACCCCGCGTAACCCGCGGCGTACCGGATATGAATGGCCGAGCCTGACCGACCCGCCGCCCGCACGCGCTTCGAGGCGATCTACGAAGAGCACCTGACGGCGATCCATCGCTTCGTCTACGCGCGCGTCGGCAACCGCCCCGATGCCGAGGACCTGACCGCGCAGGTCTTCATGCGCGCGGTCGAGCAGCTCGACGTCGATCGGCCCGCGCCCCAGATCGCCGCCTGGCTGTACCGCGTGGCGACCAACGCGGTGGCCGACTACTGGCGCGCCTTCTACCGCCTGCCGCAGGTGGGCGTAGAGCAGGTGGCCGGCGCCTGGGAGCCGATCTCGCCGCAGGCCTCCCCCACCGCCGATGCCGAAGCCGATACGGCCGCCGCCGCGGTGGCGCGCCTCCTGAAGCGGCTGCCCGAGCAGTACGCCCGCGTGCTGGAGCTGCGCTTCCTCCAACGCCTGTCCGTGGCCGAGACCGCGGACCGGCTGGGGATCAGCCACGGCAACGCCAAGGTGCTCCAATACCGCGCCCTGCGCCGCGCGGCGCTGCTGGGTGAGCCGAATGGCTGACGAGCGCAGCGACGCCTTCGCGCGGTACGTCGACGCGCTGCTGGACGGCACGCGCCCCGCGCCCGACGAGATCGTCGAGGACGAGGGGCCGATGGCCCGCCTCGCCGCCCAGCTGGCCGCGGCCGGGGACCCGTCCCGCGGCGACCCCGATCCCGCCTTCGTCGAGCAGCTGCGCCTGCGCATGCGCGACGCCGACGCGGGGCTCGCGGCGGTCCATGACGCTCCGCCGCCGGTGCCGATCCATCGCATGCGGGTGACGCGGCGCGACCTGCTGCGCGTCGGCCTGGGAGCCGCCGCCGGGCTGGCGGCGGGGGCCGCCGGGCTGTCGATCCTGCGACCCGGCAACCGCGTCCCGCTGGTGGACCCCGGCCGTGATCTCGTGGCCAACGGCGAGTGGGTGACCGTGGCCACCCTGGCGGACCTGCCGGCCGGCGCCGCCGTTCGCTTCAGCACCGCCGCCTTCGACGGCTACGTGGTCAATGACGCGGGCATCATCCGGGCGCTCAGCTCGGTGTGCACTCACATGGGCTGCACGCTCGCCTATCGGCCGGCCTGGAAGGACCTGCGCTGCCCGTGCCACGGCGCCAGCTTCGACCTGTCGGGCAGCCTGGCGAATGGAAGCCAGGGCTGGACGGCCGGCAGCGGCTACGCCGGCGATACCCAGGCCTATCCGCTCGACCTGCCGCCGCTCGTGCGACCGAAGGTCAGGGTCGACGGCAACTCCGTCCTGGTCTGGACCGCCCGCGCCTAGCGCGTGACGAACTGGACCAGGTAGCCGACCACGTACGGCACCGCCAGCGCAATGAGCACCGCGGTCA
>JBGQCU010000099.1:0-6517 GCA_041495495.1 Candidatus Limnocylindria bacterium
AAGGTGGGGCTCGCCCGCATGCTCTCCGGCGGCGTGATCATGGACGTCGTGACCGCCGACCATGCCCGCATCGCCCAGGAGGCGGGGGCGGTGGCCGTGATGGCGCTCGAGCGCGTTCCGTCCGACATTCGCAAGTTCGGCGGCGTGGCGCGCATGTCCGACCCGAAGCTGATCGAGGAGATCAAGGCCGCGGTCACCATCCCGGTCATGGCCAAGTGCCGCATCGGGCATATCGCCGAGGCGCAGATCCTTCAGCAGCTGGAGGTTGACTTCATCGACGAGTCGGAGGTGCTCACCCCGGCCGACGAGGAGCACCACATCGACAAGCACGAGTTCCGGGTCCCGTTCGTGTGCGGCTGCCGTGACCTGGGCGAGGCGCTGCGGCGGATCGGCGAGGGGGCGGCCCTGATCCGCACCAAGGGCGAGGCCGGGACCGGCAACATCGTCGAGGCGGTGCGCCACATGCGGGCCGTGATGAGGGGAATCCGCGAGCTGGCCGGCATGCGCGAGGACGAGCTGTACGCGGCGGCCAAGGAGCTCAGGGCCCCGCTCGACGTGGTGCGCCAGACAGCCACGCTCGGCGAGCTGCCGGTGCCCAACTTCTCGGCGGGGGGCGTCGCCACACCGGCCGACGCGAGCCTGATGCGCCAGCTCGGTGCACAGGCAGTCTTCGTGGGGAGCGGCATCTTCAAGAGCGAGAACCCCGAGCGCGTGGCGCGAGCGATCGTGATGGCCACCACCCACTGGGATAACCCCGAGATCCTGGTTGAGGTGAGCACCGGCCTCGGCGAGCCGATGCACGGAATCGAGCTCTCCGAGATCCCGGCGGAGGAACGCCTGGCCGTCCGCGGCTGGTAGGCGGGAGCACCGACCGATGGCGCACACCGCGCCTGCCCCGACGACCGCTGATCCCGCCGCTGCCCGTCGTCCACGGATCGGCATCCTGGCCGTGCAGGGCGACGTCCGCGAGCACGCCCGGGCGATCCGTGACGTCGGCGCCGAGCCGATCGAGGTGCGCCTGCCGCGCGACCTGGTGGGGCTGGACGGGCTGATCCTCCCCGGCGGCGAGTCGACCACCATGCGCAAGCTGATCGACCGCTACGGCCTGCGCGAGCCGATCGTGGCACTGGCCAGGGGTGGCGCGCCGGTGTACGGCACCTGCGCCGGCATGATCCTGCTTGCCGATCGGATCGCCGATGGCGACGAGCCGGTGCTGCGCCTGCTCGACATCACCGTGCAGCGCAACGCCTACGGGCGACAGCTCGACTCGTTCGAGGCCGATGTTTCCGTTCCGTCCCTCGGCGAGGCGCCAATGCACGGCGTCTTCATCCGCGCCCCCGTGGTGAGCGAGGTGGGCCCCGAAGTCGAGGTGCTGGCCCGCGACGCCGACGGCCGGCCGATCGCCGTGCGCCAGGGCCGGGTGCTGGCCACCGCCTTCCATCCGGAGCTGACGCCCGATCGGCGGCTGCACCGGCTGCTGGTGGAGCTGATCGAGGCGTGACCCGGGCAGATGGCTCCATTCGGGCCGCGCGCCTCACCGACCGGCAGGCGCTGGTCGACCTGTCGCGCCAGGTGCACAACGCGGCGGAGGGCTATCGTCGCTCGCTCGGCGTCCCGGCCCGCTCGGCCGCCCCGCCGCGGATCAGCCTGGCCGCGCTGATGCCGTCGTGGCTGCCGCTTCGATCGCCATCGGTCCACCTCGTGGCCGAATGGGAGGGCCAGCTGGTCGGCAGCTGCCGCGCTGTCGAGGAGCCGCACCGTGACGACTGGGTGATCACCGAGCTGGACGCCGCCGAATCCCCGATGGCCGCCGAAGTGCGCTATGCGCTGCTCGAGGCGGTGATCGAGGAGGGGGCGCAGCGCAACGTGGCGCGCTACCACGCCGCCTGCGCCGACGTGCCGGAGAACATGGAGCTGTTCGGGCAGCTGAGCTTCATGGCCTATGCACACGAGGAGATCTGGTACCGGCCGCCGGGTGGCCTCGAGGCGACGCCCGCCGGTGACGAAGCGGCACTGCTGCCAGCCACGCCGTCCGATGCCTGGCACCTGTTCGACCTGTGGACGCACGCCACGCCGCCGGCCATCGCCCGCATCGAGGGCTACGGCGCGACCGACTGGGAGCCGGTCGGACACGAGGGGGTCGTTCCGCGCAGCAGCCTGAACCCCCTCCTGCACTTCAGCGACGTGAGCGGCTGGCTCCTCCCCGACGGGCAGCGAGTCGCCGGCTTCGCGCAGCACGGCGCCTGCCGCGCCGGGCCGCACTACCTGCGCTTCCTCGTGCGCGACCTCGCGGACGGCGCCAGGTTCCTGGGCGCGGTCCTGGCGGCGGCCGGGGGCGAGGCCCTGGCAGCGGGCATCCTGGCTCCGGTGCGAACATACGAGTCGACGGGGCGGCAGGCGGCCGCCGCGTCCGGATTCGAGCCGGTCGGCCAGGTCAGCATGCTCGTGCGCGAGGTGCGCGCCTCCGTCCGCCAGCCGGCCATGGTTCCGGCGGTCTAATCAACCAGCACACACAGCGAGACAGATGACCCGACGAGCGACGACCGATGACCTGGATGCGCTGCTGGCGGCGCTGCCCCCCGAGATCGTGGCACGCCTGCGCACCTTCGCCAACCGGGCCGACCTGCTGGAGGTGGTGCTCGACCTGGGGCGTCGCCCCGAGGCGCGCTTCACCCACGGCGAGGAGGTGCTGCTCGACCGCGAGATCGTGGAGGCCGATATCGCCCACGTGATCGAGCATATCGGCGCCTTCGGCGGCGACAACCGGGCCGGCATCGAGCGCACGCTGCATCGGATCAGCGCCATCCGCAACCGTGCTGGCAAGGTGGTGGGGCTCACCTGCCGCATCGGTCGCGCGGTCTTCGGCACCATCGACATCATCCGTGACATCGTCGAGGGCGGGCAGAGCGTGGTGCTGCTGGGGCGCCCCGGCATCGGCAAGACGACGATGCTGCGCGAGGTGGCCCGCGTGCTGGCCGACGACCTCGGCAAGCGGGTGATCGTGGTCGACACCAGCAACGAGATCGCCGGCGACGGCGACATTCCCCACCCGGGGATCGGCGACGCGCGGCGGATGCAGGTGCGCGTCCCCGCCGAACAGCACGCGGTGATGATCGAGGCGGTCGAGAACCACATGCCCGAGGTGATCGTCATCGACGAGATCGGGACCGAGCTGGAGGCGGCGGCGGCGCGCACCATCGCCGAGCGGGGCGTGCAGCTGGTCGGCACCGCGCACGGCAACACGCTCGACAACCTGATGCTCAACCCGACCCTTTCGGACCTGGTCGGCGGCATCCAGACCGTCACCCTGGGCGACGAGGAGGCGCGCCGCCGTGGCACGCAGAAGACGGTGCTCGAGCGCAAGGCGCCGCCCACCTTCGACGTGGTGGTCGAGATCGTCGAGCGCGACAGCGTGATCGTGCATCGCAACGTGGCGGAGACGGTCGACGCCATCCTGCGCGGACACATGGTCCCGCCCGAGTCGCGCTGGCGAGAGGGCGGCGAGCTGCGGGCCGCCACCAAGTACGACTACAAGATCACCGAGTCCCCGACCGGCACGCCGATCTTCGCCGCCCTCGACCCGTTGGGCGGATTCGGCGCCTACGGGCGCAACCGCGCGGGAGGCGGAGGGGTGGGGCTGCGGCCGCTCCCCGGGCGAGGCGGCGGCGGCCGCGAGGCGGGACGCGGCCGGCTGATGCCGGGCGAGCGCCTCTCCGGCGATCGGTTCGAGCCCTCCGAGGCCTCCGACCCGCGCCGCCACCTGGAGGTGGCGCTGCGCGATTCGTCTGCCGGCGAAGCCGCCACCGGCGCAGTGCCGACACGATCGCATCGGCCGCTCAGCCTCTTCGGCTTCGGCGTCAGCCGCAAGCACCTGGAGCAGGCGGTCCGCGAGCTGGGGGTGCCGGTGCTCGTGGCCCGCGAGCTGGACGAGGCCGATGCCGTCGTCACCCTGCGCAACTACTACCGGCGCAAGCCGTCGTCGCTGCGCGACGCCGAGTCCGGCGGGATCCCGATCTACGTGCTCAAGTCCAACACCATCATCCAGATGGAGAATCTGCTGGCCAGCCTCTTCGACCTGGAGGCCGATCCGTCCGAGGCCGCCCTGCACGAGACGGCCGAGGCGATCGGGCTGGTGCAGGCCAGCGGCAACCCGATGGAGCTGGCGCCGCAGAACGCCTACGTGCGCCGGCTCCAGCACCAGATGGCCGAGCGCAACAACCTCATGAGCCGATCGCGGGGGAGCGAGCCGAATCGCCGGGTCGAGCTGCTGCCCGACGAGGGGGGCGCGTGGCGGTGAACCGGTGAGCGGCGCCCGTCGCGGCCGCTTCATCACCCTGGAGGGGCCCGACGGGAGCGGCAAGACGACCGCCGCGCGGCACCTTGCCGAATGGCTCCGCTCGCGGGGTGAGCCGACCGTCCTGACCGGCGAGCCGGGCGGCACACCCCTCGGCGAGGAGGTGCGCCGGCTGGTCCTGCACGAGCGCGACGTCTCCGACGACCTGGACCCTCGGGCGGACGCGCTCTTGTTCGCCGCGGCCAGGGCCCAGCACACGGCCCGCCTGATCGTTCCCGCGCTCGAACGCGGGGAGAACGTCGTCTGCGCGCGTTACCTCGACTCCTCGCTCGCCTACCAGGGCGCCGCCTACGGCATCGACGCCGACGAGATCCACCGCCTGCAGCGCTTCGCGACCTACGACACGCTGCCGGATCTGACGATCCTGGTCGACGTGCTGGTCGAGGTCGGGTTGGCGCGCAAGCGCCGCGGTGAGTGGAACCGTTTCGAGGACACCGAGGGCGCGCGCTTCTTCGAGGCGGTGCGGAGCGCCTACCTGGCGTTCGCCGCCGCCGAGCCGGAGCGCTACCGCGTGGTCGACGGCTCGGGCAGCGTCGAGGCCACCGACGCGGCCATCCGCGCTGCGGTCGAGCCGATCGTCTTCGGCCGCTAGGAGCCCCGAGCCAGCACCCTGGCGATCCCCGGCTGACCGGCCAGCCCCACGAAGCGCCGCAGGACCTGTGGCCGCATCGATGCCAGCGTGGTGGCTGCCTTCGCCAGCTCCTGCTCTGGCACCGCGGCGAGGGCCACGCGCAATCGGTCCACCGTTGCATCGTCAAGCCGGCCGAGGACGCCGAACAGGTGCGCGATCACGGCCGCATCGGTCCGCACGACGGCACCGATGCCCCGGTTGAACAGGTGAGTGAAGGAGAGGAGCGAGGCGGCGCGCTCCTGGAGCGCGGCGTCGCCCGTGGCCGCGGCACGGCGCAGGCATTCATCCAGCAGCGGCAGGACGGGATCGGTCTCGCGCTCCTTGCGGACGGCGGCGACGCGGCGGAACCACTCCCAGTGGTCGCCGACCGGCATCCAGGCCCGTGCCGCCGGACCGCGCGCGCCCGTCCTCCGCGGTTGCGCCGGCGCGATCAGGCCCCAGCTCTCGCACTCCGACAGGGCGACCAGTGCCGCGCGGTGCGAGAGCCCCAGCGCGGCCCGCAGCTCGGCCTCCGTCAGCGGACCGCCGTGCAGCAGCAGATAGCCCTGCACGGTCGCCGTGGAGGGCGCGACGCCCCAGGCTGCCCCGATCTTCCCCCAGCCGGCCGCGAAGTCGCGGCGGATCTGCTCCGGGTCGTCCATTACTTGTTCCTTGACAGTAGCGAGAATTGGAGGATACTGGTTATCGACCAGTAACCAGTATGGGGGTCATCGCGATGGCGTCAAGGGATCCGCTGACGGTCCTGTACGACTCGGAATGTGGCTTCTGCGCCCGCTGCGCCATGGCGCTGCGGCGCCTGGACCGCGGGGGGCGCCTCCGCATGCTGCCGCTCCGGGCGGGCACCACGATTCCGGACGCGCCCAGCGAGCATGACCTGCTTGCCGCGATGCATGTCGTGGACGCCGCCGGACGGTGGGATCGCGGTGGCGCAGCCTGGCTGCGGATCGCCGCGGTCGTCCCCCTCCTTCGCCCACTCGCCGTTGCCGGCCGTCTTCCGATGGTCGGCGCCGGCGTCGAGCGGCTCTACCAGCTGGTGGCGCGGAACCGGCATCGGCTGAGCCGGATGCTCGGCCTCGACATGTGCACCGTCGCGGACGCACGACCATGAAGGTCCTCGTTGCGGGTGGATCAGGGCTGATCGGTCGCGCGCTGTGCGCGGAGCTGCGGCGCCGCGGTCACGAGCCGGTCGTCCTGACGCGGCGGGACGGACGAATGCTGCCCGACGGAGTGCGGTCGCTGGTCTGGAAGCCGCCGGCCGTCGGAGCCTGGACGGACGAGCTGGCCGGCGCGGACGCAGTCGTGAACCTGGCCGGTGAGAGCCTTGGACGCTGGCCCTGGACGGCCGCACGGAGGCGTGCGCTGCGCGACAGCCGGCTGCTGGCGACCCGAACTCTCGTGTCTGCCATCGGGGCCCTGCCCGCAGAGCGGCGCCCGCGAATCCTGATCAGCTCATCGGGCAGCGACATCTACGACGGACGCGATGCCGAGCCGGCCGACGAGCAGACGCCCGGCGCTGACACGTTCCTGGCCCG
>JBGQCU010000100.1:0-6427 GCA_041495495.1 Candidatus Limnocylindria bacterium
CCCGGCGTCGTGTCGGGGACCAGCCTCCTTCCTGCGCTCGCCCTGCTCGGATCGACCGCCTCGTACGCCGCCGGCGGCGTCTGGGCGCGCCGCTTTCTGCGGGGGCTGACGCCGATGGTGACCGCCGTGGTCGAGATCGGCTTCGCGCTCATGATCGCCGCGATCGCGTCGCTGATCGTGGACGGGTCGATCCAGCTCCCGGCCCGCCTCGACGCCCTCTTCGCCGTCATCTGGCTGGGGCTCCTCGGCTCCGGCCTCGCCTACCTCATCTTCTTCCGCCTCCTGGGCCGATGGGGTGCCACGCGGACCTCGCTGGTCGCCTACCTGATGCCGGTCGTCGGGCTGGTGCTGGGCGCCGTGGTCCTCCACGAGCGGGTCGATGCGCGGCTGCTCTTCGGCACGGCCCTGGTCATCGCCGGGATCGCGATCGTCAACCTGCGTTTCAGGTCGATGCGGGTGCGGCGTGCCCCGGCCACCGAGGACGTCGGCTAAGCCGCCTCTCGCCCTGATGCGTGGTCACCGGGTGGCTACAACGGGGAAGAAACGCGGGAAACGTCGCTCTCCATCCCCGAATCGTCACGGGGTGGCTCGTACGACGATGCACGGCCCTCTCCCTCCCCGTTGTAGCCGCGTGGTGACCGCCGCGACCGTGGCCGGGCGCTCGTCGGTGGCCAGCCGACCTCGTGGTCGCGGCGCCGAGCCTGGCCTTGCCGGCGCACTCCCCGCGCCCCTTGGGTAGACTCCGCACGTGGCACTTGACCCGCAGCGCGACTTCTCGACCCTCGGCGAGCTCGCCGTGCTCAGCGAATCGGCAGGACACCACGCCTCCCCCTCCGACCTCATGTACCCCGGCGGCCCGGCATCGGGCGGCGACAGCCTCCTCCTCCCCGGCGACCCGATCCCCGAGAACGCCGGCCCCGGCGGTCGCCGGCCGGAGTGGCTCAAGGTCCGCATCGGCTCCGGCGAGACGTACGCCGCGGTCAACCGGCTCATGCGCGCGCAAGCCCTGCACACGGTCTGCGAGGAGGCACGCTGCCCCAACCAGGGCGAGTGCTGGGCGCTCGGCACCGCCACCTTCATGGTGCTGGGCAGCGTCTGCACGCGGAACTGCGGCTTCTGCGCGATCGACACCGGACGACCGCCTGAGACCGATACCGACGAGCCGCGCCGTGTCGCCTTGGCAGCGGCCGCCATGCGCCTCAAGCACGCGGTGATCACGATGGTCGCCCGCGACGACCTGCCCGATGGCGGCGCCGGCATCGTCGCAGAGACCATCCGCGCCATCCGCAGCACGTCCCCCGCCACCAGCATCGAGGTGCTCATCTCCGATCTCAACGGGCGGGAGAAGGACATCCGCACGGTCGTGCAGGCGCAGCCGGAGATCCTGAACCACAACGTCGAGACGGTGCCGCGCCTTCAGCGCCCGGTGCGGCGGCGTGCCCGGTGGGATCGCAGCGTCTCCGTCCTGACCATCGGGCGACGCGTCGCCAACGAGATCGGCCACGACCAGATGGTGACCAAGACAGGGTTCATGGTCGGCCTGGGCGAGACGTGGGACGAGCTGCGCGAGTCCATGCGGCTGCTGCGCGAGGCGAAGATCGACGTGCTGACCATCGGCCAGTACCTTCGCCCCTCTCGCCAGCACCTGCCGCTGCACAGGTACTACACCCCGGCCGAGTTCGTGGCGCTGCGGCGAATCGGCCTCGAGCTGGGCTTCCGCCACGTGCAGTCGGGACCGCTGGTGCGCTCCTCGTACCACGCCGCCGAGCAGGTGCCGGGCGCCCCGGGCACCGAGGCCGTCGCAGTCTGATGGCGGACCGCGACCACGTCGCCATCCTCGCCGCGCGGATGGCAATCACCCATCGCCACCTCGTGGAAGCCGCAGGGGCCTGCACCGATGCCGACCTGGCCTGGCACCCCGGCCCCACCTCGCCTTCCATCGCCTTTCACCTGTGGCACACGGGCCGATGGGCGGACCGATGGGCCGAAGCGGTCAGCGGCAACCCACAGCGCTGGCACCGCGAGGGGCTGACCACCAAGTGGGGATTCCCCGAGGAGCAGGGCAAGGGCGACACCGGCATGGAGCTGCCCGATGAGGAGGCAGCCCAGCTCCCCTTCCCCGGCCGCGACGCGATGGCGACCTACCTGCGCGGCGCCTTCTCGGACCTGGAGCAGGCGATCGGCGCGCTCGACGACGAGAGCATCCTCCGCGACGCCGACAACCTGCTGGGGGCGACGGCTCCGCTCGACGACTCGCTGATCCGCCACCTGTCGCATGTCAGCCGCCACCTCGGCATGATCGAGGCGCTGCGCGGGCTGCGCGGCGGCCATGGCACCGCCACCAGCTGACCCCGTGGTCCAGATGCGCGACATCAGCCACGGCCCGAGCGCCGAGCCGGCACCCGCACGCCCCACCCGGCCGCGCCGGGACACCCCCTTCGAGCCGGCGAGCGACGCGAAGCCACTTCTCCTCGGCCACGGTGGCGTGCTCACCGTCGAGCGGCTCGGCACGGTCGCCTACCAGCCGGCCTGGGAGCTCCAGGACGAGCTGGCCGAGCAGCGCCGCGCGCGGAGGATCGGCGACAGGCTGCTGCTGGTCGAGCACTTCCCGGTCTACACCATCGGTCGCGGCGGCGACGAGGCGAACCTGCTGGCCACGCCCACCCGCCTGCGCGAGCTGGGCGCGGAGTTCATCCGCGTCGACCGCGGCGGCGATATCACCTTCCACGGCCCGGGGCAGATCGTGGCGTACCCGATCGTGGAGCTGCGAGACCCGCTCGACCTACGCCGCTACGTCCGCTCCCTGGAGGAGGCGATCATCGCCACCGCCGCCGCCTTTGGGGTGGCAGCCCACCGCGAGCAGGGCCTGATCGGCGTATGGGTGGAGGGTCAGCGCAAGCTGGCTGCCATCGGCGTCCGGGTGCGCCGCGGGGTCACCACCCACGGCCTCGCGCTCAACGTCAACACCGACCTGCGCTGGTTCGCCGAGATGATCCCGTGCGGCATCGCCGACAAGGAGGTCACCTCCCTCGCCCGCGAGCTGGGCCACCCCCTCGACATGGCTGCCGTCGAAGACCGCCTGACCGATGAGCTGGCTCGCATCTTCGGCCTGGTGCTGGCCCCGATCGGCTCGGGCCTGCACGGCCCTGCCGGCGCCTCCGAGCAGTGACCGATCCCGTCGTCGCGCGCGCGGACGCGCAGCATCCTCACCTCGAGGTCGGTGCCTTCGGGCCGTGGGAGACGAACGCGTATCTCGTCTGGGACGGCGTCTCGCCCAATGCCCTGGTGGTCGACCCCGGCATGGGCGCGGCGGAGACCCTGATCGCGCGGGTGGCCGCGAACGGGCTGCGGCTGCACCTGATCGCCGATTCACACGGGCATATCGACCACATCTTCGACAACGGGCCACTGATGCGAGCCACGGGCGCGCCGCTCGCCATCCACCCCGATGACGCCTATCGACTCGACGGCCGCAACAACTATGGGTTCACCATCGAGCCCGCGGTGGCCAGTGTCGACCTGCGCGAGGGGGAGCAGCTGCACATCGGCGACCTGACCTTCGACGTGCTGCATACGCCGGGGCACACCGAGGGGTCCGTCTGCCTGTACGAGGAGCGGGCCGCGCTGCTCCTCTCCGGAGATGTGCTCTTCGCCGGCTCGTACGGCCGCACCGATCTCCCCGGCGGCGACGACGTGGCCATGGTCGACAGCCTCGCCCGCCTGGTCGCGCAGATTCCGCCCGGCGTGCGCGTGCTGCCCGGGCACGGCCCGGAGACGACGCTGGAGCGGGAGCTGCCCTGGATGCGACGCATCGCGGAGTCGGGCCGCCTGCTCATCCCCGGGTAGAGGTGGGGCGGCCTCCTACGGGGAGCCAAGGTCCCGCGCGCGGGGGGTGAATCGTCATTCCCCGGCGGGCCAACCGGCCCTTGTCCGCGCGCCGCTCCAGCGCGAGCCTCGTGCACAAGCAACGTCCCGAGGAGGTCGGCATGGTCCTCACCGCACCCCGCGCCGTCGAATTCGAGCGCGCCCCCGACTACCGCGACGAGATGGCCGCGCACGCGGACCGCATCCGCCTGCTGGAGATCCCACTTCGCCGCTACCTGATGATCGACGGGACCGATGAGCCCGGCGCGCCCGGCTTCCGCGACGCGATCGGCACGCTCTACCCGGTCGGCTACACCCTCCACTTCGCGCTCAAGCGTCGCGGCATCGCCGCGCCGGTCGGTGCGCTGGAGGGCCTGTACTGGATCGACCAGGAGAAGCCGATCACCCCCGCCCAGTTCGCCGTCAGCGCGGAGCGGCGCGCCGCCTGGAGCTGGCGCCTGATGCTGCCGCTTCCCGACGAGGCGACCGATGCCGACTTCACCTCCGCCATCGACGAGGTGTTCGCCAAGAAGCGCCCGCCGCTCCTCGAGCGGTTGCGCTGCGAGGGATGGGAGGAGGGACCCGCCGCGCAGATCCTGCACATCGGTCCGTACGACGCCGAGGCCCCGACCATCCAGCGGCTGCACCGGGCCCTCGCCGACGCCGGCCTGCGCCCGCGCGGCCGCCACCACGAGATCTACATCGGCGACCCGAACCGCACCGCGCCGGAACGGCTCAAGACACTGATCCGCCAGCCGGTGGAGCCGATGCCCCGATGACGACCGCGACCATCGGCCCGGCCCGCCCCACCCAGCGCTACCCGCGCTGGTTCATGCGCACGCCCGAGCTCCTCTTTCACCTGCACCTGGACCGGCTGGTGCCGTGGGTCATGATCGTGACGATCGGTCGACGCAGCGGAAAGCCGCGCCCCGTGGTCCTCGACGTGGCACGGCGCGATCGCCGTGGCCTGTGGGTCATCGCGGCGGACGGCCTGGAGGCCCGCTGGGTCAAGAACCTCTTGGCCGATCCGTACTGCAAGGTATCGCACCGCGGCCGCCGCTACGTGGCACGCGCCGCCGTTGCCGCCATAGACCCAGGCGACCTGGCAGCGGAGATCTACCGCGACCGGCCGCTGTACCTCAAGCTCGTCTACCTCGGCATCGGCAAGCGGGTCCGCTCCGAGGCGGACGTGCGCCGCCTGTCCGCCGACGCCGTGGCGGTCTGCCTCGAAGAGATCCCCCGCTGACCGCGCGCCTCCGGGCCCCCGGAGCGCGCACTCGGGTCCCCGCATCGGCGTCGCCGCTTCGGCGCGGTCACCCCGTGACTACAACGGGGAAGAAGGCACCAATAAGCCCCTCTCGATCGCTGAATGGTCATCCCGTGGCTCCCACGGCCAGCGAGAAGCCGCATCTTCGCCGTTGTAGCCACCCCGTGACCACGAGGGCGTGCGCTGACCCCTTGCACCCGCGAGTAGCATTCCAAGGTGTCGCGCGACGCGGCGTTGAGGAGGGTTGGGGGAAGAGGAAGAGGACATGACGGCAGCAAGCTCTACAGGGCAAGCGGCTCCGGCCATCGAAGTCCACTCCATCGACTACATCCCCAAGAAGGAGCGGCACGGCAACGTCACGAACCAGTTCACGCTCTGGTTCCTGGGCAATGCCGAGCTGGCGACCCTGGCGGTGGGATTCATCGGCATCAGCCTGGGGCTCAATCTCTTCTGGTGCCTGGTGGCCATCATCCTGGGCGAGGTGTTCGGCACCTTCTTCATGGCCTTCCACTCGGTGCAGGGCCCCCGCCTGGGGATCCCACAGCTGATCCAGTCGAGGCCGCAGTTCGGCTACTTCGGGGCGCTCATCCCGCAGGCGATCGGCGTCTTCCTGTACGTCGGCTTTAACGTGTTCAACACGATCATCGCGGGGCTGGCACTGCACACGGTGCTGCCGGCGCTGAGCTCGCAGGTCAGCATCCTGCTGATGGCGGCGCTGGCTCTGGGGCTGACCCTGGGCGGCTACGACTGGATCCACTTTATCCAGAAGTGGGGCACCTACATCTTCCTGCCGGTCTTTGGCATCTTCACGGTCGGGGTTCTCCTCACGGCGAAGCTGCCCAGCGAGCAGCTGTCGTCCGGTGGGTTCCAGCTGACCCCGTTCCTGGTCGTCCTGGTCGCGGTGGCTGCCTACCAGGTGTCGCAGGCCCCGTATGTCTCCGACTACTCGCGATACCTGAACAAGGACATCTCCGCCAAGTCGACCTTCTGGTGGACCTATTTCGGCTCGTCGATCGGGTCGCTCTGGATGATCGCGCTGGGCGCCCTCCTCTTGGCCGCCTACACGGGTGCCGCGCCAGTCGACTCGATCGTGTCCGGCGGCAACGCCATCTTCAGCGGCTTTGGGACCTTCGCCCTGGCGATCGCACTGATCGGCCTGGTGTCGGTCATCGCCCTCAACCTGTATTCCGGCTCGCTCGCCGGCCTGGCGGCGGTCGACACGGTGTCGCCGATCAAGGCGACGCTCAACATCCGCATCGTCGCGGTCGTGATCATTGCCATCCTGGGCACCGGCGG
>JBGQCU010000101.1:0-6380 GCA_041495495.1 Candidatus Limnocylindria bacterium
CCGTGCGGCACGTACCAGAAGGCGCGGCCGAGCGGCAGGCGACGCTCCTGCGCGGCGACCAGCGCAACGATCTCCCCGTCCTCGTCTGCAACGAAGCGCCGCTGCGGCTGGCCGTCGAAGGCGGCCACCGCGGCCCACGCCCAATCGTGCAGGAAGTCGCCGGAGGCGGTGCGCGCCAGCAACGCCTGCCAGGCGCCTTCGTCGTCGGGCGTGGCCGGTCGGAAGCGGGTCATGCGGCGCCCGGCCGCTGCCGGCGGCGGGTCAGGTAGCGGCGCACCTGGGCCAGCTCCTCGGAGTGCATCGCCGCGGCGGCAAGCAGGTAGATCAGCGCCCCGCCTCCGGCCAGCACCAGGAGCGCCAGGATGCGGCTGGCGCCGTTGGCCAGGAGGCTGGGCAGCCAGGCCTGGGTTGCCGCCAGTCCGCCGAGCATGAGCACCGCGGCCAGCGCTGCGGCCAGCAGCGAACGCGCCCCGGAGCGGAGCACCTCGGCCTCTTCGATCGAGTCGATCCGGCGTCGCAGGGCCCAGACCAGGCCCAGCACCTCGAGCGTGGCGCTGATCGAGAGGGCGAGCGCCAGGCCCTCCACCCCCATCGGTCCGGACAGGATGATCATCAGCGGCACGTTGATGGCCACCGCCACGATCGCCCACAGCACCGGCACCCGGGTGTCCTGCATGGCATAGAAGGCACGCGTCAGCACGTGCACCACGATATGTCCGCCGAGGCCGATGCTGAAGAAGACCAGCGCACCCGCCGTGCGGTCCGCGGCGGCCGTCGAGAAGAGGCCGTACTGAAAGAAGACGGCAGCGATCGGCCTGGCCAGCACGATCATGACCGCGGTCAGCGGCGCGGCCAGGAAGATGAGGATGCGCAGGCTGGTCGACAGCTGTCGCCGGATCTCGGCGATGCGCCCCAGCGCCGCATCGCGGCTGAAGGTCGGAAAGAGGGCCACCGCCACGCTCACGCCCAGCACGCCGACCGGGATCTGGCTCAGCTGGAAGGCATAGTTGTAAGCGGTCACGCTCCCCGTGCCCAGGTTGCTGGCCAGGACAGTGCTGACGATGAAGTTGAGCTGTCCGGCCGCCAGGCCGAGCATGCGCGGCCCCATCAGCCAGGCCACCTGGCGCACGCCGGGGTGTCCGAGACCGATGGTCAGGTCGTAGCGCTGCCCCACCGTGCGCAGCTGGGGCAGCTGGATGGCGAGGTGCAGGATCGAGCCGAGCACGACCCCGATGGCCAGGCCCTCCACGCCGAGCATCGGGGCCAGCACCACCGCGGCGGCGATGATCGCCAGGTTGTAGACGAGCGGGGCGAGGGCCGGCACCCCGAAGCGCCCGTAGCTGTTGAGCAGGCCGCTGACCACCGCCCCCATCCCGATGAAGACCGGGCTGAGCAGCATCAGCCGGGTCAGCCGGATCGTCAGCTCGGTGGTCGGCCCGTCGAAGCCGGGGGCGATGATCGGCACCACCCACGGCGCCAGGATGGCCATCACCGCGCTGAAGACGGCGAGCGCCACCAGCACCAGGTTGATGACGCTGCTCGCCAGGCGCCATGCCTCCTGCTCCTCGTCGCGGGCGCGATAGCTGCTGAAGACCGGGATCAGCGCCGCCGATAGCGCGCCGGCGACCACCAGCTGGAAGATTGCGTCCGGGATGCGGAATGCCGCGAAGTAGGCGTCCAGGTCGGCGGTGGCGCCGAACTGCGAGCCGATCACAAGCAGTCGGATCCAGCCCAGCAGGCGGCTCGCAAGTGCCGCGACGGTCAGGATCAGGCTGGCGTTGGCCAGTACCCGACCGACCGATGGACCGGTCGCGGCCGGTGGCGTCTCCCCGCCGAGCGCCTCGCTCACCGCGTCGGGCGGCCGGCGCCGGCCCGGCCAGATCGTGGATGCGCCGAGCGGTAGGCGGTGCGCAGCGAGGCGTCGGAGAGATGCGTGTAGATCTGGGTCGTGGCCAGGCTGGCATGCCCGAGCAGCTCCTGCACCGTGCGCAGGTCGGCGCCGCCCTCCAGCAGATGGGTCGCAAATGAATGGCGCAGGGTGTGGGGCGACGTGCTGGCCGGCGCGCCGGATGCGGTCACCCAGCGCTCCACCACCATCCGGGCACCGCGGGCGGTGAGCGGTCCGCCGGCCCCGTTCAGGAAGAGCGCCGGGCTCGGGCGAGCCGCCCGCGCGGCCAGCGCCGGCCGGCCCGAGGCGAGATAGGCGCGCAGCGCGCGTCCCGCGGGCGCGCCGAAGAGCAGCTCGCGCTCCTTGTCGCCCTTGCCGATCACCCGCAGACGGCGACGCTCGAGGTCGAGGCGATCCATGCTCAGCGAGGCCAGCTCGCTGATGCGCATGCCGGTCGCGTACAGCAGCTCGAGCAGCGCGGCGTCGCGACGCGCGGCGGCATCCGCCACGGCTGGGTCTCGCCGTCGGCGTGGGTGCAGTGCGATCGTCGTCGGAGCTTCGACCAGGCGCGCTGCACCGGCCACCGACAGGACCCGCGGCAGGCGGCCGGGCCGCTTCGGCGAGCGGACGCCGGCGACCGGGTCGCTGGCGATCCAACCCTGTCGGGCCGCGTGGCGGTAGAGCGAGCGAATGGCCGCCAGCCGGCCGCCGACGGTCGAGGCCGAGAGGCCGCGCTCGGCCAGCGTGCCGAGATAGGCCCGCAGCGTGCCGCGATCGGGCGAGGTCCAGGCCACGCCGCGGGCATCGAGAAAGGCGAAGAACTGGGCCACGTGGCGCCGGTACTCGCGGATCGTGCCGGGCGACGAGTTGCGGCTCTCGAGGTGGCCAAGGAAGCGCCGCAGAGCCGCTGCGGCGTCGCCGCTCAGCACCGACGCCTCAGCCATGGGCAACCGTGGATGCCGTCGGAGACTCGCCATCCGCGGCCGGGCGGCCGGGCCGGGTCCAGCTCGAGTAATCGCAGTCGGGATACCGGTCGCAGCCCCAGAAGGGGCGCCGTCCGCGCCTCGCGCGCTTGGTGACGACCGTCCCCAGGCCGCACTTGGGGCACGTCCCGAAGCGCTCGGCGGCAGGGGTCTCGCGCTTGATATAGCGGCACTCGGGATAGCGGTCACAGCCGACGAACGGGCCGAAGCGGCCGGTGCGCGCCGCGAGGTGACCCTGGCCGCACTGCGGGCACTCCTCCCCGACCCCGGGCAGCACCATCGGATCGGCCTCATCGCCGGGGAGCGGCATGGTGTGCTTGCACTCCGGATAGGCGCTGCAGCCAAGGAACCAGCCATTCCGCCCGAAGCGCTTGACCATCAGGTCGCCGCTCACCGGGCACACGATATCGGTCAGCTCGACCTGCTTGGCGATATTGGCCCGCCCGTCGGCGATCTTGACGCTGAACGGGTCCCAGAAGGCACGCACCATCGGCACCCATTCCTTCGCCCCGGCGGCGACCTCGTCGAGCTGCTCCTCCATGCGTGCGGTGAACTCGATATCCACCACCTCTGGGAAGTGCTCGACCAGGAGGTCGGTGACTCGGAAGGCCGACTCCTCGGGGAAGAGGCGGCGCTCCTTGATCGTCACGTAGCCGCGGGCTCGGATCGTCTCGATGGTGGGGGCGTAGGTCGACGGCCGCCCGATGCCATGCTCCTCGAGCGCCTTGATCAGGGTCGCCTCGGTGTAGCGCGGGGGCGGCTGCGTGAAGTGCTGTTCGGCGGTCACAGCGCCGAGGTCGAGCGGCTCGCCCTCCCTCAGATCGGGCAGCACCGTCAGGCGCTCGTCCTCCTCGTCGTCACGCCCCTCGACGTAGACCGCCTGGTAGCCATCGAAGACGCGCTTGCGCGCCCCGGCATGCAGTGTGTAGCGGCCCGCCGTGACGTCAACGCCGACCTGGTCAAAGCGGGCCGGCGCCATCTGGCTGGCGATCGCCCGCTTCCAGATCAGCTCGTAGAGACGGAGCTCATCGGTCTTCAGGTGGGATCGCATGTTCTCCGGTGAGCGGGCGAAGCTCGAGGGCCGGATCGCCTCGTGCGCCTCCTGGGCACCTCGGCTGCGGTTGCGGAACGCATTCGGCTTGTCCGGCACGAAGTCCGGCCCGAACCGCTCCCCGATGACGCGGCGCGCCTCGCTCACCGCGCCGCCGGCGATCGAGAGCGAGTCGGTGCGCATGTAGGTGATCAGGCCCACCTGCCCCTCGGGCAGAGCGACCCCCTCGTACAGCGACTGCGCCACGCTCATCGTGCGCTTGGCTCCGAAGCCCAGCTTGCGCGACGCCTCCTGCTGGAGGGTGCTGGTCGTGAACGGGGGGGGTGCCGTCTTGCGCTGCTGCGTGCGGCTGACCGATGCGACCCGGTAGTCCTCCGAGCGCAGCGCGGCCTCATGCTGCCGGGCCTCCGCCTCGTTGCTGATGCGCGCCTTCTTGCCGTCGATCTTCGTCAGCTCGGCGCTGAAGCGGCCCGGCTCTCCGCGCCGAGCCAGCTCGGCGGCGATGGTCCAGTACTCATCGGCCTTGAATGCGTCGATCTCTCGCTCGCGATCGACGACCAGGCGCACTGCCACGCTCTGCACCCGCCCCGCCGACAGGCCGCGGCGGATCTTGCTGCTCACCAGCGGGCTCAGCTTGTAGCCGACCAGGCGATCGATCACGCGGCGCGCCTGCTGGGCGTTGACGAGGTCCAGGTTGACGGCCCGCGGGTGGGCGAACGCGGCGTCGATGGCCGGCTTGGTGATCTCGCTGAAGGTCACCCGGCGCACCCGATCGTCGTCCAGCCCGGCGTAGTCGGCGATATGCCAGGCGATCGACTCGCCCTCGCGGTCAAGGTCGGTGGCGAGCCAGACGGTGTCGGCCCTGCGCGCCTGGTCGGCGAGCTTCTCCAGCTCGCGCCGCCGCTCCTTGAGCGGCTCATAGCGGGGCGCGAAATCGTGCTCGAGATCGACCCCCAGGCTGCGCTGCGGCAGGTCCCGAACGTGTCCGTAGGAGGCGGTGACGGTGTAGCCCGGACCCAGGTAGCGCTCGATCGTCTTGGCCTTGGCGGGCGACTCGACGATCACCAGGTTGCCGCTGGGACGCTTCTTGGGGGGCATCAGTCGGCGAGTGTAGCGCCGATCAGTCGGCGAAGTCCCAGACGATGATGGTCTTGCCCCCGCTGATGGCGATCCCCACCCCCACCCGCGTGAAGTGGGTGCTGAGGATATTGCCGATGTGATTGGCGACGCCGGGGTAGGGCTCGCTCATGAACTCGGACTGGCACCAGTCGAGCATCCCGGTGGTGGTCCTGCCGGCCCCGTCGTTCATGCACAGGTTCTCACCCGACCAGCCGAACGTGATGCCCGCGGCCGCCATCCGCGTTCGGTGCGTGGACCCGTCGCGACCGGTGTGGCCGAAGTAGTCGTAGCGCACCATGTCCCAGGCGTAGGCCAGCGCCTCCGCGGTGATCGTGTTGTCGAGCACCAGCGGCGGCAGCCCGTATGCGGCCCGCGCGGCGTTGACCTGGTTCAGGGCGTAGCCGACCAGCGTCGCCGAGGGCGCGGGCCCAGGGACCAGGATGCGCGACGTGGCCGCGCGGGTGGTGAAGGTCAGGCTGGCCGTCACCGGGTTGCCGTCGGCGTCGATGGCGCCAGCGGCCAGGCTGACGTCAAACCGATGCCCCGCGGTGAGGGCACGCGCCGGGGTGAAGTGCAGCTGCGTACCGGACGCGCTCCAGGACAGGCTGCCGGTGAGGGTCTTGCCGGTCGTCCGGTCGCGGACCTGCATTGCCGCGGCCACCGCATCCGGGTCCATCGGCTGGCTGAACCAGAGCACGATCTCCTTGTCGGCGACCCGGGTGGCGCCGGCTGCCGGCGTGCTCTGCACCAGCTGGGCACCGGCGCGGGTCGTGAATGAGAAGGAGCCGTTGCCGGCCAGCGGATTGCCATCGCGGTCATGCACCCCCGTCAGCGAGACGGCGTAGCGGGCACCGGAGGCGAGCCGCTCCATCGGGGCGAATGTCAGCGTGCTCCCGCTCCAGCGGAAGATTCCGGGGACCGCGGGGCTCAGCAGGAAGGCCCGCTCCACCTCGGCGCGGTTCATGGCCGTGCTGAAGGTGATCTGGATCGAGGTCCCGGCGCTCACCCCTGAGGCGACGTCCGGTGGCGGCCCGACCACGTCAGCCGCTCCGCCGTCGAGCGCCGCCGAGCCGCCGGCCGGCTCGGCCACGAAGTGGAGCCGGAACTCCTCGATGCGCGGAGCGGTCCGGGTCGTGAAGCTGTAGGTGGCCGGTGCTCCGAGCAGGGCACCACTGCTGACGCGGGCGGAGGCGGGCACCACCAGCGCATAGCGCTGGTCGGTCAGCCACAGGCCCCGTGGGATCACCTGCAGCCGGAGCCCGTCGTCGCTCCACGACAGGCGGACAGGGCCGGCCGGGGTGATGCTGAACCCCGCCTCGACCGAGCCGCGATCCATGGC
>JBGQCU010000102.1:0-6334 GCA_041495495.1 Candidatus Limnocylindria bacterium
GGCCAGGTCGCAGCGCAGGCACCGCTGGTGCAGGTGCTCGTGCCTCCCACGTCGTTGGTCAGGATGTAGAGCGTCATGCCGCCCGCCCCGCTCAGCGCGTCGCCGGCGGCGGTGTGTGACACCGCCAGCGAGAGGGTGGCACCGGCGCTCGGCGCGGTGCTGCCGGAGCCGGCGTTCTGGCAGGCGGCGAGGAAGAGGGCGCTGGCGGCGACGAGGGGCAGGATCGCCCGCGGGCGGAGGAAGGGGTGACGCATTGGTAGGTTTCTCCTGGCAATGAACGGCATCGCGGGCTGAGCGCCCTTTTCCCTACCTACGCAACGCGTTACAGGCGCGGTCCCGGTTGAGAGGGGCCGGAGGTCACGTCCCATAGGTCCGCGCGGCACTCTTGCCGCAGCATCGCAGCGCGGGACCATGCACACGATGAGCCGAGCCACCATCCCTGTGCCGTTCCCCGGAATCCCCTCCATTGTCGATGGGTCGGAGGCGATCGCGCACGTCGAGGTGCGCATCAGCGAGGGCTCCTGCGCCTATCCGATCACCCCCTCGACCAACATGGCCGCCATCTTCCAGGCGGCGGTGGCCGACGGCAAGACGAACCTGTGGGGCACGCCACTGCGCTTCCTGGAGCCGGAGTCGGAGCACTCGTCGGCATCGGCCGCGGAGGGATTCGCGCTGGCCGGCGGTCGCGTCACGAACTTCACCTCGGGCCAGGGCCTGATCCTGATGAAGGAGGTCCTGTACGCCATCGCCGGCAAGCGGCTGCCGGCGGTCTTCCACGTGGGCGCCCGCGCCCTGACCAGCCAGGCGCTGAACATCCACGCCGGCCACGACGACGTGATGGGCGTGGCCGACTGCGGCTGGGGAATCGTCTTCGCCCGCAACGCGCAGGAGGCGGCCGACCTGACCGCCATCGCGCGGCGCGCGGCCGAGGAGAGCGAGACGCCGATCCTGGTCTGCCAGGACGGGTTCCTCACCACGCACACCCTGGAGAACGCGCGCCTTCCCGAGGACGAGCTGCTGAAGGCATTCGTCGGCGATCCGAGGCGGCGGCTGCGCGACCTGTTCGACCCGGCCGAAGCGCTGATGACCGGGGTGGTCGCCAACCAGGACAGCTACATGAAGGGCCGCATTGCGCAGCGCGACTTCATCCGTCATCAGGCCACCACGCTGCAGCGCGCCTTCACCGAGTGGGCGGAGCTGACCGGGAGGCGCTACTCGGCCGTACAGGCCTACCGCTGCGAGGACGCCGAGGAGGTGCTGGTGGCGATGGGCAGCATCGCCGAGACGGCGATCACCCTCGTCGACCACCTCCGGCGCCAGGGTCGCCGGGTCGGCTGCGCCGCCGTCACCGTCTTCCGGCCCTTCCCCGCCGAGGAGCTGACGGCCGCTGTCCGCAACGCCATGGCAGTTGGCGTCGTCGAGCGAACCGATGAGCCCGGCGCGGTCGACAACCCACTGGCACGCGAGCTGAAGGCCGCCCTGGCGGATCGCGCCGTCGACGGCGCGCCTCTGCCGCGGGTCGTCTCGGCCGCAGCTGGACTGGGCTCGCGCGACGTCTCGGTCGGGGACCTGGCGGCTGTCTTCGACTGGCTCGCCGATCCCGACGCGCTCCGCCTTCGTCGCCGGGTGGTGCTGGGGGTGGCGCACCCGGACGCGTTGGATCCGCTGCCGCTCCACCTGCGGCCGGCCGGCGCCTACAGCCTGCGCGGACATTCAGTCGGCGGCTTCGGATCGGTCACGACCAATCGGCTCATCGCCACGGTGGTCGCCGACCTCTTCGGCCGCTACGTCCAGGCGTACCCGCGCTACGGATCGGAGAAGAAGGGCCTGCCGACCACCTATTTCCTGACGACCGCCGAGGAGCCGATCCGCCAGCACGCCGAGCTGCAGGAGGTCGACTTCGTCCCGGTGCAGGACATCGCCGCCTTTCGCTACGGTGCGCCGCTCGGTGGCCTGGTCAACGGCGGCACCCTCTTCCTGCAGACCGCGCTCACCGACCCGGAGGCAATCTGGAGCTCCCTGCCGGCCGCTGCCCGCGCCGAGATCGCGGCCCGATCGATCCGCGTGGCGGCGCTCGACACGGTCGTGCTGGCGCGTGCCCACGCGCCGCGCCCCGATCTCGAGGTGCGGATGCAGGGCGTGGCCCTTGTCGGCGTCTTTCTGCGGCTCGCCCCGTTCGCGGCCCGCGCCGGGCTGGGCCGCGACGCGCTGCTGGCTGCGGTGCGGCCGGGCCTGTCGCGCTTCTTCGGCAAGCGCGGGTCGGCCGTGGTAGACGCCAACCTGGCCGTCATCGCCGAAGCCTACGACCATGTCATCGACGTGACTGCCGCGCTTGGCTCGCTCCATCGCCCGACGGCGCCGGGCACCCAGCCCCCACTGCTCCTCGAGGAGGCTCTCCCGTGACCATCCGAACCACCGGCCCAACCGTGGGCGAGCTGATGAGCATCGAGCCGATCACGATCGGGCTCGATGAGGCGATCGCCAGCGCCGAGCAGCTGATGAGCCGACGCGGGGTCACCGGCCTGCCGGTGGTCGACCCCCTCGGCCGGCTGAAGGGCGTGCTGAGCCAGACCGACATCGTGCGGGCGCACGCCTCCGGGCAGCCGCTCGCCAGCTGGCCCGGCCTGGCGGTCCGTCACCTGATGACGTCGCCGGCGCTCACCATCCGCATCGATGAGTCGCTGCTGACCGCCGCGCGGATGATGGAACAGCACCATGTCCATCGGCTGGTGGTGGTGGCCCCCGATGGGGAGCACCCGGTCGGCGTCATCTCGACCATCGACCTCGTCCGCGCCCTGGCCGAGCTGCTGGAGCAGGCCGATGGTCACTGAGCTGGGCAGGGACCCCGGCGAGCCGAAGGAGGTCGCCGAGTCGCGCGCCGCGGCGACCTTGCCGCTCTTCGACGTCCACGCCTACGTCGACGACTTCAACCGCGCCATCGTGGCGGCCTATGGGCGCGGCACGGCCGACAGCGAACTGCCGGCGGATGCCGGTGTGGCACGCAGCATCATCCCGCCGGGCACAGCCGCGGTGCGTGACTTCAGCCACCTGGCGCCGCAGATCCCCGAGCTGATCGCCGAACGCTGCGTCGGCTGCATGACCTGCGTCAACGAGTGCCCAGACAGCGCCATCCTGGGGGTCGCCCTGCCGACCAGCCAGGTCGACGCCATGATCAGCGCCTTCGCCGCCACCCAGCCACAGCCCGACCTCGCCGAGCAAACCGCGCGCAGCCACTTCGTGCGGACCACGAAGTACGGCGAGCTGCCCGCGCGCAAGGGCCTGGAGCCGGCAGATTTCGGGATCTTCGTCGACCCGGTCCACTGCAAGGGCTGCGCGGAGTGCGTCGAGGTCTGCCACGCGCTGGGCTACGACGCCCTGCGCATGATCACCAAGGTCCCACAGGAGCCGGTCGGAGAGTCGACCCTGGATCGCTACGCGCGGGACATGGCGCTCTTCCGATCCCTGCCCATGACGCCGGCGGACTACCGGTCGGACAAGGCGCTGGCCGACCTGATGCTCGGCGAGCACGCCATCGGCTACGTCGGCGGCGCGGGCAGTTGCGCCGGCTGCGGCGAGGCGACCGCCATCCGGATGCTGGTCGCCGCCACCCGCCAGGTGCACGGCCCCGAGTCGATGGGGATCGTGGCCGCCACCGGCTGCAACACCGTGTACGGCAGCACCTATCCCTACAACCCGTTTCTGGTGCCGTGGACCAACTCGCTGTTCGAGAACGCTCCCGCCGACGCGATGGGCATCCGCGCCCGCTGGGACCAGACCGGGCATCCCGAGCGGCGGTTGTGGGTGATCGGCGGCGACGGCGCGATGTACGACATCGGCTTCCAGTCGCTGTCACGGATGGTCGCCTCGGGGGCCGATATCAAGGTGCTGGTGCTCGACACGCAGGTCTACTCCAACACCGGCGGCCAGGCCTCCACCGCCAGCTTCGGCGGCCAGGTGACGAAGCTGTCGGCATTCGGGAAGGAGCTGCACGGGCGCCCGGAGCGGCGCAAGGAGCTGGGACGGATCCTGATCGGGCACGGCGACGTGTACGTGGCGCAGACCAGCCCGGCGCACATCAACCACTTCTATCGAGCCGTGATGGAGGCCAACGAGTACCCGGGCCCGGCGGTGGTGATCGTCTACACGCCATGCCAGCCGGAGCACGGCATCGCCGACGACGCGTCGAGCGCGCAGGCCAAGCTGGCGGTCACCTCGCGCGCCTTTCCCCTCTTCGTCTACGACCCGCGCAAGGGTCCGACCGTGGCTGAGCGGCTCAGCCTGCAGGGCAACCCGGCGCCGAAGGAGGACTGGTTCACGGCACCCGATGGGACCGTCCAGGACTTCCTGGCCTTTGCCCGCACCGAAGGGCGCTTCGCGCCGCACTTCGGGGCAGACGCCACGCCGAGCCCGGAGATCCAGGCCACCCAGGCTGATCGCCTGGCCAACTGGCGGACGCTGCAGGAGATGGCCGGGGTACGCTGATGGCGATGGCCGCCCCCGTCACCGGCCCGACGTCGGAGGATATCGCCCGCTGGCGCCAGAACCTGCAGGGTGAGGTGGATGGGATCGCCGTGTACCTGGCCATGGCGGCAGGCTCGCGCGAACCTCGGCTGACCGAGCTCTACACCCGGCTGGCCGCCACCGAGGAGCGCCACGCGGCCGTGTGGCGCCAACGTCTCGCGGCGGCCGGGGCCCCGATTCCGACCAGGCCCGCCTGGCGCGCCCGGCTGCTGGCCGCCGCCGCCCGTCGCTTCGGGCCGGGGCTGGTGGCCTCCACCGTGGCCGGCCAGGAGTCGGCCGCTCGCGGCCAGTACGACGACCAGCCGGAGGCCGTGGGCACCGGTATGCCGGCCGACGAGCGGTCGCACGCCCGCGTGCTGCGCGAGCTGACCAGCGGGATGGAGGGCGGCGCCCTGGCCCGCTTCGAGGGGCGACATCGGGCCGTGGGCGGGAACGCGCTGCGGGCCGCGGTGCTGGGCGCCAACGACGGGCTGGTGAGCAACTTCAGCCTGCTGATGGGGATCGCGGGGGCGAGCGGCAGCGGCTCGGCGATCCTGGTCGCCGGCTTCGCCGGCCTGCTGGCCGGCGCCCTGTCGATGGCCCTTGGCGAGTGGCTCAGCGTGCAGAGCGCACGGGAGCTGTATGCGAACCAGATCGCGGTGGAGTCCGCCGAGATCGCCGAGATCCCCCAGGAGGAGGAAGAGGAGCTGCGGCTGATCTACGAGGCCAAGGGGATCGCCGTGGAGGTCGCGCGTGAGATGGCGCATCGCATCGTCACCGGGGACCGCGCCGTTGCCGTTGACACGCTGGCGCGCGAGGAGCTGGGGATCGACCCGCAGGAGCTCGGCGGCTCGGCGTGGGTCGCGGCCGCCACCTCGTTCACGCTGTTCAGCCTGGGTGCCATCGTGCCGGTGCTGCCCTTCCTGTTCCTCAGCGGGGTGACGGCGATCGCCGTGTCCGCGGGGCTGGCCGGCCTGGCCCTCTTCGGCGTCGGCGCTGCGATCACCCTGGTCACCGGACGCGGACTCCTGCGCTCAGGGATCCGCCAGCTCGGCTTCGGCATGGCGGCGGCCGCGATCACGTTCGGCATCGGCACGCTGGTCGGGGCGGCGATCGCCTGAAGACGATCCGCCATGGTCGGGGAGCGCCCCTAGAATTGCCTCATGCCGGGCACCACCCCGCCGCAGACGAGCGCTCCGGACGATGCCGAGCTGCGCCTGATCGACGCCTACTGGCGTGCCGCCAACTACCTCTCGGTTGGCCAGATCTACCTGCTCGAGAATCCGCTCCTGCGCGAGCCGCTCCGGCCTGAGCATGTCAAGCCGAGGCTGCTCGGCCACTTCGGGACGGTGCCAGGGCTGAACCTGGTCTACGCCCACCTGAACCGCGCCATTCGGACGCGTGACCTCGACGTGATCTACGTCACCGGCCCCGGCCATGGCGGCCCGGGACTGGTGGCCAACGCGTACCTGGAGGGGACCTACTCGGAGGTCTACCCGACCATCACCCGCGACGCGGCGGGGATGCGCGCCCTCTTCCGCCAGTTCAGCTTCCCCGGCGGGATCCCGAGCCACGTCGCGCCCGAGACGCCCGGATCGATCCACGAGGGCGGCGAGCTGGGCTATGCCCTGGCGCACGCCTACGGGGCTGCCTTCGACAACCCTGCTCTGCTGGTCGCCTGCGTGGTGGGCGACGGCGAGGCTGAGACCGGCCCGCTGGCCGCCAGCTGGCACTCGAACAAGTTCCTCGATCCTGTCCGCGACGGGGCGGTCCTGCCGATCCTGCATCTGAACGGATACAAGATCGCCAACCCGACGGTCCTCGCCCGGATCCC
>JBGQCU010000103.1:0-6245 GCA_041495495.1 Candidatus Limnocylindria bacterium
ACGCGAGCGGGATCGCGCTCGGTGCGCAGGCGGATTCCGACCATGGCCGGGGCTCCATGCGCGATGAAGAACAGCAGCACGCCGGTGACGTGAATGAGCACGATCCACGGGTAGAGGTTCATCGCCAAGTGTCCTCGTCGCGGCGGGAGAGGACGCTGGTGCCGAGATCGGTCATGGGTCCCCCGCGAGGTCCGGCTCAGGTGGGCACAAAAGCCTGCGCAGAGGGTAGCAGCGGGGGCAAGCAATCATCGGCCGGTAAGCCGCCGGTAAGGGGCGGAGAGCGATGCTTTCCGCCCCTTCGCTGTGCAACGAGATGGATTGGACGATCTTCCAGCTGGCTACGAGTGGGATCCGCGCAAGGCCCGCACAAACCTCGCAAAGCACGGTGTGCGGTTCGCGGAAGCGGCCACGGTTTTCGACGACCCACTTGCGCAGACGATCCGTGAAACCGCGAATTCACAGGGCGAGGATCGGTTCCTGACCATTGGCCGAGCCGGATCGGGCCGGCTCTTGGCAGTGGCCCATTCCTATCGAGGAGATAGAATCCGTGTCATCTCTGCACGGCCCGCCACGCAGCGGGAGCGAAGACGCCATGACCAAGACAAGCGCCGGTTCATCCCCTTACCCTGACGACGAGGACATCAACCTCGACGAGATCCCGGAGTTCGACTTCTCGAACGCGGTCCGAGGAACGTACGTCGAGTGGGCCAAGCGCGCCAACGGTCACTTCTACGAGGTGACCGATGAAGAGGACGCAATGCGCTCCACGGCCGAGCGCCAACCGAAGGGGCTTCTCAAGAGACTGAGTCGCCCGAAACTCTAGCGGGGGCTCGCGCCCGCCGCTATCGAGGGTCAAACGCGGTGATCGTATCGGTGAGGTCCATGCCGACGTAGATCTTGCCGTTGGGATAGGTTTTCTGAAGGGCGACCTTCCGGGACGGGCACTGGGTCTCGTGGTGGAGTGGGGTCAACTGCACCGGGCGGAGCTGGAGGCGAATTGGACTCGCGCCAGACAGACGGAGCCCCTCTTGCCGGTCGAACCGCTGGGGTAGTATCGGCCGGCCGTGCGCCCGAAACGTCGCCTTCGCGGGCGGCCGGTTACGCGCGAGCACACCTCGAGGTTGTCGCCGTAGCAACAGGAGCAGCGGGGGCAATATCGGTCTGCCTCAAAAGCCCGTCTGCTCGATGGACTCCATCGGCCGCGAGAACCGAGCGAGGCTTAGTGCGGCCGCATCGATCGAGCTGATTCGTCCGTCGACGATCAGTTCGGCAGCAAGGAGTCCGGCAGCCGGGGCGTGCATCAGCCCGGCGCCCGCGAATCCGCCCACGACGACCATTCCGGCATCAGTGCGGTCGATGATCGGATGCTGGTCCGGCGTGCTCGGATAGAGGCCCGCCCAGCTGTCGATCACGGAATCGCGGTCGACCTGGATCCCCAGGTGCTGCTGCACGCCGCGGAGAACCGCGTCGATCCACTCGGCGTCGGCATCGTGGTTGAAGTCGTTGGCATCGACCGTCTCATCCCGCCCCGTGAAGCCACCGAGCTGGGCTCGGCCATCGGCGTCCTGGCGGATGTGCACCCCGTGATGGGCGTCGATCAGCCACGGGAGATCGAGCGGGAGGGGAGTGATGGGCCGTGCCAGCACGAGCTGGACGCGCCGGCTGCGGATCGGCAGGTAGGCGCCGAGGGGCTCAGCAAGGTCGGGTGCCCAGGCGCCGGCGCAGTTGACGACGACCTCGGTCGGGATCGTTCCGGTCGTCGTGCGCACCGCCGTGATGTGGGCGGTCGTTGCGTCCATCCCTGTGACATCGACGCCGCATTGGATCGTAACGCCACAGGCCTCAACCGCGCGGACCATGGCGTGGATGACGCGATGCTGGTTCACGAAGCCATCGGTCCCGCAGAAGCTTGCGCCTGCCGCCGCGAGTCCGCGCAGGCTCGGCCAGCGCGCCTCGATGTCGTTCGGCTTCAGGATCTCGCTGCGAACGCCGAATTCGTGTTGCATGTCAACCTGTCGCCGCAGGGACTGGAGGTCATCGTCGGTCGCTGCAAGGAACAGGTATCCGATCTGCCGCAGCCCCACGTCCATACCAAGACGTTGCTCGAACTCGGCCCAATATGGCTGGCTCATGACCGACAGCGCGATGTTGGTGGCTGTTCCCCATTGAGAGCGAACGCCGCCGCCGTTCCGCGTCGAGCTGCCAGATCCCGGCGTTTTTCGCTCGAGGACCAGGACCTTCATGCCTCTCTTGGCGAGGGTGTAGGCGACGAACAGGCCGATGATCCCAGCTCCGACGATCACCGCGTCGGGATGCTCCCTGCCGCTGGACGTCCCATGCGATGTCATCGGTCTTTGGACCCCCTCCGTCGGCCAGGTGCCGCCAAGGGTAGCAAGCGGAAATTCGTTGACAGATGGGCGACCCGCCGGTAGGGTCATCCAAAGCGCTTTGCACGCTTCGCTGGAGGGCAGGGTTGTGACGGAGTCATCGGGTCAGGGGGTCAGTCTGTACACCCGCCAGGCGACGGGCCTGGTTCGCGAGATCGGCATGAGCAGCAACCTCGCGCTGAACATCTCGTTCATCTCGCTGCCGCTGGCTGTGCTGGTGGCCACACAGGCCCCATTTGCCTTCCCGGGATCGAACCTGATCGGGATCGTGATCATCACGGCGCTGCTGTGCATCATTCCGACCCTGCTGTACGGCTCACTGTCGCAGGCGATGCCACGCTCCGGCGGCGACTACGTGTTCGTCAGCCGGATCATCCACCCGCTGATCGGCTTCGTGGCCAACTTCAGCGTGACCATGTGGTTCCAGCTGGTGATCGCCTACTTCGGCGCGCTGCTGGCGCCGTTCGGCCTGTCGGCAGCGCTGTCGACCATGGGTGCGGCGACCGGCAACACATCGCTGACCGACATGGCCACGACGGTCACCGGCAAGGAGTGGCAGTTCGCCCTCGGCGCGATCGTGCTGATCCTCACTGCGGCGCTGATGAGCCTGGACCTGCGTCGCTCGATGCGTGTCTTCCAGTGGGTCTTCTGGCTCTCGCTGATCGGTGTGGTGATCGCCGCCTTCCTGACGCTGGTCAATGGACGCGAGCAGTTCGTGGCCGCGGTGGCCGGGATGGGGGGCAACTACGATCAGATGATTGCCGATGCCAAGGCGGCCGGATTCACGGGCGCCAATGGCGGCATCGACTGGAACGCGACGATCGCGGCCACGCCGCTGGCCTTCGCCAGCTTCGGATACGCGATCGTGACCACCTACGCCGGTGGCGAGGTGCGGTCGGCCCGCACCACCATGCTCAAGGGGCTGCTCTGGGCGCTGGGCATCAGCGCGGTGATCGTGCTGATCCTGCTGGCGCTCGCGGCACGCACCTTCGGGCAGGATTGGCTCGGATCGGCGGTCTACCTGGCCAACAACGCGCCGGACAAGTACCTGCTGCCCTCGTATCCGTTCTACTTCTTCTTCGCGGCGATGCTGACCAACAGCGCTCCGCTGATCGCGATCATGTCGATCAGCTTCGTGCTCGCCTTCTTCGCCGCTCTGCCACCCACCTTCCTGATCGCGACGCGCAGCCTCTTCGCCTGGTCCTTCGACCGGATCCTGCCCGACAAGGTGAGCGAGGTGAACGACCGAACCCACTCCCCGGTTTGGGCGAACATGATCGTGCTGGCGATCACCCTCATCTTCCTGGTCCTGATCGTGTATGGGCCGGGCGACTTCCTCACGCTCCTCTTCACCGCAGGGGCGGCGGAGATCATGACCTTCATCGTGGTGGCCATCGCGGCGGCGATCTTCCCGTATCGCAAGCGCGAGATGTGGGAGGCCTCCCCCATCAACCAGCGCATGTTCGGGGTGCCGCGCATCACGCTGATCGGGGTCGCGTCGGTGGTCGTCTACCTGATCTTCCTGATTCCGCTGCTCACCAACTCGACGCTGGGAGCCAACGCCACGGTTGGGCTGCAGGCCACGGCCATCCTCTTCGCCCTGCCGTTCGTGATCTACGGAGTCAGCTACTTCTGGAACAAGAGCCGGGGCGTGGACCTGGGCCTGGCCTTCGAGTCGCTGCCGCCCGAGTGAGCGAGCAGCGGTGGACACTGCCGAGCGCAGGATCCTGTGGGTCAATCCTGTCGGCACGCCTGCCTTCGACGCGGACACGCGTGAGCTGATCGAGGAGGTGCGGCGTCCGGGCTACGTGCCCGACGTCCGGAGCCTGGAGCACGGGCCGCCGCACCTCGAGTACCACACCTACGAGTTCCAGGCAGCCGGACCGATGCTCGCGCTGATGCGCGAGGCGGATGAGGCCGGCTACGACGCGGCCGTCATCGGCTGCTTCTACGACGGCGGCCTGCGAGAGGCCCGCGAGCTGTGCCGCATGCCGATCGTCGGCATGGAGGAGGCGTCGCTGGCGTACGCCGCAACGATGGGCCACCGCTTCAGCATCATCGTCGGTCGGCGAAAATGGATCCCCAAGATGACCGATAACGCCGTCCTGTATGGCCACGAGCGGCGCCTGGCCTCGATGCGCTCGGTGGAGATGGGGATCCCCGAGGTGCTGGCCGATCCGGACGGCTTCTTCGACGCCTGCATCCGCGAGGCACGCCTGGCGGTGGCCGAGGACGGAGCCGAGGTGGTGATCCTGTCCGAGATGGCCACCCCGGCGTTCTGGCGGCGGGTGCGCGACGAGGTGCCGTTTCCCATCGTCGACCCGGCGGTGGCCTGCTGGAAGTTCGCGGAGATGGCCGCGGACCTGTACCGGACGGTCGGCTACAGCCACTCCAAGGTCGGGGGCCACGAGGCGCCGCCGCTGCCCATCCGCTTGAACCGATGACCTCGGCAGGCGCGATGGCGGTCGAGGAGGCGGTCGCCGCGCGCAACCGGCTCCTGCTGGACGAGGCGCTGCGGCTCATCGATCGCGCACGCGCGGAAGGGATCGAGGCGCGCCTGATCGGTGGGCTCGGGATCCTGCATCACGACGCCGAGCTGCGGGAACGGGGCGGCTCGCGGCCGATCAACGATATCGACCTGATGGTGCCGAGGGGGCAGCATCGGCTCATCGCCCGGCTGCTGGTCGATGCGGGCTACACGGCCGAAGAACGCTTCAACGCGCTGAACGGGCACCGGCGCATGGTCTTCCACGGCCCGGACTGGGACCTGGACGTCCTGGTGGGCATCTTCGAGATGTGCCATCGGCTCGACATGACAACCCGCTTCGACCTGGACTATCCGACCCTGCCGGTAACCGATCTGCTGCTCACCAAGCTGCAGATCGTGAAGCTCAACGCCAAGGATGCCGGCGACATCGTCGACCTCGTCGCTGCCCACGGGTTGGCTGAGGGTCCCGGCGATCATGTCGACCTGGTGCATCTCCGCGCGCTGGTGCGGGATGACTGGGGTCTGTGGCGCACGATCACGGGCACGGTCGAGGTGGTGGTGGCGACCGAGCCGTCGAGCGCCGTGGTTGGGCGGCTGCGGGAGCTGCATGCCGCGCTGCACGCGGCGCCGAAGTCGACCCGCTGGAAGCTTCGTGCGCGGGTCGGTGAGCGGGTGGCCTGGTACGTGCTGCCCGACGAGGTGAACCAGTGACCTACTCGATCGCGGCCGCCGATCCTGCCGCCGGCGACGTGGGCGTGGCGGTGCAGTCCAAGTTCCTGGCGGTCGGGGCGATCGTGCCGTGGGCCGCCGCCGACGCCGGGGCGGTCGCGACCCAGGCACTCGCGGACGTGACGATCGGTCCGCGCGGGCTCGCCCTCCTGCGTCAGGGCGTCAGCCCGGCCGACTGCGTCGAGCGGCTGCTCGCCGGCGACCGGCTGCGGGAGCAGCGGCAATTCGGGCTGGTCGCCGCGGATGGGCGAGCCGCCTCGTTTACCGGCAGCGAGTGCTTCGATCACGCCTCGTCGATCGTCGGAGAGGGGTTCGCGGCGCAGGGCAACATCCTGGCCGGCCGTGCGGTGGTGGAGGGGCTGGCGGCCGGCTTCCGCGCATCGGCCGGGCAGCCCCTGGGGGAGCGGCTGCTGACAGCGCTGGAACGGGCGCAGGAGGCCGGCGGGGATCGGCGCGGGCAGGAGTCGGCCGCGCTGCTGGTCGTGCGCGAGGGCGGCGGCTATGGCGGCAACCACGACCGGATGCTCGACCTGCGCGCTGATGACCACGCCACGCCGATCGTCGAGCTGCGTCGCCTGCTGGTCCTGCACCGCCTCTACTTCGACCGCCCCGACCCGGCCGATGCGCTGCCCGTCGAGGGA
>JBGQCU010000104.1:0-6216 GCA_041495495.1 Candidatus Limnocylindria bacterium
CAGGGCGGCGGCGAGCGCGTCGACCCGCAGCCCATGGCTGTCGGACGGGACGGGGACCAGTCGCAGCGGGTGGTCCCTGAGGATGCTCATCGCCAGGTGGTAGGTCGGCGCCTCGACGAGCACCACGTCCCCGGGACTGGTGAAGAGGGTGGCGACCTGGTCCAGGGCCGGTGATGAGCCACCCGTGACGAGGACCTCGTCGCCGGCCGGCGCACGCGCATCGGTCTCGGCGAGGCGCTGGCGGATGGCTTCGATCAGCGGGCCGGGGCCGGCAGGGGTGCCGTAGGCCAGGGCGTCGGCGCCATAGCGGTCCAGGGCCCGGGCGGCGGCGGCGCGGATGGCGTCGAGCGGGACGAGGTCGGGGTCCGGGTGCCCCCAGGCCAGGTCGATGATGCCCGGCCGTTCGACGAACTGGATGGTCGGCAGGGGCTCAGACCCGAGGTCGCGAGCAGGGCGGCTGTCCACCGCGACAGCCTATCAGGGGATCCGCGGGCTGCGGGACAGCCGAGGATCGACGCCGCCGGGCCCACCGGCCCACACAATCGGTCCGGTCAGCACTGGGGTACGCCGCGCGTCGGCGCGAGCATGGCTGCACAAACGCTCGGAGATGGACGGATGAACAGCCTGGTGATCTACGGCTCGCGAAGCGGCAACACCCAGCGCATTGCTGAGGCGATCGCCGAGATCCTGCGGGAACGGGGATCGGTGCAGCTGCTCGCGGCCGATGAAGCGCCGGCGAGCATGCCGGCGGGGACCGACCTGGTGGTGATCGGTGGACCGACCGAGGCGCACGGGATGACGCCGCCGATGGCCCAGCTCTTCGATCGACTGGCTCCCGGCACCCTGGCCGGCGTGGCCGCCGCAGCCTTCGACACCCGACTGCGCTGGCCGCTGCTGCTATCGGGGTCGGCTGCGGCGCGGATCGCGGATCGGCTGGAGCGGTGCAGGGCGCGGCTGATCGGCGACCCGGAGAGCTTCTTCGTCACGCGCCAGCCGACGCTGGAGGAGGGCGAACTGGAGCGGGCGCGAGCGTGGGCGGTCATGCTGGCCGCCGCCGCAGAGCCCGGCGCGCGCGGTGAGCCGGTTGGGAGCGCGGCTGGCTGAAGCCCGGGGCAAGGCATCGCCTCAGAAGTCGAGGCGGCCCGCGAAGTGCCCCTCGACATCGGGTCGGGCGAGCTCGTAGACCGCGATCCGCTGGCCGCCGGGGGCAATGAACGAGCAGAGCGGCCCATGTGGAATCTCGATGCTCCGCTCGCGCTTCCAGCCGCGTGACTCGAGCGCGTCGAGCGCCTCAACGAATTGGGGGACTCGGTAGACGAGGATCGGCCGATCGCCCTCGAGATGGTCGGCGAGCAGGATGCGCGGCGGCTCGTCGGTGAGCGCGATCATGGCGACCCGCGTCTCCATCGCCTCGACCGCGAAGATCAGCCGGCCGCCCAGGGTGTCGGTGAAGTAGCGCATGTCCGCGGCGACGTCGCGGCTGGGCATGTAGACGAAGTCGAGCCGCTCGAAGGGCAGCGCGGCGGCATCGGTCGCCGGCTCGGATCGTTCCGTGGTCACGCTGGCAGTCTGCCAGATCGTGCCGCTATCCTTCGCGGCATGGATCGCGCCGCGCTTCTCGATCGGTTCCGGACCGGATACGCCGATGTCGAGGCCGCCCTCGCCGGGATCACCGAGGCCGAGCTAGACCATCCGGCCCCCGATGGCGGCTGGACCGCCCGCCAGGTGGTCCATCACCTGGCGGATAGCGAGGCGACGGCCTACGTCCGCCTGCGCCGATTGATCGCGGAGGACGAGCCGCTGATCCAGGGCTACGACGAGCCCGAGTACGCGCGGCGCCTTCACTACGACCGGCCGATTGCGTCATCGCTAGCGGTGCTTGCGGCGGTGCGGGCAGCCGGCCTCAGCCTGCTCGAGTCACTGACCCCGAGCGAGTGGGATCGCCGCGGCACGCACGCCGAGTCGGGCGCCTATTCGGTGGACGGTTGGCTGGAGATCTACGCCGGGCACTCGCACGATCACGCCAACCAGATTCGCGCCGCCCGGGGCTAGCGTCGAGGAGTGACCGACCGCCGCGAGGTCCCGCTGGAGACGACCGGCGGATGGCAGCCAGCTCCCTCGGGCGGGGAGCGAATCCTCGTTGCGCTGGCCGCGGTGGCGCTGGTCGGAGGCCTGCTCATCGTGGGCGGCAACGTGCTGCACCGCGACGATGGGGTAAGCGCCGCGTCAACATCGCCGCGGCCCACCGCGCGCCCCTCGCCAACCGACGACTCGACGCCCGCCCCGATCGAGCTCTCGCTCATCCCGGCGTCGCCGCCGGCGCAGCAGACACCCGACTCGCAGTTCTATGGCTGGATCCGGGCCAACGTGGATCTCCCGATCATGTCCAGCACCGGCGACGTCGCCACCACGCTCGGCACGCTCCCTGCCGGCGCGGTCGCCTACGCGGGTGAGGACCAGGTGCCCAGCGGTGACCGTGGATGGCTCTCCATCCAGGCACCGGAGCCGACCGGCTGGGTCGCGACGCTTGACGCCGGCACCGAGCTCGCCCAGCGCTACGTTCCGGACCCCTATCCGGTGACCGGGTCGATCTCGGCAATGGCGGGTGGCCCGCAGGGCTTCCTCGCGATCGCCCAGCGCAGCGGGCAGAGCGACAACTATCCGGCGACCCAGATATTCACATCGAGGGACGGGATCGATTGGCAGGCTGCGATCGAGCCGCCCCGCCCGGGCTGTTGCTGGAACGCCGTGGCATGGGGTCCCGCGGGCTGGCTCCTTGTCGGCTCGGCCGGGGGCCGCGGCGGGCTGGCCAACCCGTGGCTGTGGGGCTCATCGGATGGCCTGCATTGGGACCCCCCGGGGATGCTCGCGCAGTCGGCGACGTTCGGTGAGCCGAGCGCCCTGGAGGCTTCGGATCTCGGGTATCTGATGGTCACGCCCTACGGATCCCATCCCCGCCTCCTGTACTCGCCTGACGGCAGGACCTGGACGGAATCGGACGCCGGACAGGTCGCCGGCGACTACCTGCACATCGCCGCCACTCCGATCGGCTTCCTCGCCTGGATCGATCCCGCGGAGTCGGGCACCGGGCACCGGCTGGCGGCCTTCTCGCCAGACGGTCGAACCTGGTCGCCGGTATCGGGTGGTCCGGATGCCGCGAGTGCCCGGGTCGTGCCGGTCGGAAACCGGGTCATTGCCATGGAGACCGATACGGCCACTGGAGCGCTGCGCGTATGGCTGGGGTCGATTGCAGGCGGGCGCTTCAGGTGGGGGCCGATGACGGGCGCCGCGGCCCCCTTCGCCAATGCCGTGGTGACCACGATCGCCTCCGATGGGCAACAGGCGATCGCCTTCGGCTGGGATCGGGCCACCGAGGCACCGCTCACCTGGACCAGCGACGGAGGCCCATGGAGTCGAGACGCGCTGGCGGCCACCTTTGACGGCCTTCCTTCGCTGGCTGCCGCGGGAGGAGGCGGCATGGTAGTGGTCGGCCATCGCTGGAACGACCGTGGCGACAACCCGGTGCTCTGGCATCGGAGCGCGGACGGCTCGTGGGGCTCCGAAACGCATCCGTTCCTGGGGGTCGCGCCCGATCCCACGGGGTGCGGCCCCCCACCCGGCGATGCCGTCGAGTTCATCAACATGAACGCGGCGTCCGCCGCCGCCTGCTTCGGCGGTCTGCCGATCACCTTCCGGACCTGGTCATCCGTCTGCCACGGCTGTGGGGGAGAGCCCGATCGCAACTACGATCCGACATGGCTGGTGAGCCCAACCACCAATGCCCTCTTTCTCTCGCCCGTGAAATGGCCCGACAACTATTTGGGCTTCGCGGTCCTCGAGCCCACGCTCGGAGGCTTTGCCGACCCCAGCTGGCGCAATGCCTGGCTCGAGGTGACGGGCCATTACGGCGATCCCGCCGCCACCACCTGCCGCTGGACCCCGCCCCTAGACCAGCTCCAGTACTACGCGGGCGCACGCTCGATCATCAACGCCTGTCGCCAGCAGTTCGTCGTCACCGCCGTCAAGGTCGTGGACGGGCCCTAGGGCCTGACCGTCAGCGCCGCGAGGACGATCCCCCGATCAACGCCGAGCCGTCCGCTCGCCGCAGGACCTCCACCACGCCGATGTTCCCGTCGACCCGGATGATGTCCCCGTCCCGGATGGAGTTGGTGGCGTTCCACGTTCCAACCACGGCTGGGATCCCGTATTCGCGGGCCGCGATCGCCGCGTGGGTCAGCATGCCGCCGGTGTCCGTCACCACGCCGGCGATCTTCAGGAAGAGCGGCGTCCAGGCGGTGCTGGTGGCCGGGCAGACCAGGATGTCGCCGGCCTGCAGGGTGGGGAACTCCTCGAAGTCCAGGATGAGGCGCGCCGGCCCCTCGACGACGCCCGCGGCTCCGGGGAATCCGTCCAGGCGTTCCACGACCTGCTTCTCCCCCTTGGGGTGAAGCACCTCGTCGACGATCCCGAAGACCTTGAGGGCGATCGGATCACCCATCGTGGCCGGCACGTTCCCGACGGTGAGCGGAGCATCGGCATCGGTCGCCCATTTGCGGTGCTCCTTCCGCTCCGCCACGAGGGAGGGCACCAGCGCCTGGTGGTGATAGGTGCCGATCGTCTCGTCGCGTGACAGGTCGCCGAGGACCTCCACCAGCTCCTCGAAGGTGAGGAAGAAGACGTCCGACGCCTGCTCCAGCAGGCCGACGCGCTCGAGCCGCCGGCCACCGGCCAGGATCGACCTGTGGAGCGCCGCGGTGGAGCCCGCGTCGATGTAGAAGCCGTGGTCCTCCTGGAATTCGTACACCTGCTGGGCGACCGGTAGGAGCTTTCGGAAGGCCGCCGCATCCTCCTCGGACAGGCCCCCCTCCACGGACGCGATCAGCTCGTCGCGTTGATGCATGATCCCGTCGCGGGCCTGGACCAGGTCCCATCCGGCGTCCATGCGCGCAAAGTAGCTGGCGATCGTCTCGAAGACGGGCGTGGGGTCCTCCTGCCAGGTCGGGAAGATCACGTCCAGGTGGCCGGCGCTGATCCGGTTGCCGTACGTCTGCAACCACTCGTCGAAGCGATCGAGCCACTCCCGACCGTTCGGCAGATTCTCCAGCGCACCACGAAGCGTGGCGGGCGTCGCGTTCAGGAGCGGTTCGCGCAGGCCGGCCTGGTCGGCCATCCTGGCCAGGCCCCAGAGGCTCTCGTCCGTCTGGGTCGACATCGAGTTGAAGCCCTTCAGGAGGTTGACGAAGTCCTTCTCCTTCACCCCGTGAGACAGGCAGAAGGCCTCGAACTCCAGGTAGATCGTGTCGGCGGGGTACATCAGGATGAAGTGGATCTCCCAATGGCGCCGATTGACCTCCTCGCTCTTCTTGACGTAGTCGAGCAGGTGCGGCGTCGTCAGCCGATCGGCGTTCACCGCGGCCAGCGAGGCCAGGTTCGCCTTGACCTCGCCGATGTAGCCCCCGTAGTAGTCCAGCCAATGATCCTTGCAGTACGCGACGAGCTTGCCAAAGATATCGGCCCTGCGGCCAACCTCCTCGGGGTCGTCGATCAGCGCGAAGCCCAGGTAGACGCGGCCCTTGTGCACCTTGACGTGGGCCCCCTTGGAGGGGGGCAGCGAGGTCTGCGCCGACGCGACGTGATAGCCCCAGGCATGGTGCTTCTGGATCGTCGTCATCCCCATCGGCGAGATGGGGTAGGGCTGATGCAGGTCGTCCCTGAACCAGAAGATGTGGGAGTCCGCCTCCGGCCTCAGGGTCCGGAGCGCGCTGATGCTCCTGTCGATCGGCATGGCGTCCTCTTACCTTCCCGCACTAGCTCGTGGGCATCGGTGGGAGCTTGAAGAGTGCCTCGGCATTCTTGCCGAGCATCAGGTCCGTCTGGTCCTGGGGAAGGTTCACGGACGCGCCCAGGTCCTTGACCGCCTGGATGGCCCCCTCGGGGTCACCGACCCGATGGGCGTAGTCGGTGCCAACGACCAGGTGGCCCGGTCCGACCCATTCCAGTGCGCAGCGCATGGCCGGCAGGTAGAACGAGGTCGTGTCCGGCCAGACTCGATTGGCATAGGTGATGTCCGGGGTCTCCTCGAGCTCCAGGCCCCACTCCTTGGCGTATCCCTTCCACGACGCCTTCAGCCGCTGCACGAGGTAGGGGACCATCCCGCCGAGGTGGGAGTGGACCGCCTTGAGGTTCGGGTACTTCTGGAAGACGCCGTTGAAGATG
>JBGQCU010000105.1:0-6200 GCA_041495495.1 Candidatus Limnocylindria bacterium
GTAGGGGAGCTTCTCCCGCGAGGCCAGCAGCGTGCGCCAGAACGAGTCGTTGGCCAGCAGCAGGGCCAGCAGCAGGACCCCGTCGACCGGCAGCGGGAACTCGGTCAGTGCGCCTGTGGCGGCCAGCTTGGGGACGTAGAGCACCGTCAGGCCGGCCAGCAGGCCCACGTTCCAGAGTCCGGCCGATGTGCTGGCGACGTGCTCATCCACCAGGCGGCGGCCCAGCAGGCGCGGGGTGATGAAGAAGATCGCGCCGAGCCCGGCATTGCCGAGCCAACCGTAGACCAGCGAGTTCCAGAAGCCGGAGCTGACGGTGGCGGGGCTGAGCTCAACGGCGAGCGTGCCGCTGAAGGTCGGCACCGCCAGGCTGAAGGTCAGCTGGCTCGGGAAGAGCTGCATCGCCGCCCACAGCAGGCCGATGCCGGTGGCGATCAGGAACCAGACCAGCGCTGCCACCAGGAAGGCCGTGGCGGCACTGTCCGGGGCGTTCGGAATGATCGGGCGACGGACCTTCGGTGGCTGGTCGTAGGGTCGCAGCTTCTTGGGGTTCACGGCCATCGGCGCGCACAGCCCTCGCATCGGTCGGGACGGGTCGCGACGGGGCGAACCCGGCGGCATTGTAGCCGACGCTACGCGGTGGGCACCTCGCTCATCAACGCCAGGATGTTGCCATCCGGGTCGCGGAAGAAGGCCATCCACAGGTCATAGGCCGGGTCACGATGGACGATGTGCGGTCGGTCGTCGAAGGCCACTCCGCGGGCCTCCAGCGCCTCCACCGCCTGGCCGATGTTGTCGACCCGGTAGTAGATCGCCGACTCGCCGCCGAAAGCCCGCCCCTCGGGCTCGACCAGCATCAGCCGCACGCCGTCGACGTCGAAGAAGGCCATCCCCGGGAAGGCGAACTGGAACCGCATGCCGAGGGCGTCGCGATAGAAGGCGACGGCCCGATCGACCTCGCTGACCTGGATCCGGATCTGCCCGATCTGGCGCAGCCCAAAGGAGTCATCGGTCATGGCTGACCGGCATTCTGCATGTTTGCGACGAGACGGGATGGCCGCCCCGCGTCGGAGGCGACCATCCTTGCGTGCTGCGGGCGCGTCCCGCACCGCGTGATCAGGCGGCGGGCTGCGTGCCCTCCTCAGGCTGAGCGGTGCCCAGGCCTGACATGAAGCGCCAGAACAGGAAGGCGCCCATGGCCGCCACCAGTCCCAGGCTCACGATCAGGATCGGCCAGGCAGCCACGTTGATGGTGCCGGCGTCGGGGTTGGCTGCGGTGAGGGCCCCTGGGACCCAGCCCAGTCCGAACTGCGTGAGCCGATCGACCTGGTCGGCGGCCTCCAGGCCGTAGATCTGCGGCACGATGTAGAGCACCGAGGAGACCACCAGCACGATCGACACCCAGCGCCAGGCGATGGGGTCGTCATCCGCGTCCCGGGTCAGCTTCAGCACCAGGGCCCCGAAGAGGCCGACCGTGGCGAGCGGGGCGGTGATCGGAAGCCCCAGCCCGATGTACAGGTTCGGCATGAGGAAGATCATGCTCAGGGCGAGGGTGATGAGCATCAGCCCGTCCCGCATCAGGATGTAGCTGAGCCACACCGCGTCCCCGCCGAAGCGGAGCGTGAGGCTCTGGAGGAAGCGCACCACGTAGGGGCGCGCAAAGTGCACCATCAGGGTGAAGGCCCACAGGATGGGCAGCACCGCGGCGAGCGACAGGTACAGCCAGCCGGCCCCACCCTGGGTAAGCGCGGTCGCGAGGTCGTCAGCAGTCATCGGTCTCTCCCTCTCTCTACGCGGCCGACGACTTCGACCGGGAAGTGGTCGTCTGACGCAGGTTGTAGACGACGGCGATCAGGCCCATGACGCCGACCGCCACGGCGGACAGGTAGCTCAGCCAGAGGCCCCAGCCAACGTTCTGCGAGGTGACCAGGATCGATGCCAGCTGCTTTGCGAAGCTGTTGTCGATCGCCGTCAGCTGGACGCCGAGGATGTATGGACCGATGTACAGCAAGGCCCCCGCTGCGAGCAGCCACGATTGCCAGCGCCAGCTGCGCATGTCGCCCTCGCCCTTGGAGGTGAGCTTCAGGAGCAGCGCGCCGAAGGCGCACACCGCGGCCACGCAGCCGGTGATCGGCAGGTCCTTGCCACTCACCACGTCGGGGTAGAAGAAGATGAAGCTGCCCAGGAAGACCTGGGCCAGCAGGATGTCGCGCAGGGCGACGTAGGCGATCCACCACAGGTCGGCCCCCAGGCGCAGGGTGAACTTGCGCACGTTGGTGAGCATGTACGGGCGCGCCAGGTGCAACGCGAGCACCACCAGCCAGATCACGACCAGCGCCGCGGCGATCGTGTTCTCGACGAACGATTCGCCGGCATCGAAGACGCCGGACACCTGTTCGGGGGTCATTGCTCTCCTCCAGTGCTAAGCGGTGCTGGCTGCGTGGGGGTGATGAATGGCAGGCCCTGCGCGACGGGGGCGGCCCGTTCCGCCGAGGCGGCATCCGACCGGCCGCGCCCGGCCTGCACCGAGACGGTGGGACAGGCGTAGACCGCGTCGCAGCGGAAGCAGCGGCTCGCCTCGGCGCGCGCGGTCGCCTCCTCGAAGCCGGCCTGGGTGGCCTTGAATGAGCCGGGGACAAACGCCGCCTCGGCGGGATGAGCCCGCGGCCGCTCTGCGAGGTCAAGCGTCAGGAGCGGCTCAAGCGGCGTGTGGTAGCGCACCGTGTTGAGGATCTCGCGCTCGCCGTCGCGCGCGCCGGAGAGGTACTCGTGGATGGCGGCCGCGGCCCGTCGGCCGGACGCGACCGCATCGATGATGGTCTTGGGCCCGGAGACGACGTCGCCGCCGGCGAAGACCCCCGCGTGGCCGGTGGCCAGGGTCCGCGGGTCGGCCACGATGCCGGCGAACGCGCTGATCTCGATCCCCGCTCCCTCGGGGAGGATGGACGGATCCGGCTCCTCGCCGATGGCCACGAGGATCGTGGTCGCAGCCATCACGGTCTCACTGCCGGTCATTTCGGCCCACGTGTCCTGGCCCTCGACCGGCACTTGCCTGGTCACCCGCACAGCTTTCACGTGCCCGTCCTCGCCGAGAACCTCGGTGACGGCCGCAGCCGGCAGCACCACGACGCCCTCGTGCTCGGCGGCGGCGATCTCCTCGGGCTGAGCGCGCATCTGCTCGCGCCCCCGTCGGTAGAGGACGGTGACCGTCGAGGCGCCACTGCGCAGAGCCGAGCGCGCCGCGTCCATGGCGGTGCTGCCGCCGCCGACCACCACCACCGGCCCGCTCAGCTGTGGGTGCTCGCCCAGGTTGACCTGCTTGAGGAAGAGGGTGCCTGGGACCACGCCCCGCAGCTGGTCACCCTCCACGCCGAGGCGCCGGCTCTTGGGAGCCCCGGTTGACAGGAAGATCGCCCGATAGCCGCGCTGCTCGAGGTCGCTGAGCGAGAAGTCCCGGCCCATGGCCGAGTTCAGCCGCAGGTCGACGCCCAGCCCCACGATCCGATCGATCTCCTCGCGAAGGACCTCGCGCGGCAGCCGGTATTCGGGGATGCCAATCGCCATCATCCCGCCGGGGACCGGCATCGCCTCGAAGACGGTGACCGGGTACCCCATGCGGGCCAGGTAGTAGGCCGCCGACATGCCCGCCGGCCCGCCGCCCACGATGGCCACCCGCTCATCGCGCTTGTGGGTCGGGGGCGCGACCGGCGGCAGGGTGCCGTGCTCGGCGGCGAATCGCTTCAGGGTGCGAATCGAGATCGGCTCATCCAGGGTTCCACGCCGGCAGGCGGCTTCGCACGGCGCCGTGCAGATCCAGCCGCACACGGACGGGAACGGGTTGACCTCGGCGGCCACGGCATAGGCTTCGCTGTAGCGACCGTCCGCGATGAGACCCACGTAGCGGCCGGCATCGGTCTCTGCCGGGCAGGCGCTCTGGCAGGGTGCGCGGGGCGGCGTGGTCCCCGGATCGACCATCGACTTCCAGACCTGCCAGGCCTCGGGCCGTTCCGCGGTCGACCAGCGGTAGAGCGGGTCGTAGGGCGAGGGATGGTTCGGCTTGAGGGACTCGCGCGTCAGATCGGAGAGCGGAATCCATCCGCTGGTCGGCCGCGGCGGGAAGACGGGGCCGGGCAGGGGCGCCAGCGGGGTGGGGCCCGGGACGCTGTCGAGGGTCATGACCACCACCGGGCACTCGCGGATGCAGATCGCGCATCCGATGCACTCGCCCACCTGCACCGGGTGCTCCATCATCCAGTTGAAGGCCGATCCGCCGGGCGCGGACTCCACCCCGGGCCGATCCGGCCGGGTCATGTCGAGCGCCTGCACCGGACAGACGTCCATGCAGACGCCGCAGTTGAAGCAGTTGTCGTGGTCGATGCTGATGCGGTAGCCCATGGTCGATCCTCGTGGCGATCCCGCATCAAGGGTGCGACGCTGACCGCGGGGGCGCGACACGCATCCGGGTGGGGTGGTGATCGCTCATTCGGGCAGGTGGAGGGGGGCCATTTGGCCCGGGCCGCTCCGCGCCTCTCCGCGCCGCTCCGCACCTCTCGATGGTCTTCGGCGTCCGCCGTGTCGTCAGTCCCGGGGCCGGTCCTTGACCTGGTGCCCCACGAGACCCTCCTTCAGCGCGCGCGCCGCGAGCTCGGTGCGGCTCTTGGCGTGAAGCTTGCCAAGGATGTTGCCCAGGTGGAACTTCACGGTGTTGCCGCTGATCCGCAGGCGCTCCGCGATCTCCTTGTTGCGGAGACCCGCCGTCACGAGACGCAGGACGTCCACCTCGCGCTCGGTCAAGCGGTCCGGGTCGCCGCTGGCTTCCCGGTCGCGCCGGCCGAACTCTTCGATGATGCGGGTGGCGGTGGCCGGTGTGATCGCGGGCTCCCCGCGGTGCACGGCCTCGAGCATGGAGCGCAGCTGACGCGACTCGAGGTTCTTCAGGAGGTATCCCTGTGCCCCGGCCTTGATGGCGGCGAACAGGTCGTCCTCGTCCTCGCTGACCGTGAGCATGACGATGGCGACCTCCGGCTGGTCGGCCTTGATGCGTCGCGTCGCCTCGATCCCGGTCTGCATCGGCATCCGTACGTCCATGAGGACCAGCTCGGGATGCAGCTCGACCGCCAGGCGAACCGCTTCGACCCCATCTGCCGCCTGGCCCACCACGTCGTGGCCCCACGCGCGGAGGAGCGAGGCGATGCCGTCGCGCACCAGGGCGTGGTCGTCGGCCAGCAGGATCCGCATCAGCCTGGCACGGCCGTCAGGGGACCGGCGACCGGCACCGCCAGCCGAACGGTCGTTCCTGCCCCTGGCAGGCTCTCGACCGTGATCCGGGCGCCGATGGCGCTGGCTCGCTCTCGCATGGCGGTGAGCCCATAGTGTGGCCAGACGGCGGGGGCCGACGAGGCAGGGTCGCCGCTGGGCTCAATGCCGGCGCCGTCGTCGGTCACCGAGATGAGCAGGGCACCGTCGCTCAGCTCGACACTCACCTCCACGCGCTGCGCCGCAGCGTGCTTGCGCACGTTGGTGAGTGCCTCCTGCACGATGCGGAATGCCTGGGCCTCCACTTCCGGGGGCAAGGTCACAGCTGAGGCGCCCGGGTCGGCCCGCACGGTGGTCGCCAGCTTGGACGCGTCCGAGAAGCGGGCCGCGTACTCCTCCACGGCGCCCACCAGCCCACGCTCCGGCGTCACCGGGCTGGTCAGACCCAGGATCGCCTCGCGCACATCGACGTAGATCGAACGCGCCGCGGCAGCCAGCTCGGCAAGCTGTGCGCGCGCCTCTTGACTCCGGCCCGCCGCCAGCAGCTCCTCCACCGCCTGCGACTTCGTGTTCACGTAGCCGAGCACCTGGGCCAGCCCGTCGTGCATCTCGCGTGCGATGCGCTCGCGCTCCGCACGGACGGCGAGCTCGCGCAGCTGACCTTCGAGGCGGGCGTTCTCGATCGCCAGCGCCAGCTGGCTGGCCAGCGATGAGAGCGTCTCAACATCCTCAACGTCAAAGGCGCGCGGTCGGCGGTCGCCGACGGCCAGAGCGCCCACAGTCTCGCTCCCGCTGCGCAGGGGCGTCGCGAGCATCGCGCGACGATACGGCTCGCCCAGGAAGTCTGCCGGCTCGCCGCTCACGGTCGTCGTCGGATGCAGGATCGCGTCCTCTGGCCCGCTCGATGCCGCCACCCGGGGACTCCCCTCGCGGGCTGGCAGAAGGAC
>JBGQCU010000106.1:0-6117 GCA_041495495.1 Candidatus Limnocylindria bacterium
GCGGTCGGGGCCGCGGCGTTGATCGGCTCGGGTCTTGTGCATCCGCATCGGACCTCCCTTTGGACCCGCACCGGGAGCATGGTCGAAGGTCGCTTCGGTCACACGGCAACCCTGCTGCTCGATGGCAGCGTTCTCGTGGTCGGAGGGGAAAACGGCACTGCATTGGCCACGGCCGAACTGTATGACCCGGCCAAGGGGACTTGGAACGCCACCGGGGCCATGCTTGAAACCCGGTATGGCCACACAGCGACCCTCTTACCTGATGGCACGGTGCTCGTGGTCGGCGGCTCCGCAGGCGGCGACGGCCCCGCGGTGCTGGCCACGGCTGAAATCTATGACCCGGCAAGAGGGACCTGGACAGCAACTGACAGCATGATCGAGGTCCACAGCGGCTTCACGACAACGCGACTGACCGACGGCCGGGTGCTCGTGGCCGGCGGCTACAACAGCAGCGGTCTGGGTCTGCCAGCCTCCGCCGAGCTGTTCGACGCGATCACCGCGACCTGGAGCCCCGCGGGACTGATGAACCAGGCCCGTAGTGATGCTACGGCGACGTTGCTGCTGAATGGCGAGGTGCTGGTTGCGGGCGGGTTCAACCCGAATGGCAACGTACCGTACGCCGAGCTGTTCGACCCCCGTAGTGAATCCTGGAGCACCGCCGGGAACATGACGCACGCCAGAGCCGGGCATACGGCAACCCTGCTGCTCGATGGGAGAGTGCTCGTGGTGGGCGGGTACGTGTCCGGCATGAACCTCATGGTGCCCTCCGCCGAACTGTATGACCCCGGCACCGGACGCTGGACCGCAACCGGGGCAATGGTGGCGGGACGGGCGGAGCATACGGCCACCCTGCTGCCTGATGGCAGGGTCCTCGTTGCCGGCGGCTATAGCAGCTGGACCGGCACCAGTCAGGTGCCGGTGCCATTCGGGGAGATTTACGATCCGGCCAGCGGGACCTGGACAGCGACCGGCGCAATGATCGAAGTCCGCGGGGGGCACACCGCAACGTTGCTCAACGACGGTCAGGTGCTCGTTGCGGGTGGCAACGGACTGGACCTGGCCTCCGCGGAGCTGTTCGACCCGAGGAGCGGGAACTGACGCTCGGCCTGCTCTCGTTGCTTGCCGGAGATCCGCGACGCGGGCCACATCGCGGTCGACGACCGAAGCGGCCAGCCGCACAATCGGGATCACGCGCGAACTAGGCGTTTCGTCCGGCTCGTGCATCTATGAGATGTGACGAGCCTGCAACGCAGGTTGTTCGACGGGGTCGAGCAGCTCGAGGCGGGGATGAGCGATGCCGACCTGCTGACCGATCTTCAGGCGGACCACGGCTCGGCGCTCTACGACTTCGCTCGCCACCAGGGCCTGACCGATGAGCAGGCCGCCGACGCGGTCCAGGAGGCGCTGCTGCGCCTGTGGCGCGAGCTGCGACGCGGCACCCGCATCGAACGACCGCCGGCCTGGCTGTTCCGTACCGTCTACCACCTGGCCATGGCGCAGCATCGCTGGCGTCGCCAGCTCTCCGTCCGCCGAGCTGTACGACCCGGCCACCGGATCCTGGGCAGCCACTGGGAGCCTGGCAAGCGGTCGACAGGGGCATACCGCCACGCTCCTACCCGATGGCAAGGTGCTGGTTGCGGGTGGCGCCGACGCCGGCGTCGCAGCGGCCTCGACCGAGCTGTACGACCCGGCCACCGGATCCTGGACCCCGACCGGTCCGATGGTCGAGGCTCGCTACTACCAGACCGCCACGCTGCTTGCCGATGGCAACGTCCTGGTGGCGGGCGGCTTCAACGGCCATGACACGCTGGCCACGGCCGAGCTCTACGACCCGCTCACTGGATCCTGGACCACCGCCGGGAGCATGGCCGGCCCCCGACAAGGGCAGACCGCCACGTTGTTGAAGGACGGCCGGGTGCTCGTGACCGGCGGCAGCCCGCGCGTCGCAGCCGATCTCTACGGCCCCACCAGCGGGTCGTGAAGACGCCCTTCTTCCGGCCCCCAAAAAGGCTCCATGCCGGGCCGCGCCCACGACCATACCGGAGGTTCCCGTTGATCAAGCTCGCCGCCAACCCGCCGACTCAGGGCCACAACGCCGTCGGCGGTCGCGGAAGGCCGTCATCGCTCGGGTGGCGCGCGTCCCTGCCCATCGGTCTTGGGCTCGTCCTTGCGGCCTGCGGAAGCGCTACGACGACATCGACGCCCAGTCCCTCCGTGGGTTCCAGCGCCGCCTCGAATCCGACGGTTTCGCCCTCTTCCGCGCAGACGGCCGCGCCCATCACCTCGAAGGGAACCATCGCCTTTTCCAGCGAGCGGGATGGGAACGTCGAGATCTACGCCAGGAGCCCTGACGGGACGCTGACACGGCTTACCAACGACCCGGGCAAGGACGCTTGGCCGGCCTGGTCGCCCGACGGCACGAAGATCGCCTTCGGCAGCGAACGCGACGGTAACCCTGAGATCTACGTGATGAAGGCCGATGGCACCGGCGTGACGCGGCTCACGAACACCCCGGGCGGCGAGGGCATGCCGGCGTGGTCGCCCGACGGAACAAAGATCGCCTTCGTCACCGACCGGGACGGGAACGCCGAGATCTACGCCGTGAACGCCGACGGAACCGGCGCGACCCGGCTCACGAATGATGCCGCCAACGACTTTGCTCCCGCCTGGTCGCCCGACGGCACGAAGATCGCCTTCGACCGCGACCTGGGCGGCACCAACTTCGAGATCTACGTCATGAATGCCGACGGCACCGGAGCGACCGACCTCACCAACGACACTGGCGCCGCGGCGCCCGGCCAGGACCAGGGCCCGGTGTGGTCGCCTGACGGCACCAAGATCGCCTTCAACAGCAACCCTGCCGGCACCGATCACATCTACGTGATGCATGCCGACGGGACCGGGAGGGTCCAGCTCACCAACGACGCTGCCGCGGACCTCTTCCCCGCCTGGTCGGCCGATGGGACCCAGATTGCTTTCGACCGTTCCCAGGCCGGCAACGATGAGATCTACGTGATGAACGCTGACGGCACCGGCGCGACCCGGCTCACGGACTCCCCGGGGGAGGACACGGATCCTGCGTTTGCGCCCGCCAGCTAGGGCCGGCGCCGAGGGTCGTCGCTTGAGACCGCCCTACGGCAGGAACGTGTCGTAGTCGCCGTATCCGATGTCCCATTCGTCGTGGTCGGGCTTGATGACCCGAATGATGTTGCCGAAAACAAGCGGCGCGACAGCACCGGGCTGCAGCAGCGGCGAGTAGATCGGGAGGTTACAGACCGGGCCTTTGAGCGCCACGATGTGCAGCGGTCCGTTGTGCAGCGGTCCTCCCGGATTGGAGATCTCTGGCGTGATGCCCAGCGCCGGAAAGTGCTTGAACAGGCTCGCGCCATCGGGGACATCAAACTCGGCGAGGACCGGCGCAGCCGTCAGGCTATTGCAGGACGTGTAGGCCGGGACAGGGGGCGTCGCGGCGGACGCTGTCGTGACAAGGACCGGCGCGAACACAGCTGCGCCGAGGAGCAACCGCCAGAGCCGGTGGCGCGATCCGCGGGTGTGTCTGGCTCGCCACATGGCACTCACTTCGTTCACGGTGCGTGGAAGAGCAATCGGATGGGGTGGTGGAGATGAGGGGACTCGAACCCCTGACCCCTGCGATGCGAACGCAGTGCTCTCCCGGCTGAGCTACATCCCCACGAGCCGAGGCAGTATATCAGCGCCCTTTGGGGGCTTCACAAACTAGAACATCTGTTCTATCATCGGTTGGGCCATGACCGATCTCGCCCGGCCCGTCCAACCCCTCCCCGAGCTCCTCGAGGCGTTGCGTAACCATGGGTTGCGGCGCGGGGTTGACCCTGGACCGATGGTCACCGCCGACCCCCTTCCCACCGGACAGCCCGGGCTCGACGCGGCGCTGCGCAGCGGCGGCTGGCCGCGCGGCGCCCTGGCCCTGCTCGATGCCCCGGCCGGCGGCGGTGCCACCAGCCTGGCGCTCGGATCGTTGGCCGCCTGCCAGTCCGCCGGGGGGCTGGTCGCCTGGCTCGATCCCGCCGGCCGCTTCGACCCCGCGACCGCTGCCCGGCTCGGCGTTGCGCTGGAATGGCTGCTGGTCGTCCGCCCCGCCGACCCCGCCGAGGCGGTGGAGCTGGCCGGCTGGCTGGCCCGCACCCGCCTCATCGACCTCCTCGTCCTTGACCTCGCCGATGCCCCGCCGCCCCGCGGTCTGGACCGCCTGGCCGACCTGCTGCTGCGCGCCGGCGCCACGGGCCTGCTGCTCGCGGGCCGGCCCGGGCGCGAGGCGGCTGGCCGCGTGGCAGGGGTGCGGGTCGCGCTGGCTCGGCTCGCCTGGCTGGCGGTGGGACAGGACCTGGTCGGGCAGCGGGTCGAGGCGACCGTGACCCGCCACCGTTGGGCACTGGCCGGCGGCCGCGCCGAGCTGGACCTGTGGTTCGGCGAGGGGCGTCGGATCGACCCGCTCCTCCGCTCGCTGGCCGTCCCGCGCGAGATCCCGGACGCAGCCGCGCTCGACGAGCAGCCGGCCCTGCGCGTCGTCTCCGCCTGACGTATCGGTGAGCCTCGACGATGCGCGGCCATGTGCGCTCAGCGCTCCTAACAGCCAAGAAGCGGTCTGCTCGGGGCGGAACTTGGCTGCGCGGAGCGCTCAGTGCTCGCGTCGGCCATGAAGAGGCGCCTTTCCGGCGCAACTTGGCCGTTAGGAGCGCTCAGCGCTCGCGGCGTCTCGGCGATTTACGCTCAGCGTCACTAACGGCCAAGAAGGGGCGCTCGGGTAGCGTAACTTGGCCGTGGTGTGCACCCAGCGCACATATCAGCCAAGCAGAGGCTCTTTTTGGCCTGGTAGAGACGGCACCAGGGCGTTACTTGGCGGTTGTGTGCGCTGAGCGCACATGGAACCGTGGGACAGCCCAATGACTCGCCTCCTTGCCCTCGTCTGGCCGGGGCTGCGCGCGCCGGATGCGGAGCAGGCCACCTTCGACGCCATCCTGGATCGCCTCGATGACCTCTCCCCGAGGATCGAGGCGGTCGACCGGGGAGTGGCGCTGCTCGACATCACGGGCCTCGGGCCGCTCCTCGGCGATGAGCGTCGGATCGCGGCGCGGGCGGTGGCACTGGCCAGGGCAATCGCCCCACTCCCCGTCAAGGCGGGAGTTGGGGACAACCGCTGGCTGGCGGTCCTGGCGGCTCGCCTGGCCCGCTCAACCCGGCCCGATGCCCCGGCCGCCTTCCTCGCCATCCCGCCCCGCGACGGCGCCGCCGCCCTCGCGCCGCTCTCCCTCGACCTGCTCCCCGCTGACGAGGCCACGCGAGCCCGATTCGCGCTCTTCGGGCTGACGAGCATGGGGCAGCTGGCCACGCTGCCCCGATCCGCAGTGGGCGCCCAGTTCGGTCCAGCCGGCGAGCGGCTCCAGCAGCTCGCCCGCGGCCAGGACCCTCGCCCCCTGGTGCCGCGGCGGCGCCCGGAACGGATGGCCGCCCACGCCACCTTTGAGCCGCCGGCGGAGGGGATCACCGAGATCGCGCTTGCCCTGCGCCGCCTCGCCGCCGAGCTGTGCGACACCTTGCGTGCCCGCCACCTGGCGCCCGGCCGGGCGCGCCTCGCCCTGCGTCTCGAGGACGCACCGCCACTCAACGTGGAGCTGGCGCTCCCCGAGCCGACGCTCGAGCCGGACTGGATCGCGCGTCTGCTGGTCGGTCGCCTGGAGCAGGTCGGCAGGGAACGGAGCGCGGAGGAGGAGCCGCGGATCGTCGCCATCGGCCTTGCCTTCGACCGGCTCGCCGACCCGGCGACACGACAGCTGCCGGCCTTCGAGGCGCGGATCGGACGCTGGGAGGAGCTGCGCTGGTCGCTGGAACGGCTGACCATGCGGTTCGGTGAGGGCCGCCTGTGGCGAGCCAGCCACGACCGCCCAAGCGCGTCGCTGCCCGAGCATCGGGCCAGGCTGGTGGAGCTGTGACGCGCCTGTATCTCGACCACCCCCTCATTCAGGTCGAGACGGATCCGGATGGCACGCCGCTCCGCCTGCGCCTGGATGGCGAGACCCACGGCGAGGTGGGGATCTGCAACCGCTGGCGGGTCGACGACGATTGGTGGCGCGAGCCGAC
>JBGQCU010000107.1:0-5776 GCA_041495495.1 Candidatus Limnocylindria bacterium
CGGCGACTCAATCGCCCTATTCAGACTCGCTTTCGCTGCGGCTTCGTCCTTCACGGACTTAACCTCGCCACCTACGAGTAACTCGCCGGCTCATTCTTCAAAAGGCACGCCATCAGGCTACCCGGCGGCCGAAGCCTCCGGGCAACACCCTTTGACTGCTTGTAGGCATGCGGTTTCAGGTACTGTTTCACTCCCCTCCCGGGGTGCTTTTCACCTTTCCCTCACGGTACTGGTTCACTATCGGTCGCCAAGAGTATTTAGCCTTGGACGGTGGTCCGCCCGGGTTCCCACATGAGAGACCTTCCACGTGGTACTCAGGGACTCGACCGGGAGATGGTCTCGCTTTCGCTTACGGGGCTGTCACCCTCTGCGGCTGGCCTTTCCATGCCACTTCTGCTAGCGAACCATATTTGTAACTCCCTGCGGGCAGTGCAGTGCACCGCGGGCCGGCCCTACAACACCCCGACTGCAACGGCTGCAACCTGTCACGCAGCCAGGGTTTGGGCTCCTCCGCTTTCGCTCGCCACTACTCACGGAATGTTTGTCTGTTCCTCGAGGTACTTAGATGTTTCAGTTCCCTCGGTTTCCTCGATCGACCTATGAATTCAGTCGAACGTACCCAGGCATTACCCTGGGTGGGTTTCCCCATTCGGATATCTCCGGGTGATAACGCTTGCTCGCAGCTCCCCGAAGCATTTCGTCGCCTGCCACGTCCTTCATCGGCTCTTGGCGCCAAGGCATCCACCGCACGCCCTTAGTAGCTTGACCTAACGCTCACGCGGCTAGCACGGTGCTGGCCTACGCGCGTCGGTCGCTCGCACGACCCTGCGGCCGTGCGATGCGTCGGAATTCATCCTCGACGAAATCGATGCTTCCAGTCTTCGGTTCTTAAGGTCGCGTCCATCCCCCTGCGGGGACGGAGCCTCGCCGCGTTGGCTCGTTGGAACGGCCTCCGCTCGGCTTGCGCCTGCGGTCTACGGCGTCAGCGTTGGTCCGCTGACCGATGGGCGCGACGCTCGTCGCACGCAGCGGTCAGGGGATGGTCGGCTGATGGGGCTTTGTCACAACGATCGCGGGCCGACCACACCGGCCTTCCCGCGAGGGATAGATACTGTAGCACCGCAGCCCCGCCACGGTCAAGGCGACGCCGATCCCGCGCGACATGTTTGCAACGCGTCAGGCGGCCATGTAACGCCCCACAGCACGGGGCTGCCCCGCGGATCCTCGGCCAGGGGGGAGGCCCGTTGCGCCGCATCAGGGCCGAGCGCACGAAGCAGGTCATCGCGAGACAGCGCCAGCATCCGAGCATTCGGGGCGCAGACCGGTGATCCGGGCGCGACGATGCGCGGCAGGCGATCGGCATCCAGGAAGCGGATCACGGTGGCGCTGTAGTCATCGAGGATGATGATGTCGCCGGCCCCCGCCTCGGCAGCCATCGCCGTCAGGTCGTAGCGGTATGCCTCGTACCGATCAGCGACCGGGCGAGAGAGGTACGCCTGGGCGCTGCCGACGGCCAAGGCGATCAGCCCGACCGCGGTTGCGACGGCCACGCCGGCGGCTGGCACGCGCCCCCAGCGGGCACGCGCCTGGTCGACCAGCTCGCCCACGCCGAGGCCGATGGTGACCGCCAACGGCGCCGCGAGCCCGAGCGCTCGAAGGAAGTGGGGCGCGCCGCCCTCGGTGGCGATGAGCGGCGGCAGGAGGAAGATCGGCAGGCTCCATAAGACCAGGGAGTGGGCCGGCTCGCGCCGGTGCCGCCAGAGACGGATCGCGCCGACCACGGCGACCGCGAAGAGCTGCCAACCGAGGAGTGGGAGCTCGGCGACGTCGTGGCGCGGGTTGGGGTCTCCGGTCGCGACGAACATCCCCAGTGTCCGCACCCAGTGCCCGACAAGGTCCACCCCGGATCCGGGGCCGAAGGTCACGCCGGCGGCGCGTCCGAAGTAGCTGACCGGGTCAGCGACGGCGGCCGCAATCATCGGGGCCCCGACGAGCACGAACGTCACGGCAAAGGCGAGGAGGTTCGAGCGGAGGTGGTCATAGGCCGGCCGGTTGACGCGACGCAGCCAGACGAGCCACACGAGCAGCAATAACGGGATCAGCTTCAGCGGCTGGTAGGTGTAGAGCGTCGCCAGCGAGGCGGTCGCGCCGGCCAGGATCGCGCTTGCACGCCCCGGGCGGTCGTGCCACGCCAGAAGCGCGGCCATGGCGAGGGCCGCGAAGAGCGGCACCAGCGTGTTGCGCATGCCGTCACGGCTGATGCAGATGAGCCACAGCGAGCCGGCCGCCCATGCGGCAGCGCTCAGGCCGGCCGTGGCGCCGTAGCGCCGGGCCAGCAACCAGATCCCGAAGACGCCGGCGACCCCGATTCCGGCGGCGGTCGCGCGCAGGGCGAGCGGCGTCTGGCCGATGAAATGGAACAGACCCGCGACGAGGTAGGCGAAGAGCGCCTCGCGGCCGCCTCCCTCGGGCAGGAAGACCGGGAGGAAGCCCGGATCGTGGAGGATGCGCTGGGCGCTGAGCGCCTCCGCCGCCTCGTCCATGTACAGGCCGCCCGGATTGACGGCCAGGTCGACGAAGCGGACAAGGGTGGCGCCAGCCAGGATGAGTCCAAGACCAACGGCGATCAGCACCCACCGTCGGCGCCCGTCATCATGGGCAGTCAGTGGGTCAGATGCGAATCCGAATCGGTCCCGTCGCCGCACTGCTCATCATCCTCGCAGGCGCGGCCGCTTTGCGATTCGCCCTGCTTGGGGATCGCGAGCTGTTTCGTGATGAGGCGGCATCCTGGCTCCTGGCGCAATCCCCGTGGGGCGACATCATCCCGCGCTCGAGCGGCGAGCCCTATCCCCCGCTCTTTGCCTTCGCCCTCAAGGTCTGCATCGGAATTCTGGGGGATGGCCAGGCCGCCCTGCGCATCCTCTCGGCCGTGGCCGGCCTGGCGACGGTCGGGGTGACCTGGGCGTGGGCACGCCAGGCGATTGGGATGCGGGCAGCGTACCTGGCGGCCGTCCTCGTCGCCGTCTCACCTTTGGCGATCTCGAATGCCCGCGAGGCGAGGATGTATGCCCTTGAGTCGCTCTTCGCGGTCCTCGCCTGGTGGCTTCTGTGGCGGCTGCTCACCGACCACGGGTCACCCACCCGCCGCCCTCTCGAGGTGGGGGTAGCTGCGCTTGCTGTCGCCGGCGAGCTCTGGACGCTGCCGACGGGGGTCGCCGCCTTCGCGCTGCAGGCAGGCGTGGTGGGCATCCTCGCGCTGCATCGTCATCCCACGACGCGCGCGGCTGGCGTCGCCCTCGTCATCGGCTTCGCAGCCTTCCTTCCCTGGCTCCCGCGTCTCTTGTCGGTGGCAAGCTCTGGAGAGCCGTTCTGGACGCCGATTCCCGATATCGGGGCGCTGCTGGCGACGTTGGCCGTCACCTTTGGTGGGTGGAAACCGTCACCCGGCTGGGTCGCCGTCCTCCCGCTCGCCATCCTCGCCGCAGTGGGATTCCAGGCCCTCTTCCGCAACCGCTCCGCCGGTCAGCCGGTGACCGCCCTGGCCATCTCGGCCGGCGCCGCATTGGTGCTGGTCTGGTGGGTGGTTTCGCTGTGGCGCTCGGCCTACGACTCCCGCTACCTCGCGGCGGCCGTCCCGCCGCTGGCCATGGCGATCTCGGTGGGAGCCGAGAGCCTTGCCCTGCGGCTCCGGCGGGCGGGTTGGACGCGCCGCACCCTGCGCGTGGGGGGTGCTGCCCTGCTGGTCCTGGTCGGTGCGGGGACGGCCACGTTCGAGGCGAACTGGGTGAGTGGCGCGGGCCTCGAGCCGGCAGGCGCGGCCGCTGTCATCCTCGAGGAGCGCGTCATGGCGGGCGATGTCGTGCTCGTGGCGGATGCGCAGACCTACTTCCCGCTGGCCTACCTGCTCGAGCGAAGGACGGATCCGATCGAGCTGCCGGCGTCGCTCCGCTACTGGCGCTCGCGACTCGAGCCGGCGTTCACGGGGGGAGACCTCATCCCCACCGATCGCACCATCGGGCCCGATGCCAGCCTCGAGCCCGGCGAGCTTGCCGGCCTCTCCGTGACCGGCCGCATCTGGCTGGTGGCGCTCACCAATCCGGAGGCCGAAGTCGCGAGCTTCAGGCCCCTGGCTGACGGTCGTGTGGTCGAGGTCGAGCGCGTGGAGGTGATGGATCATGGAGACCGCGGCCTGATCCTCAGGCTACGGCCGCATCCCTGATGGTGTGGTGGAGATGAGGGGACTCGAACCCCTGACCCCCTCCTTGCAAAGGAGGTGCTCTCCCAGCTGAGCTACATCCCCATGGCCCGAAGGCATGGTACCGCCGGTGCGCAGCTCCCGCTACGGCGGGGTGATGCGCCGCCTCGGCTCGGGCGGCAGGGGCTCGCCGGCCGGCCATGCGAGCCGACGTACGATGCAGATCGGGGTCTGTTCGGCAGCCTGCCCGAGCGGGTTGTCGGCGAAGAGTCGCTCGACCCAACGCCGCTCGAGGCCGCGGCTGAGTCCCAGCGCGTTGCAACCGGCATCGTTGGCATCGATCACGGCCACCGGCACGCCGAGCGCCTCGCCGATCCGTCGCGCAGCGCCTCCGGGATCCTTTGGCCCGAGCGTGGCGGCCTGGTTGTACGGCGGGATGGTGTATGAGGTCGGGCCGTCGATGGCGGCGGCCTGGGGACCGGCAATCCGGTAGAAGAGGCCGTGGATCCCGATCGGCTTGGTGATGCCGCTCACGATCGCTGCCAACAGGATGCGGGGAACGCCGACCTCGGAGATCGCCAGCTGCATCGTCTCCGCGGTCCCGAGCCCGATACCGTAGCCAGGCCTCGTCACGAATCGGACCAGGAAGCGGGCCAGGCGCCCCGGTCGGATCGAGGACATCGGATGCGATCGGCCCTGCGTGATGGCGATCATCCGCTCGCTGACCGCCACCAAGGCGGTGTCAGGGCCCAGCGGCGTCGCGTAGCGGGCCACGACCTCGGCCGCGTCGTCGGCGGCGGTCACGAGGTGGGTGCGTACCGGGTTCCGAGCGTAGACCAGGCCGTCGACCGTCGCGTGCAGGGCGCGGTCCGGGTTCGGCTCGGCCAGGATCCCCATCGGGCGGTCGGCCGGCTCCGGCACGGGCATGCGCTCCATCGGTCACGTCTGGGGGTGGTGGGCGTTTCTGGACTCGAACCAGAGACCTCTGCCTTATCAGGGCAGTGCTCTAACCAGCTGAGCTAAACGCCCCCTCGCGGGCCGGCATGGTACCCGGCGGCCTGGGGCGGCGCAAGGGCGCCGGCCGGCTGGGAAGCGAACAGCCGCCCCGCGAACGGGACGGCTGCGATGCCTTCACGGCTGAAGAGTGACAGGAACCCGCGTTGTCGACGGGCAGGTCTGTTGGTTCGAGAGCGGCCAACTCCTCCCGCTTGCACGGGCGCTCGATCCCCCTCGTGGGAACGAGCCATTACGTTGAGATGGTCGATCGACCTGGAAGGTTTGGTCCCCCGGCGAACCGGGTGACCTGGTCTCCCTAGAAAGGAGGTGATCCAGCCGCACCTTCCGGTACGGCTACCTTGTTACGACTTCGTCCCAATCACCAATCCCACCTTCGACGGCTGCCTCCTTGCGGTTGGCCCACCGGCTTCGGGTGTTATCGGCTTTCATGACGTGACGGGCGGTGTGTACAAGGCCCGGGAACGTATTCACCGCGCCGTGCTGATGCGCGATTACTAGCGATTCCAACTTCATGGAGTCGGGTTTCAGACTCCAATCCGAACTGAGACCGGCTTTTTGCGATTC
>JBGQCU010000108.1:0-5719 GCA_041495495.1 Candidatus Limnocylindria bacterium
CTCCCGGGCCGATGCAGGCCAGCAGGGCCCGCTGCACGGCGCTGGCGGCCTCTTCGCTGCGGCTCATGCCACGCGCGGCGCCTGGGAGAGGCGCCCGTCACCGACCTGCCAGATCGTCACGTTCCGGCGGCCGGTCGGCAGCGACGCCAGGTCGGCCATCGTGACCAGCACCTGGCCGCGCTCCAGCAGGAGCGCCAGGGAGCGCTCCGAGCGGTCGGCGTCCAGCTCCGAGAAGATGTCGTCCAGCAGCACGATGGGAGTGGGGGCGCCATCGGCCCCGAGCAGGTCGGTCTCCGCCAGCTTGAGGGCCAGGATGATCGTGCGCTGCTGACCGCGGCTGGCATGCGTGGCCACCTCCCGGCCGCCCAGCTCGATGCGCAGGTCGTCGCGGTGCGGCCCGACCAGCGACACCCCGTTCCAGAGCTCCTTGTCCCGGACCTGGCGAATCCGACGCCGGTAGGCCTCAACCAGCTGCTCGTGCGGATGGGCGCCGCCGGCCCACGTGGACCGCTCCGGCCAGGCGTCCTTCAGCGTGTCGGCATAGGCCAGGCTTACCTGCTCGCCGCGCTCCGCGGCGGGGGCGACGGCGTCGTGCAGGGAGGGGATGCGGGCCGCCAGCTCCGCCACCAGCTGCAGGCGAGCGGCCATCACCCGCGCCCCCACCCCGGCGAGCTGCTCGTCCCAGAAGGCGAGGTCGTCGGGCGTCGCCTCTTCCCGACGGATGGCCCGCAGGAGCGCGTTGCGCTGGGCGAGGATGCGCCCCAGCTCGGCAAGGTCGCGGGCGGCCGCCCGATGGCGCTGGGCGAGGATCGCGTCCAGGAAGCGCCGCCGCTCGGAGGGGGGGCCGACCAGCAGCAGCATCTCCTCCGGCCGGAACAGGACGACCCGCACCGTGTCGCCGATGGTCGCGGCGCGGCGCGCCAGGCCGTTGACGGTGACCCGCTTGCGGAGCTCCGGCGGCGCGTCCTCGGCGGGCAGCAGCAGCTCCACGCGGGCCGTGGCGGCGCCATCCGGGTCAGCCAGGTCGAGGCGGACGCGGGCGAAGGGGCGGCCGTGGCGCACCATCTCGGCGTCCGATCCGGCGCGGTGCGAGCGGCCGGTGACGGCCGCGAAGATCGCCTCCAGCAGGTTCGTCTTGCCGGCGCCGTTCGGGCCGGCCACGATCGTCAGCCCGGGCTCCGGATGCATCTCGGCCGATGCGTAGCTGCGGAAGTCCTCGAGCAGGAGGCGGGTCAGGCGCAACGCATCGCTCCGAGTGCGGGCGCGACGGCGAGCCCGCGCGCCGTCATCGGTCCGTCGCTCCCTACGAGGCGGTCCGGACCGGCATGATGACGTGCACGTAGTCGTCCTTGCCGACCCCGCGGATGACCCCCGGCGCCAGCGGCCCGGAGAGCTCCAGCGCGGCCTGTTCGGCCCCCAGGTTGCTCAGCACGTCGATCAGGTAGCGGGCGTTGAAGGCGATGCTGGTCGGCTGCCCCTCGACGGTCGCCTCGAGGGCATCCGCGTTATCGCCCACGTCGGCGGCGTGGGCTGTGATCGAAACCCCCTCGGCCGCCTCCCCGCCGATCTCGATCTTCACGATGTTGGCGCTGTCGCGGGCGAAGATGCTCGCGCGGCGCGCGCCGGCCAGGAACGCCTCCCGGTCGAGCACGGCGCGGCTGGTATGCCCGGTGGGGATGACCGGCTCGTAGTTCGGGAACTGCCCTTCGATCAGGCGGCTGACCAGGTCGATCCCGTTCACGTGGAAGAGGACCTGGCTCTTGTTCGGCGTAACTGTGATCTCGATCGACTCCTCGGCGTCGGGCATGATCCGCATCAGCTCGGCGTACGAGCGGGCCGGCACCACGATCGTGATCTCCGGGGTCACCGGCTTGGCAAGCGTCAGGCTGCGCACCGCGATCCGGTAGTTGTCGGCTGCGGCCAGCGTCATCCTGTCGCCCGCGAGGCGGGTCAGCACCCCGGTCAGGATCGGGCGGCTCTCGTCGCTGGCGGCCGCGAAGACGACTTCGCCCAGCGCCTCGCGCAGCGCACGCGAGTCGGCGCTGCTGATCGGCGTGTCGCCGATCGCTGCGACCACCGGGAACTCGTCAGCCTCGATCCCCTTGATCGACGATCGGCTGCCGCCGCAGGTGACCTTGAGGGTCCGATCCTTGGCCGAAAAGACGAGGTCGATGCGCTGGTTCGGGAGCGAGCTCACCAGCTCGGTGAGCAGCTTGGCCGGGACCGTGATCTCACCCTCATCGGTGACCTTGCCGGGGACCCAGCAGTTGATGCCGATCTCCAGGTTCGTGGCGGTCAGCTTGAGGCCGGCGTTCTCGGTCTTGAGCAGCACATTGGCCAGCACCGGCAGCGTGGCCCGGCTGCTCACGGCCCGGCCCACCACACCGAGGCCGCGCGCCAGGTTCTCCTGCATGACCGATACGTTCATCCCGACCTCACCTGGCGTCGCCCGCAAGGAGTTCTCCACGGGCACTCGCACGACTCTACGTAACTACTCCAAGATTATCTTGTACGCCGCCGTCTCTCGTAGGGCTGTGGACGGTGTGGATGGCCACGCTCGTCCACGCTCCTCCCCCCTGCTGATAAGTGCGCCCCCGGCGGTGGGGATCCGGCCTCGCCGCGATACTTGCCTGTGGATGGCACCTGCCACCCGGTTGAAAACCCCCTTCCCCGCGACCGCCGACCCGGTCGCCCCGTCCGCGTCGCAGGACGCTTCTCCACCGGATCGGGGAGGTTGTCCACGGCCGACGGCGGGCCGAATCACTCGGAGTAGATCATCTCCCGCACCGCGCTCACCTCGCGTCGCATCTCATCGTTCTCGGCCAGCTCCCGGGCGATCTTGTCGTAGGCGTGCAGCACCGTCGAGTGGTCGCGGCCGCCGAGCTCCGCACCGATCCGCAGCAGGGAGATATCGGTCTCCTCGCGGATCAGGTACATGGCGATCTGACGCGGCACGACGATCGCCTTGTCGCGCTTGCTCGAGCGCAGCTGGTCCAGGTTGACGCCGTAATAGTCGGCCACCGCGCGCACGATGCGCTGCGGGGTGATCGAACGCTTCTTGGGGTTGTACATGACGTTGGAGAGGACCGCGCTCGCCAGCTCGTTGTTGATCGGCATGCCGGACATCGAGGCATAGGCAACCACCCGGTTCAGGGCGCCCTCCAGCTCGCGCACGTTGCTCACGACCTTGCGCGCAATGAACTCGATCACCTCGGCTGGAATCAGGTTGAGCTGGTCCTCGGCCTTGCTGCGCAGGATGGCGATGCGGGTCTCGAGGTCGGGAGGCGTCAGGTCGGCGATGAGGCCCCACTCGAACCGGGAGCGCAGTCGCTCCTCGAGGGTGGTGATCGCCTTTGGCGGCCGGTCGCTGGAGAGCACGATCTGCTTGCCGGCCTCGTGGATCGTGTTGAAGGTGTGGAAGAACTCCTCCTGCGTCCGCTCCCGCTCGGCGATGAACTGGATGTCGTCGATCAGCAGCACGTCGATGCGGCGGTATCGGTTGCGGAAGTCCTCCATCCGCTGCTCGCGGATCGAGTTGATGAAGTCGTTGGTGAACTTCTCGCTGGTGGCGTACAGGATCCGCTTGCGTGGGAACTTAACTGCCACGGCGTTGCCGATGGCGTGCATCAGGTGGGTCTTGCCGAGCCCCACCCCGCCATACAGGAAGAGCGGGTTGTAGGCGTGCCCCGGCCGCTCGGCGACCGACAGGGCGGCGGCGTGGGCCAGTCGGTTGGCGCTGCCCACGATGAAGTTGCTGAAGGCGTATCGCCCGTTCAGGTTGACGGTGTTGCCGCCGGCCGAGGCGGGTGGCAGCGAGAGCGCCTCCTCGTCGGCCTGGGCCGGCACCGGGCCGGGGGCATCGGCCACCACGAACTCGACCTGGACCGATCCGCCCACCACCCGAGCCAGGGTCTGGCTGATCAGGGTCCGGTATCGGTTGTCGAGCCAGTCGCGGGCGAACCCGTTGGGTGCGGCGATGCGATAGCGGTTCTCGTCGAGGTCGACGAGTGACGTGTCCTTCAGCCAGGTCTCGAAATTAGCGGGCGAGAGAGAGACCTGCAGCTCGCCCAGGACGGCACGCCAGACCTGCTTCGCATCCATCGATAGCCCACTCCCAAGCGATTCAGCCGCGGCGTTCCGGCACCTGTCGAGGACTCCCTCGGGGCGAACGGGACCCGGTCATGTGGGCGTCGGGCCTCGGGGGTCGCGGTAGTGTACCAGCACCCTTTCGGGACCGGCAATGGATTCCCTCAATCTGCCCTCGCCCGAGGTCAAGAGGTTTGACACCCCCCTCCGCGCGTCGCTAGAATCGCCGGGCAGAGCGAGACGGGCCGCAGCACAGGGGCCATCGCGTGAGGCTGGCGAAGACGCCAGCCGTTCGTGTGTTATCGGACCCGATTCGCCGCCGCTGAACGAGGACAGGCACGCACTCATGAAGAGGACCTACCAGCCCAAGAAGCGCGCCCGGAAGCGGGAACACGGCTTTCGCGCTCGCATGGCTTCGAAGGGTGGTCGCCGCGTGCTTGCCCGTCGCCGGGCGAAGGGGCGCGAGAAGCTCAGCGCCTGACGGCGTCGAGGACCCGAGGTGCCGCCCTTTCCGATGCTTCGGCGCAAGGCGGACTTCGACGCGATCGGCCGCCATGGGACGGTTCGCTCCAGCCGGCTCCTCGTCCTGCGATCGCTGCGGACGAAGGGGCCGGGGACGAGGATCGGGCTGAGCACCCCGCGAACGCTCGGCGGCGCCGTCCAGCGCAATCGGGTGAGGCGTCGGCTGCGGGACCTGGTTCGCGAACAGCTGGACGCGAGGGAATCGGGCTGGGACCTCCTGCTGATCGCGCGGCCGGAGGCGGGCTCGGCCACGTACGGCGAGCTGCGAGAAGCGTTGCGATCGCTCCTGGAGCGATCGGGAATCGGTGGATGAGGAAGATCGGGCTCGGACTGATCATCGCGTACCAGCGGCTCTTCGCCTGGATGCCGCCCAGCTGTCGCTATACGCCGAGCTGCTCGCAATACACGTACACGGCCATCGAACGCTACGGCCTGCTGCGGGGGTCGTGGATGGGCGCGCGCCGCATCGGCCGCTGCCACCCGCTCCATTCGGGCGGGTATGACCCGGTTCGCTAGAGTGAGCACGACACCTTGACACCCGTCATCGCCAGCGGCTTCCTGGGGATCCAGCACTTCACCCCGCCCTGGGACGTCTTCTTCCTGCCCCTGTTCAACCTGCTGATCGCGTCGTATCGGATCATCTTCAGCGACTTCGCTTTGGCGATCATCGTCTTCACCGTCGTCATCCGCACCCTGCTGGCGCCCCTCTTCGTGCGGCAGATTCGCTCGCAGAAGGAGATGCAGCGGATGGCCCCGCTCATCCGCGAGGTGAACCGCAAGCACAAGGGCAACCGGACCAAGATCGCCGAGGAGACGCAGGCGCTGTACCGCGAGCATGGCGTCAACCCGGCCGCCGGCTGCCTGCCGGTGGTGATGCAGCTGCCGCTCCTGTTCGCCCTCTACCAGGCGCTGATCCGCGCCTCGAACGTGGTGACCCTGTCTGTCAAGGACGCTGCGTCGACCACATTCACCCAGCTCCAGGCGGCGCTGCCCGGGATCACCAAGATCGGCGACGTCAGGGATGCGGCGGGACATATCACCCAGGTGCAGTACGCCGCCCCGGTGGTCGGATCCGCATCGGCCTGCAACCTGCCGCAGCTGGAGGTTTCGA
>JBGQCU010000109.1:0-5682 GCA_041495495.1 Candidatus Limnocylindria bacterium
GGACGAATGCTGCCCGACGGAGTGCGGTCGCTGGTCTGGAAGCCGCCGGCCGTCGGAGCCTGGACGGACGAGCTGGCCGGCGCGGACGCAGTCGTGAACCTGGCCGGTGAGAGCCTTGGGCGCTGGCCCTGGACCGCCGCACGAAGGCGTTCGCTGCGCGACAGCCGGCTGCTGGCGACTCGGACACTCGTGTCTGCCATCGGGGCCCTGCCTTCAGAGCGGCGCCCGCGAATCCTGATCAGCTCATCGGGCAGCGACATCTACGACGGACGCGATGCCGAGCCGGCCGACGAGCAGACGCCCGGCGCTGACACGTTCCTGGCCCGACTGTGCCGGGATTGGGAGGAGGAGGCAAAGCGAGCCGAGGACCATGGAGTCCGGGTGGTCCTGGCCCGGACCAGCGTCGTCATCGCGCCCGGGGCTCCCTCGCTGCGCCTCCTGGCGCTGCCCTTCCGGCTGTTCGTCGGTGGCCCGATCGGCTCCGGCCGCCAGTGGGTGAGCTGGATCGACATCGCTGACGTGGTCGGTCTGATGAGCTGGGCATTGGAGCAGGAGGGCTTGCGCGGCGTCCTGAACCTGTCCTCACCCGACCCCCGCTCGCAGGCCGACTTCGCGCGAGCGATGGGTGCGGCCCTCCACCGGCCGAGCTGGTTCCGCACCCCTGCCTGGGTCCTGCGCCTCGCGTTGGGTGAGCAGGCGACGCTTGCCATCGGCAGCCGCCGCGTGTGGCCGGCTCGAGCCCTGGATTCCGGCTACACCTTCGCCTACCCGCGCCTCGAGGATTCGCTGGGGCGCATCTTCGCCCGCTAGGGGATGCCGGTCACCCGCACCGATCCGACCCCGCCCGCGACCTCCAGGTCGACCCGGTTCGTGGCGGTGCCGTAGTCGCGCGACTCCCACGCCCCGCTGGCAGTCTTCGGGAACAGCGCCTCATCAACGCTCGTGCTGCCCAGGACCATGACGCTTCGCACTCGGGCGGCCACGCCCGCAGGCACCTCGAACGTGAGCGACGCGGCACCGCCCTCGGCTCGAACGTAGGTCTCGCCCGCCGCGCGGGGCAGCCGCACGCGGGTGTCGCTCGCGCCCGTGCTCAGCTTCAGCCGGCGCAGGATGACAGCGGTCAGGTCCATGCGCACCCGGGCGGCACCGACCTGCGCGTCCAGCTCGACGGGCACGCCGCTGGTGAGCCCGACCCGCCACCGCGGCGGCCGATCGAGCCATGGCCACGCCGGGGGGCCCTCGGGCGACAGCTCGACGCTGCCTCCGCCGAGCACGCGATGCCTGGCGCCGCCGTTCTCGAACTCACCGACCAGCAGCTGGTCGGCCGGGCCGCCCTCGACAATCAGGTCGCCCCCTCCGAACTGCAGCCGAACCGCGGCTGACGCGGCCCCGTCGAGCGGGATCGACAGTCGGTCGGTCCCGGCCCTCCCGACCGGCACGAAGGCGACGATCAGATACCAGCCGCCCAGCACGATGAGCGCCACCGGCCACCAGCGCGAGATCAGGTCGCCGATCTCGGTGCCCAGCGTCCCGGTCGTGCTCAGCAGGAAGAGGATCCCGACCGCGATCAGCAGGATCGGCCAGGTGAGGGCCAGCATCCAGCGCCCGCGCGGGCGCACGGTGGCCAGCACCGAGCCGAGCGTCCCGACCCCGACCAGGATCAGGAAGAGGGGCCAGGCCTGGCCCCACGCCAGGTCCAGCGTCTGCTGGATCAGAAAGACGACGCCAAGCCCGATCAGCCAGACCGCCGCCACGATGGCGCCGGAGCGGCGACCCCAGTCATCACGTCCCGTCATGCGACGGACCTCCCTTGCTCCTTGGAGTCGAAGCATGCGCCGCGCCGCGCGCCGCCTGCACCTGCCGGATGTCACCCCGCCAGGTGGCGTTCGGCGCGTGCCTGCCATAATCAGCGCTCATGAAGCTTGTCGCCGCGATCGTCCACAGCGAGGATGCCGGCAACCTGGTCGATGCGCTCCTCGAGAAGGAGTTCCGGGCGACTCGCCTGCAATCGTCCGGCGGCTTTCTCAAGCAGGGGAACGCCACCATCCTGGTGGGCGTCGAGGATGACCAGGTCGAGGCGGTGCTCGAGATCGTGAGCGCCAACTGCCACTCGCGCAAGCAGTTCGTCAACCCGATGCCGCCGATCATGGAGCCGGGCGAGTTCTACATGCCCTATCCGGTCGAGGTGGAGGTCGGCGGGGCGACCGTCTTCGTCATGCCGGTCGAGCGCTTCGAGCGCCTCTAGGACCGATACCGATGGCGGCGCCGACCTGGCTCGCCGCCCTTGAACCGCTCGCTCCCGACGTGGTCGCCGTATGGCAGGCGATCGACGACGAGGGGCCGATCATCCGGGGCATCGCCTTTCGGCGCGAGATCCGCCGGCGCGCCGGCCCGGGCAGCGCCGCCTCGATTCTCGCCCAGCAGGAGGCGATCGCCGACGCGCTGGGAGCCACCCTGGCCGAGATGCCGGAGCCGCTCCTTCGCGCGCCCGGCGGGGAGGGCGACTGGAACGTGGCGCAGGCCTTCGCGCACACGACCGGGGCGCGGCGCTGGCTGGCCCATGCCGCCGCTCTCGCCGCCAGGGGCGAGTGGCCGGCCGAGGCGCCGCGGGTCGTGCCGGGGGTGCCCGGACCGGCCGACGCGGACCGCGAAACGCTCCTCACCCTCCTCGCCAAGAGCCGCCGCTCACTGGCCACCTCCGCCGAGGCGATCGCCGGGCATGAGGCCGAGCCATGCCCGCTCGACCATCCCTTGGTCGGCCACCTGCGCTGCGGGGAGTGGCTCCTGTTTGTCGGCGTCCACGACCTGATGCACCTGCGCCAGCTGCATCGCCTCGGCACGAGCGCCGGCTCCTCGGGCGATGGCTGAGCGGCCGGCGCCGCTCTTCCTGGTGGTCGACCCCGGTGCGACGCCCGACCCGGAGCTGGCGGTCGGCTCATACGCCGCGGTCGGCGAGGCGGGCCGACGCCGGCTGGCGGTCGAGCTGTCCCGCCGGCTCGGCTCGCTGGGCGCCGGGGTCGCCCCTCTCCATCCGACGCGGCCCGTGGCCGGCGCCACCTTCCATTGGGGGCGCTGGTTCGCCCCCGCGGCACGTGCGATCGTGGCTCGGGTCCGGGCCGAGGGACGCCCGCTGGACGCCATCGGCTATGCCGGCGCCGGCTCTCTCGCGCTCGCCGATGACGAGCTGCTCGACGCGCTCGCCTCGGCGATCCCGGGCGAGGCGGTCGGGAACAACCGCTACTCGACCGATGCCCTCATGGTCGCCGGGGCGCCGTCCGGGCCACGCTCCCTGGACGCCGCGCTCGATGCCCTCGAAGGCTGCTCCACCGACAACGCGGCGGTCCGCTGCCTGGAGGCGGCCGGCTTCGCGGTCCGCGACCTGGCGACATCGGCCTGGGCCCGTTTCGACGTCGATACGCCGCTCGATCTCGCTCTGCTGCGGCTCGCCATCCGTCTGCCCGGCACGCGACGCCCGGACGGCCTGGTGGCCGCCTTCCTGGAGATGGCGAGCCTGCCCGGCGGCCGCGGCCTGGAGCTGCCGCGCCTGGCGCAGGTCGGCGCGGTCCTGCGAGACCGCGAGGCGCAGCTCGTCGTCGCCGGTCGGATCCCGTCGGGTGCCTGGGCCTACCTCGAGACGGAGAGTGCCTGTCGGGTGCGCTGCTTCGTCGAGGAGCGAGGCATGCGCTCGGCGCGCGATGCGGTGCCCCACTCTCTGCTCGCCGACTGGACCCAGCGGCTCGGCCCGGCCGACTTGGTGGCGGAGCTCGCCTCGCTCGGCGACGCGGTGATCCTTGACTCCCGGGTCGTCATGGCGGCCCGCGCCGGCTCGTCGGACGCGTCCGCCTGGCCGCCGGCCGAGGAGCGTTTCGCATCGGACTTCCTCGACCCCGCACCGGTCGCGACGCCCTGGCTGGCCGAGCTGACCCAGGCCGCGGCCGAGGCCACGGTCCCGTTCCTGCTGGGCGGGCATGCCCTCGTCAGCGACGGCCTGCGGATCCTGGTCGACGCCGCCTGGCTGGGACGGTAGGGCCACCCGACCTGGCCGCATCGGGCTGCTAGACTGTTCGTGAGGCGGCCGGCGGATCGGGCTGGGCCGCGGAAATCGAGCATCAATCGTGCGGGACCCATCGGTCCTGCGCCCGAGCAACCACGGAGCTGGCATGGATCAGACCGGACTGCTCTACGTCATCGGATTCGCGATCGCCGCGTCGATCTTCGTCTTCGGCACGATCCTCTTCTCGTGGCTGATCACCCACCGCCGGCGTCGCCCGCAGAAGGGCCTGCCGTACGAGTGCGGAATCGACACCATCGGCGACACCTGGTCGCGCTTCGGACTTGCCTTCTACCTGTATGCGCTGCTCTTCGTCGCCTTCGACGTGGAGATCGTGTTCGTCTACCTGTGGGCCGTGGCGGTGCGGGCGATCGCCGCGCAGGGGATCGTGCTGATCGGCCTGTTCCTGGGGATCCTCCTCTTCGGCGAGCTGTATGCCTGGCGCAAGGGTGACCTGAAGTGGCGCTAGAGACCCCGCCGCGCATCGACGGCGACTCCCCCATGGCGTCCCTCTCCGCGGACGGCCGCATCGTCGTCCCCGACCAGGCCGATGACGAGCTTCTGCGCGAGTTCGGGATGGAGGAGCATCCGCAGGGCGGCTTCCACGGCCTGCTGGAGGTGATCCCCACCCGCGCCGATATCGTGCTGGACCTGATCCGCGCCAACTCGCTGTGGCCGCTCCTGTCGGGCCTCAGCTGCTGCGCGATCGAGATGATGAGCACCGCCACCAGCAAGAACGATATCGACCGCTTCGGGATGTTCCCGTTCCGCGCCTCGCCACGCCAGGCCGACGTGCTGATCGTGGCCGGCACGCTGACGACCAAGATGGCGGGGCCCCTGGTCCGCCTCTGGGAGCAGATGCCCGAGCCGAAGTGGTGCGTGGCGATGGGCACCTGCACCACCTCGGGCGGTCGTTTCAAGCGCAGCTACAGCGTGGTGCAGGGGGTCGACCGGGTGATGCCGGTCGACGTCTACGTGCCCGGCTGCCCGCCGCGTCCGGAGGGCCTGATCTACGGCATGATGCGTCTCCAGGAGCTGGTCAAGCAGCGGCGTGGCGAGTGGCCGACCTTCGTCGACCGCGGCGTGCAGCGGGTCGACTGGGAAGGAGACGTGCGCTGAGCGCCCCGGCCAAGGCGGGCGCCCTGGTCCGGCTCCTGCTCGATCGGTTCCCGGACCTGGCCGCGAGCCTGTGGACCGATGAGGACACCGTCGAGGTCACGATCGACGGAAGTCGCAACGTGGCCTTCCTGCAGGTGATGCGCAACCTGCCGGCCCTCAATTTCTTCTACCTGGCCGATGCCGCCGCCGTCGACTACGGGCCGGCCGAGCATTTCGAGGTCGTGTATCACCTCTACTCGGACCGCCATCCCGCCTGGCTGCGGGTCCGCGCCCGGGTGAACCGCGCCGATCCCCATCTGCCGACCATCACCGGCCTGTGGGAAGGGGCGATGTTCCATGAGCGCGAGATGTACGACATGATGGGGATCGTTTTCGACGGCAACCGCGACCTGCGGCGGATCTACATGTCGCCCGACTACCGCAGCTTCCCGCAGCGCCGGGACTTCCTGCTCCCCGACGACGCGGCCGACTCACCGGCGGCCGGGGTGCGACCGCTCGAGCGCCCCGAGACC
>JBGQCU010000110.1:0-5568 GCA_041495495.1 Candidatus Limnocylindria bacterium
AGGCAGACGAGCTCCGGCTCGGAGCCGAGGCCGGCCAGCAGGCCGCGCCAGGCAAGGTTGCCGCGGCCGAGGGGGATCTCGTCCTCGGGCGGTGCCTCGACCCGCAGCCCGCTGGCGCCGGGGAGCAGCAGCACCCGATCGGCAAGCTCGAGCAGCACCATGTCGCTCTCGAGCAGGTGGTAGCCATCAGGCCGCTGGCCGACGACGCGCAGCGTCAGGTTCAGCTTCGCCGGAGCCTCGAGGCTGAGCGGGATCATGTCTCGCCCGGCGCCGATCGGTCGAGCAGGGGGGCGAGGCGACCGGCCAGGCACTCCCATTCGGCGAGCGACAGGGTCTGCGCGCGCCGCTCGGGGTCGATGCCGCATGCCGCGAAGGCCAGATCGAGCGTAGGGCGAGGCACCGGCAGCTCACGGCCGAGGGCGTTGTGCAGCTGCTTGCGCCGCTGCCGAAAGCCGGCCTGCACGATCCGGTAGAACGGCTCGCGCCCCGGCCCGGGCGGGATCTGCGGCGACGCCCGTCGCCGCAGCCGGAGGATGGCGGAGTCGACCTCGGGCGCCGGCTCGAACGAGCCGGCCGGCACGCGTCCGACGATCTCGGCATCGGCGACGTTCTGCACGAAGACCGACAGGTAGCTCATCTGCCCGGGCCGGGCTGCGACGCGCTCGGCGACCTCCGCCTGGACCAGCAGCACGGCCAGCTGCGGCGGCCGATCCCCCTCCAGGAAGGCATGCAGCAGCGGGCTGGTGATGTGGTAAGGAATGTTTGCAACCAGCTTGAAAGCCTCTCCGGGGAAGCAGTCGCGCGGGTGCAGCGAAAGCGCATCGGCCTCGATCAGGTCGAAGGAGGCCACGCCGGCGAGCTCGCGCCGCAGGTAGGCCGCCAGTCGGGGATCGAGCTCGACGGCCAGGACCGATGCGCCCGCTGACAGCAGCCGGCGGGTGAGCACGCCGAGCCCGGGCCCGACCTCCACGACCCGGTCGCCCGGCTGCAGCTCAGCGGCGGCCACGATCGCGTCGAGGGCGGCCGGATCGGTCAGGAAATTCTGGCTGAGCGCCTTTCGCGGCCGCAGCCGCTCCGCGGCGAGCAGGCGCCGCAGCTGCCCCGGGGTGGGCGGCTGCAGCCGTTCCGGCGCGAGCGGGCCGGTCATGCGGCGAGCCATGGCAGCGCCAGGTTGGGGATCGCCTCGAGGGCCGGGCCGGCGCGATCGCCGGCGGCGAAGCGGAAGCCGGCGGCGGCGCCGATCATGGCGCCGTTGTCCGTGCACCAGGCCGGCGGTGGGACGAGGAGCGGCAGGCCGATCGCCGCCAGTCGCTCGCGGAGGACGCTGCGCAGGCTTCGATTGGCCGCCACTCCCCCGCCGAGCGCCACCGCGGCCACGGCGTGCTCGTCGGCGGCGGCGACGGTCCTGCTTGTCAGGGCATCGACCACCGCCTCCTCGAAGGCGGCCGCCAACCCGTCGACCGGGATCGGCTGGCCGCGCTCGCGGTAGCCGGCCACCTCGCGCAGGACCGCCGTCTTGAGCCCCGAGAAGCTGAAGTCGTAGCGTCCGGCGGGGCGCGCCCGCGGGAAACGGGTCGCCGCCCGCGCTCCCTCGGCAGCCGCGCTGATCGCGGGGCCCCCCGGGTACGGCAGGCCGAGCAGCCTCCCCACCTTGTCGAACGCCTCGCCGGCCGCGTCGTCGACGGTCTGCCCCAGCAGCCGGTATCGGGCGTGGTCGGACATCAGCACCAGCTGGGTGTGGCCGCCGCTGACCACCAGGCACAGGAGCGGGAAGGGCGGCTCGGCGGGGAGTGGCTCCGCGGCGGGGGCATCGGTCAGCCAGTTGGCGTAGATGTGGCCCTCGATGTGGTTCACGCCGACCAACGGCAGGTCGTGCGCCACGGCCAGCGCCTTGGCCACGTTGACCCCCACCAGCAGCGAGCCGATCAGCCCCGGCCCGCAGGTCACGGCCACCGCGTCCAGGTCGGTCCAGTCGATCTCCGCCTCGGCCATGGCGGCGCGGATGGTCGGCACGATCCAGCGCAGCTGCTGCCGGGCTGCCACCTCCGGCACGATGCCACCGGTCGCGGCGTGCAGCGCGATCTGGGTGGCCACCTGGTTCGAGGCGATGCGGCGGCCACCCCTCACCACGGCCACACCGGTCTCGTCGCAGCTGGTCTCGATGGCCAGGATGAGCGGCCCGCTCAACGTGACTCGCCCGGTGCCGCTCGCCCGCGTTCGAGAGCGAGCACGGCCAGCATCTCCGGATCGGCCATCTCCGGCGTGGTCATCACCAGCGCGTCCTCGCCGTCGTCGCTGTAGTACGAGACCCGCCGACCGCTGACCCGAAAGCCGAAGGACCGATACAGGGCCTGCGCCGGGGCATTGCTGACCCGCACCTCGAGCGTCATGCGCACAGCTCCGACCTCGATCGACCGCTCGGCGAGGCGCAGCAGCAGACGGCGGCCGATCCCCCGGCGGCGATACTCGGGATGCACGCCGAAGGTGGTGATGTGCGCCTCGTCGACCATCAGCCAGATGCCGGCGAAGGCGACCACGCTGCCTTCGAGTCGCGCCACCAGGTAATGCGCCATGCGGTTGGCGGTCAGCTCCTGCTCAAAAGCGAAGGCGGGCCACGGGGAGCTGAAGCTGAGGCGCTCGATCTCGAGCACCGCGGCCACGTCGGAGATCCGCATCGGCTCGACCACCACCGCTGCGCTCACGGCCACATCGTCACCTCCGCGGAGGAGGGCGCGATGCCGCGCGGGTTGCGCAGGTACCACGGCTCGAGCCGCTCCAGCTCGTCGCCTCGCGGATCCTGGGCCAGCCGGGCGGCCGCCATCGCCGCCACCGCGGCGGCGGCACGCCGCGGCGAGCGCGCGCCGACCAGGCCGAACGCAGCCGCCAGCTCGGAGGCGGCTGCCACCGGCGCGCCGGCCAGCAGGGCCGCCAGCTCGGCGCCCGCAACCACCCGCGGCTCGTGGTCGCCACGCACCAGCAGGAAGGCCTCCTGCGCTCCGGCGCGCGTCGCGGCGGCCGACGCCGCGGGCTCAGCGGCCAGCCAGGCGGCGAGGCTCGGGACGCCGACCAGAGGCACTCCGAGGGCGAGCGCCATCCCCTTTGCCAGGCTCATCGAGACGCGCAGACCGGTGAATGAGCCGGGACCGATGCCGACCGCCAGCGCAGTCGCCTCCCGCAGCTCGCGCCCGGCCCGCGCCAGCAGCACCAGCAGGTGCGGCAGCAGCTCGCTCGCCTGCCGCCCCTCCCCCTCCCAGCCCTCGACCGCGAAGGCCGCCCCGTCGGGCGAGGCGAGGGCCAGCGACGGATCGCTCGAGGCGCTCTCCAGGGCGACGATCATCAGTTCGCCAGCACGTCCGCGGCGAGCCGGAGGTGTGCCGCGCCGATCGCCCGCCAGCTGATGAGGCGCGTATCGCTGCCGTCCGGGGCAGGCTCGATCGTCAGCTCCAGGCGCTCGTCCGGCAGCCGGTCGCCGAGTCGATCTGCCCATTCGACGACCGCGACGCCGGCCGCCTGTCGATCATCGAACAGGCCCGCCGCGATCGCTTCCTCGGGATCGTTGAGCCGATAGGCATCGATATGGAACAGGCGCAGGCGACCGGCGTGCTCGTTCATCAGCACGAAGGTCGGGCTGTTCACGACGCTCGTCACGCCGAGCCCCTGGGCGACCCCCTTGGCCAGCTCCGTCTTGCCGGCGCCCAGTGGCCCGATGAGCGCCAGCAGCGTGCCGGCGTGGGCGGCGGCGCCCAGCGATCGGCCGATCTCGCGCGTCTCGCCTGCGGCGTGGGTCGCGAGCGTGCCGGCGGCCGGGATGGCCGTCGCACCGGTCTGTTCCATGGCCCGAAGGATACGGGAGCCCGGCGCTCACCGACCGTCGGGCAGCACCGTGGCCTCGAGGTTGGCCAGCGGGACCGGTGCCAGGCGACCGTCCTCGAAGTGGACGAGCGCCATCCGCGTCGGAATGCCGGATTGGGCGGCATGCAGGTCGTCCATGAGCCCCACCAGCACCCCGCCGCGGCCCTGGAAGGGGCGACGATGGGCGATGACGCGATCGCCGACCCGCGCCAGCGCGCGGCGCGTGGGCAGGGGCGACGCGTCGTACACGTACAGGAGGCCATCGGACCCGAACAGGCTCGCCACCCGGCCGGCGTGCGCGCGGAACCAGCTGAAGAGCTGCGGATCGATGCCGACCTTGCCGAAGCCCTCCACCAGCAGGATGCCGAACGAGCCGGTCATGCCGCCCGCCTCGCGCCGTCGCTGCTGGATCGTGTCGAAGTCGCGCAGCTCCTTGTCGAGCACGCCGCCCAGCACGATCCCGGCCACCCCCATGGCGCGGGCGCGGGTGAGCGTCTCGGCAGAGGCGCGCGATCCGCCGACCAGGATCTTGCCGGTGGCACCGGTGTCGATCGCCGCCGCGCGAAGCTCGTCCTCCGGGCTCCGCACGCCGACCATCAGCTCGCCGTGGACGGCGTCACCGCTGCCGCCCACCCCGCGCAGCCGAGCCGCCGGCACCTCGACCAGCAGCGAGCCCTCCTCGATGGCGCGCACCTTCCCCCGGACGTGCCCGATCACCGGCTCCTCTCGTCCCAGCGGGGCCAGCAGCAGCGTGCCATCGCGTCGCGAGCTGGAGAGCACCAGGCCGGCCACCGGTGCCATCACCGCGACGCCTCCCTCCTCCAGCGCGAGCGGCTGGTCGGCATCCACGCGATCGCCGGGGCGCACGGTCAGCACCTCGTCGATCTCATCGGGCCCTCGGTGCAGGGGCCGGGTGACCGCCACCCGGATCGGTACCAGGGCCCCCCGACGCATCCCGATCACCTCGTCAGGCCTGATCTCCGCGCCGACCCGCACGCTGACGGCGGTGCCGCGCGGCAGGTGAATTCGATGCAGCGAGGCCTCGATCATGCGACTCCCTCTGCGGGCGGCCGCGCCTCGCGCAGGAAGGCATCGCGCCAGGAGGTGAGCACCGCCCGTCGGTCGTCGTTGCGCCGGGGCAGGAGCAGCGGCACATCTCGCGCGTCCAGCACCAGGCCGACGGCGCCGCCGGTGACCGTGGCCCTCAGCCGCCGCGTGCGGCGCGGCGCACCCAGGCTCACCGTCGGATCGAGCTCGATCTCCAGCTCGGCGACCTGGCCGCGAGGCAGGGGAACGACCTCGAGCTGGCCGGGCCGGATCTCGATCGGGCCGAGCGACGGCCACCCGACGCGATGGACGGTGACCCGCATGGCGGCGTGCCCGGACCGACCGCCCTGGCACACCACGGCGGCGCCGAGGGGAGTGAGCAGGTCGTCACGCAGGGTCCCCAGCCCCTCGACGATCTCATCGTCGCGCAGCGCACCGAGCGGTCCGAGCGCCCCGGCCGGATCGATCGCCAGCTGGAGGATGCCGACCGGGCGAACACCATCCAGCAGCAGCTGCATCGACTGGGCCGGGTGCGGGGCGGCGGCGATGGTGCGGCCGGACCCGATGAGCAGGTCGATGCTGCCGGGGGCGGGACCATTCGCGGCCAGGTCAGCCAGCAGCGCGCGGGCGGCGCCGTGCACCACCGCCAGCTCCTCGTCGGTCTGCGGG
>JBGQCU010000111.1:0-5465 GCA_041495495.1 Candidatus Limnocylindria bacterium
CGATTCGACCGGCGTCACCTCGGGGCGCTCCTGCTGGGTGGCGCGATCATCATCGCCAGCTTCCTGACCAATGCCGGCGTGGTGCTCTCGGGCGGGATCCCGACCGCCTTCGCCTGGCCGATCTTCGCCGCCGGCATGGGGATCGGGATGGCCGCCGCCTGGACGGCGCTGCGCCCTGCGTCATAGACCTCGGTAGGCGATGCTACGGTGGCGGACCCGAACGACGACCACCACGACCCGGTCGTCATCGACTCGGTACAGGACCCGATAGTCTCCGACCCGCAGCCGCCACCTCCCGCCCGGCTCGCGGAGCAACTTCGCACCCGGCGGTCGTGGGTTCGTTGCGAGGGCATCAACTGCACGGGTCACGCGGCCACGAATCGGCTGGGGCAGGCTGGCGAGCTCGCGCGCGGCCGACCTGCGGAACACGACGCGATACGCCATCCCCCGTTCCCCGGATCAGAGGCCGAGATCGGCCTTGACCTGCTCCCAGGGGATCTCTTCCTGGTTGTCAGGGTCCGCCAGTGCCGCCTCGATCGCCGCGAGGTCGTCACGATCCTCGAGTGCCTCGAAGTACTCGAGGTCCTCCTTGGAGATGATGGCCGCGATCGGCTTGCCGTGGCGGGTCAGCAACACGCGCTCGTGGCGGTACGCGGCACGATTCACCAGGTCGGAGAATTCGCCTCGGGCCTCGCTGACGCGCTTGGTTTCGGACATTTCGTACGAAACGTACGATATCGGTCTTTCAAGGTCAAGCGCCTGCGCAGTGCTGTCGCTCCTTGGACACGGTCACCCCACATGCGTCCCAGTGGCTCTTGACGCCTCGCCCGGGCGGGCCGACCATCGGTCCATTCAGATCCGAAGGAGGGATTCCATGAGCCGATGGCTGCGCCGTGGTGCGGCGCTTGCTGTTGCTGCATTGATCCTGGTGCTGGCGACCAGCCTGGTCCTGGGCAAGGGACAGCTGCTGGGCGGCAAGCTGCGCACCGGCGACAACGTCACGGTGCCCGCGGACGAGAAGTGGCAGGGGGACCTCTACCTGCTGGGCGGCCGCGTCACCGTGGCCGGCTTCGTCGATGGCGACCTGACCGTGCTGGGCGGCCAGGTGGATGTGACCGGCACCGTGACCGGCGACGTCCTGGCAGCCGGGGGCACCGTCTCGATTGGCGGGATCGTCCGCGGTGACGTGCGCGTGGCCGGGGGCCAGCTCACGCTCGGCGGGACCTTCCAGGAGGACGTGGCCGCCACCGGTGGCCAGGTGACGATTCCGGGGAGTGGTGACATCACGGGCGACCTCATCGTTTCCGGCGGCCAGGTGTCGATGTCCGGCTCGGTCGGCGGCAGCGTCGAGGGGAGCGCCGGCAACTACACCTCCGGCGGCACGGTGGGTGGCACCGAGCACGTGGTCGTGGCACCCAGTCAGTCATTGCCGGTCGCCGCGTCCGAGCCCGTGCTGGACGCATTGCGGCAGTTCGTGGTCGTCTTCCTGTTCGGCGCCCTGCTGCTGTGGTTGCTGCCGCGCGGCATGTCGGCCGCCGGCAAGGTGCTCCACGACCGACCGTGGCTGGCGCTCGGGGGAGGGGCGCTGGCGTTCGTCGGCTACATCGCCTTCGTGATCGCGGCGGTCATCGCCATGATCCTGCTCGCAATCCTGTTCGGGCTGCTCCAGGTCGGAGCGCTGGTGGCGATCGACCTGCTCGGCGGCCTGCTGGCGATCGGCGTGGTCACCTTCCTGTTCGTGCTCGCCATCGCCTTCGTGGCCGATGCGCTGGTCGGTCTCACGGTTGCCCGCTGGGCGGCGTCGCGCACCACCGCCGGCACGAACGCCGGGAACCGATGGCAGGAGCTCGGCCTCCTCGCGGCCGGTGCCGCGGGCGTGGTGATCGTGACCAGCATCCCGATCCTCGGGGGCTGGCTGAAGCTGGCGGTGATCCTATTCGGACTGGGGGCCTTCGCGGTCGCCTGGTGGCAGAGCTGGCGGTCGCGAGCCAAAGCCGCGCCGGGCTGAACGTCATGCTGCGCCGCCGGGGGAGCGGCGCGCGAACGATACGGCTCGCCGCGTAGAGTGTCGCCGTGACCGACTACTCGAGGCAGGAGGCAGCGGAGCGCTCCGGGGTCGAGGTCGACGAGATCGGCCGAATGGTCGATGCGGGCTTGCTCGCGCCGGCCGACGGCGATCGCCTCTCGCTCGGCGACCTTCGGCGCATCGCCATGATCCAGAGCTTCCTGGCGGTCGGGATCCCGCTGGACGGCCTCGCTGCGGCGAATCGTCAGGGCGACCTGTCACTCGCCTTCCTGGACTCGCCCGCCTTCGACCGATACGGCACCCTTCAGCGGCCTCACCTTCGGCGAGCTGGGCGAGCAGACGGGCGTGCCGGTCGAGCTCCTGCTCGTGATCCGCGAAGCGATGGGGTTGGCGCTTGCGACCCCCGATGATCGGGTCCGGGAGGATGAGATGGAGATCGTGCCGCTCCTCCAGGCGCAGGTCGAGGCCAATCTGAATCACCGGGTCATCGAGCGATCGCTGCGCGTGATCGGGGACAGCCTGCGGCGGATCGGTGAGATGGAGGCCGATTGGTTCCGCAGCGAGCTGATCGAGCCGTTCGCAGCGGGCAAGTCGGGCGCCGAGATCTCGGCGATGGCTGCCCGCAACGTGGAGCATTTCGCCAAGGTGAGCGACCCGGCGATCATGGCGATCTATCGGGCACAGAAGACCCGAGCCCTGACCGCAAACGTCGTCGGCGGCATCGAGCGATTTCTGAGCCAGGCGGGACTCCACTCGCGACTCGAACGGCCGCCCGCGATGTGCTTCCTCGACATCACCGGCTACACGCGGCTCACCCAGGAGCGCGGCGACGCGGCAGCTGCCGACCTGGCCGAGCAGCTGGGTCGACTGGTCCAACGGACGTCCATGAAGCACGGTGGGAGGCCGGTGAAGTGGCTCGGCGATGGCGTGATGCTGTACTTCCGAGACCCGGGCCCGGGGGTCGTTGCGGCGCTGGAGATGGTCGACGGAGTGGTGGAGGCCCGCTTGCCGCCAGCGCACGTTGGCCTGCATGTTGGGCCGGTGATCGTGCAGCAGGGCGACTACTACGGCCAGACGGTGAACCTCGCCTCGCGGATCGCCGAATACGCCCGACCCGGGGAGGTGGTCGTCAGCCAGGCGGTGGTGGATGCCTCGGAGGGAGCGGGCGTGACCTTCACCGAGATCGGTCCGGTGGAGCTCAAGGGCGTAGTCGGCGCCACGCGCCTGCACGCCGCGCACCGCGGCGCGGGCGAGTAGCTCAGGAACGAGACCGACGCCGCAACCGGCGGCCGCTCATTCGCTCATGTGCGCTGAGCGCAAGTAGCGGCCAAGAAGGGAGGCGAAACGGGCTCCATTTGGCTCAGGTGTGCGCTCAGCGCACATGACGGCCAACGAGGGCCCCGGAATGGGCGGCGGCGGGTCGCTGCTTGGCGGTTGCGTGCGCTGGGCGCACATCTGCTCCGAGTCGGTGCGACTACGTCAGAGGCGGGAATCCCTCGGAAATCCAGCGCCGACGGATCGGCTCGAAGCCCTCAGTCGACTCCCTGCTCGAGCTGGCGTGCGTACTCGGCAGCGTCGTAGTGGCCGAGCGAGGTGGCGATGAGCCCGTGGTCGTCGATCGTCCACTCCTCGAAGCCGCTGACCCGGACCCGCTTGCCGGTGCCACCCGGCCCGGTATTCGTGCCGGTGAAGGTCCAGTGGAACTCGATGCGGTCGCCGTCGACCACCAGCTCGTCGAAGTAGACCTGCATGTCCGGGAGCGCAACGTAGAAGCCGTTGGCTGCCTGCGTGATCGCCGCGCGACCGACGGCCGGCGGGCCGTCGTTGATGGTGAGCGAGCCTCCAGGCGCAAAGTGCTGGGCCACGCGGGTCGGGTCCATGCTGCACCAGGCCGCCGTGTATCGCTCCGCGAAGGCCCGGAGCTGCTCGATGTCGCGCGTCATGAGCCGACGATCCCCACGAGCTCGGCGGCAGTGGTGCGCGCCTCGGCAGCGGCCGCCCCAAGCGCGGCGATCGCCTCGTCCGCACTCGGCGAGCCGTACACGACCGCCTCTGCCCGGCCCCACTCGGCGAGGATGAGGCGGATGAGCCGATCAACCTCCGTGGGCGTGTGGCCGATCATGACCAGCGTCTTCTCGACCTGGATGGTGTGCTCCCGGAAGTGCGAGGACCATCGGCCGATCCGGAAGCCGATATCCACCGCGAACCCCGCCCAGCGCGTCCCGTAGCCGAGCCGATCGGCGGGCATGCCGGCCAGTCGCACAGTCGATTCGTCCAAGAGCTCGTCGAGCCGCGTACGGACCTCGGCCGGCGTGCCAGTTGCCTCTTCCTCGTCGGTCGGTCGGCCCTCGTAGGCCTGGGGCCGCGCGTTGGGGAGGTTGTCGTCGGCTGGCAACCCCTGCGCCTGCCACCAGGCGGTGGCGATCGCATAGCCGCGCTGGCCACCGATGACGTGGCCGATTGTCTGCCGCACGGTCCACTCCTCACCGCCCGGATCCGCGTCCCAGGCCGCGTCGGGCAGCTGGAGCAAGATCCCCTGGAGGTCCCAGCGCGCCGCGGTGGCCGGGGCGATCAGGTCCGCGGCCCTTCCGCGCTCGAGGCCGGTTGCGCGGACCGCGGCTGCTGCATCGATAGCGGCCCGCTCGAGGATCTCCAGGATCCGGTAGAAGCCGTATCGGATCTCATCCTCGCTGCCACCCTTCCAGGCCCACTCGGTCACCAGGTCCCGATCGGTGATGGAAGCCAGGTCGCGGACCGCGGCCATCACGTCGCCACGCGCGGCGAGGAGCTGTTCCGGGATGGGGCGTGGAACGATGTCGGCGGTGAAACTCGCGAGGGGGTCCGAGGTCGTGGTCGTCATCGGTCTAGCCTACGACGCACGGTCGATCGGCTGCCAGTCGCCGCGGCCGCCCCAGGTTCTGCCGCCCCCCTGATCAGGCAGCGGCCTGGTGTGCCTCGCAGACCGAGTAGCCGTCGATGACCATGCTGCCATCGGCGCCGGAGCCGACCACGTACATCCACGACGCGGCGGGCTGGCCACAGGCACTGCACCGCAGGGATTCCCAGCCGTCCAGCCTCGAGATGCTGGCCACCGGCCCTCCTGGCGGGTCGTCGTATGGGTCGTATGGATCGATCATGCGGCCAGCGTGCGCCCGCAACGACAAGGCAACCTCAACGGGGTGGTAAGCCGATGCGAAGCGCCGGCGAGCGCTATCCGCAGCCCCTCCTCGCCGCGGGGCGGGTCGGTGCGTTCGGCCGAGTAGAGTGGAACGGTGCAGGACGCGCGAGACACGTCAGCCGATGCCAAGGAGGCGCAACGGTCGGCCATGCGCCGCCTCACGCCGTCCGAGCGGGGAGCTCTCGGCCTTCAGATGAGCGAAGAGGCGCGCGCGCTGGCGGCTGACGGCCTGCGTCATCGGCGTCCCGGCGCGAGCGAGGC
>JBGQCU010000112.1:0-5456 GCA_041495495.1 Candidatus Limnocylindria bacterium
ATGACCTTGCGGCGCTCATCGGCGCTGCGCTCGCGGCGGGCGGCATCGGCCTGGAAGCGGAAGACGTCCTGGTCGTCACGCAGAAGGTCGTCAGCAAGGCCGAGGGGCGAGTGGTCGAGCTGGCATCGGTCACGCCGCGGGAGGAGGCACGCGCCTGGGCGGAGCGCTGGGGGAAGGATCCGCGGCAGGTGGAGCTCGTGCTCCAGGAGAGCGTCGATGTGCTGCGCATGGCGCCGGGCGGGCTGATCATCTCGCGCACGCGGCACGGCTTCGTGTGCGCCAACGCCGGCGTGGATCTGTCCAACGTCGGCGGGGGAGAGGCGGCGACGCTACTCCCGGTTGACCCCGATGTCTCTGCGCGGGTGTTGCGCGAAGGGTTGCGTGCGCTGACCGGGGTCGCGCCGGCGATCGTCATCAGCGACTCGTTCGGCCGGCCGTGGCGGAACGGGATCGTGAACGTGGCGATCGGGTGTGCCGGGCTGGAGCCGCTGGTCGACCTGCGCGGCACGCCGGACGTGCAGGGGCGCGTGATGCACTCGACCGTGATCGCGGTGGCGGACGAGCTGGCATCGGCCGCCGACCTGGCCGGCGGCAAGGTGGCGCAGCGGCCGGTCGTACTGGTGCGGGGGTACCGCCACGACGCGGGCGAGGGCGGCGCCGAGGCCCTCGTCATGGATCGGGAGCTGGACCTCTTCCCGTAGCCCGTTCGGCTGGCAGCCGGGGCGGCTGCGGGCGGCTGCGGGCGGCTGCGGGCGGCTGCGCGGTCACCGGGTGACTACAACGGCGAAGATCGGGCCTGTACCTGGTGGTTGTGGTCACTGGATGACCAAACGGCGAACGAGACGCCCGGCAGCGGCCCTTCTTCCCCGTTGTGGCCACCGGGTGACTACGACACAGGGCGGGGACGCCGGGCGCGGACCGGCTACAGGCCAGCTACATCGGTTGCAGGAAGAGGCTGACGATGTGCGCCCCCTCGACCCGGAAGTTGGCCTCGACTCGCATGGAGGGGGCGCCGGGACGCATGACGGTCATGTCGGCGATGTAGCTGGCGCCCATGCTGCGGCCGTCGTTGGCGTACATCCGGAAGCCGTCGCCGGCGCGGATGAACCAGCCGCCCACCTTGTCGCGGCCGCGCAGATTGGTCCGCTCATCAGATCCCGGGACCGATATGCCCAGCACCGCGTTCTCGGCGAAGAGGGCGACCGCATCCTCGCGGCGGTCGTCGTTGATCAGCTCGATGAACAGGTCGACGGTCTCGGTGGCACCCATCCGCCCCAGTGTAGCGGCGGGGCCCGGCTAGACTCCTCGCGCCATGCAGCGGCTGCGGATCGGGCTGATCGGGTGGGGGACGGTCGGCGCTGCCCTCGGCGAGCTGATCGCCAGCGGGCCACTGCCCGTGGACCTGGTTCGCCTCGCCGTCCGGGATCCGGCGCGCGAGCGGGGGAGCGCGCTGCCGAGCGGCGTTGCGATCGGTCGGGCGGGTGAGATCGTCGGAGCCGCAGACCTGGACGCGGTGGTGGAGCTGGCGGGCGGGATCGACGGCCCGCTCGATTGGGCACGCGCCACGCTCGGCAACGGCCGCCCGTTCGTCACTGCCAACAAGGAGCTGCTGGCCACGCACGGCGACCGGCTGGCGCGGATCGCCGGCGTCCACCCGGGCGCGGCGCTGCTCGCTTCCGCCAGCGTGGGTGGTGGCACGCCCATGATCGAGACGGTCGAGCACCTGGCCGCGACCGGTGCCATCACGCGGCTGCGAGGGCTGCTGAACGCGACCACCACCTTCATCCTGTCGGCCATGGCGCAGGGCGGCAGCTACGACGAGGCGCTGGCCACTGCCCAGCACGCCGGGTATGCCGAGGCCGACCCGTCGTTCGACGTGGAGGGGCGCGACGCTGCCCAGAAGCTCGCCATCCTGGCGTCGGTGGCCTGGGGCCGATGGCGCCCCGAGCGCGAGGTGGAGACCCACGGTATCGTCGGCATCACCGTCGAGTTCGGCCGCATTGTTCGGCTCGTGGCAGAGGCGGACGGGGAGGACCTGCGGGTGAGACCGATGGAGCTGCTCCCCGGCGTCGCGCTGGCATCGGTATCGGGGATGGAGAGCGTGCTCGAGGTGGAGGTGCGGGACGCGGGCACGTTCCGCGTGAGCGGGCCCGGGGCGGGCGGACGCGTGACGGCCGGAGCCGTGTACGCGGACCTCGCGCGGCTGGTCGCCGGGGAGCGGCCCATCCTCTTCGCGCCGCGGGAACGCGCCAGGTGACCGACTGGCCGATGGTCGGCGTTGCCGGGGCACGCGGCGTGGTGGGCGGCGTGTTCCTCTCCATCCTGGCCGATGCGGGGCTCCCCGCGGACCGCCTGCGCGCCTTCGGCACCGAGCCGGGGCAGGTGTCCTACGCCGGCGCGCAGCTGCCGGTGACTGTTCTGGACGAGGCCGCCGCGGGCGACCTGGAGGTCCTCTTTCTGGCCACCGACGGCCCCGTCTCCCGTCAGCTCGTGGCCGGGCCGGCGCGCGGCGTGCCGCTCATCGTCGACAACTCCAGCGCCTTCCGCCTTGATCCGGCCGTTCCCCTGGTCGTGCCCGAGGCGAATGCCGCGGCGCTGCGCGGCTACGCCGGCAACCTGGTCGCCAACCCGAACTGCACCACCGCGGCGGCGGCCGTGGTGCTGGCCCCGATCCGGGACCTGGCCGGACTGGCCTCGGTCGACCTGGCGTCGTACCAGGCGGTGAGCGGTGCCGGCCGCGCCGGCCTCGACGCCTTCGAGGCGGAGCGCGCCGCGGGCGGCGTGGAGCGGGCGGAGGCCTCGCCCTTCCACGGCCGCATCGCCGACAGCGTCGTGCCGCAGATCGACACCCTGGACGAGGCGGGCTGGTCCGGCGAGGAGCGCAAGGTCGCGGCCGAGCTGCGCAAGATCCTGGGCATGCCCGGCCTGGACGTGGCGGCCACCACGGTCCGCGTGCCGGTGCACACCGGCCACTCGGTGGCGATTCACCTGCGGACGGAGCGCGCCGCGACAGTCGGCGAGCTGGAGGCGGCCCTGCGCGCCGCACCCGGGATCGAGTACCGCCCCGTTGACGGCAGTCAACGCCACCCCATGCCGCTCGACGCCGCCGGACGCGATCCGGTCCTGGTCGGGCGGCTGCGCGCCATCCCCGGACGCGCCCGGGGCTTTGCGCTCTTCCTCAGTTCGGATAACCTTCGCAAGGGCGCCGCCCTCAACGCGATCCAGGTGGCCGCGGCGACCAACCCCGAACGCTTCAATCGCCTCGTCCCGATCCCGCGCTGACGATTCACACAACACGCCCTGGAGACTGCCCGTGTCCGCCTTCTCTGACCTCGCTGCCCAGTTCCTGGCCGAGTACCACGCCGAGCACCCGGTGCAGGCCAGCGCCCTGGGCCTGGCCGCCTACGACGATCAGCTCGACGACCTCTCGGCCGACGCCTTCGAGCGACGACAGCGCTCGGACGGCGCGTGGCTCGCCCGCTTCCGGGCGGTTGATCCGGGGACGCTCAGCTTCGACGACGCCATCGACCGCGACCTGCTGGTGGCCAGGCTCACCGAACGGGCCATCTACGACGAGTGGGAGACCTGGCGGCGCAGCCCGGACGCGTACATGAACGCGGGCCTGGAGGGGGTCTTCATCCTCTTCCTGCATCGGCTTCGTCCGGAGCCGGACCTGGTTGCGAGCGCCATTCGCCGACTGCGTGGGATCCCCGCCCAGCTGGAGGCCGGCAAGATCAACCTGCGCCCCGATCTGGTGCCCGCGCTGCTCCTGCGCCGAGCCGTCAACCAGGCCCGCGCCGGGGCCAACTACACCCGGGAGCTGCTGGCGGCCCAGGTCGAGCCGGCCAACCGGCAGGGGCTGGAGGCGGCGGGGGCGCAGGCCGGCGACGCGCTCGAGGCCTACGCCTCCTTCCTCGAGGCGATGGAGCCCAACGCCACCGGCGACTGGGCCTTCGGCGAAGCACGCTACAACGCCGTGCTGCGCGACGCGGAGCTGCTGGGGACCGACGCCCGCGCCCTGCGCGAGCGCGCTCGCGCGGAGATCGACACGCTCACCGCCGAGATGCGCGCCACCGCACGCCAGATCTCAGGCCACGAGGATTGGCATGCGCTGGTGCTGGAGCTCAACCACGACCGGCCCGCCACGCCCGAGGCGATGCGGATCGGCTACGAGGACTGGACGGCACGCGCGCGCGCCTTCCTGCACGAGCGCGGGCTGGTCAGCTTCCCGCCCGGCGAGGAGTGCAGCGTCGAGCCGTCGCCGCCGTTCCAGCGTCCCGTGCTGGCGGTCGCCTCGTACCAGGATCCGCCGCCCTTCTCGGCCTCGATGCGCGGCCACTTCTTCGTTCCCTTCCCGCCCGACGGGGCGAGCGAGGCGGAGATCGCCAAGCGGCTCGAGTCCAACTCGTATCCGAGCATCCCCAGCACATCGGTCCATGAGGCGTACCCCGGGCACCACTGGCACCTGGTCATGGCCAAGCTCAACCCGTCGCCGGTGCGGCAGGTCTTCGGCACCAGCTACTTCGCCGAGGGCTGGGCCCTGTACGCGGAGCGGATGATGCGCGAGGCCGGCTTCTACAGCGACCCGCGCCACGTGCTGTACCAGTACGAGGCGACCCTCTTCCGCGCGGCGCGGATCGTGGTCGACACCAGCCTGCACATGGGCGAGATGAGCCACGAGGAGGGGGTGCGCTTCATGCTCGAGCACTCCTCCATGACCGAGCCGACCGCCATCGCCGAGGTGACCCGCTACTGCAGCTGGCCGACCCAGGCCAGCTCGTACCTGACCGGGTGCCTGGAGATCCTGCGCATCCGGGACCGATTCCTGGCGGCGCGCGGCGCATCCCTGGCCGATGTCAACGCCCTGCGCGACTTCCACGACGGGATCACCGGCGCCGGCACGCTGCCGATCGCCCTGGCCGAGCGGGCGGTGATGGCGACCGCATGACGTCCCGCAGGTGAGCGCCGAGCTCGATCGGCTGGCCGAGGACTACTGGGATGCCACCCTGGCCGCCGACCCGGTGCAGGGGACGGCGATCGGGGATCACCGCTACGGGGGTCGGCTGAGCGACATCTCCCCGGCCGGCCGCGCCACGGCGATCGGTCGGTACGAGGCGATCCGCGCCTCCCTCGCCGCGCTCCCCCCAGAGGCCGATCCCGAGGCGGCGCTGACCCACGCGGCGCTGGCCCAGGCGATCGACGACCGGCTGGCCTTCCTGGCGGCCGATGCGCGCGCCTACACGGTGGATGCCATGAACGGACCGCAGACCACGTTTCTCGACATCCCCTCCTTCCAGCCGCTGCGCAACCCGGCGGAGGGCGAGGCGATGCTTTCCCGCTGGTGGGCGATGGGGCCTTGGGTTGACCAGCAGATCGTGCAGCTGCGCCGCGGCATTGGGGAGGGGACCTCCCCGGTGGCCGGGTCGGTGCGGCGGGTGATCGCCCAGCTCGACGAG
>JBGQCU010000113.1:0-5374 GCA_041495495.1 Candidatus Limnocylindria bacterium
CCCGCGGCGTGACCGATGCCAGCTCGACCACTCGCCCCTCGGCCTTGCTGACGACCTTCTGCGTGACGACCAGGACGTCTTCCGCTTCCAGGCCGATGCCGCCCGCCGCGAGCGCAGCGCCGATGAGCGCCGCAAGGTCATTTTCCGGCGAGACCTCCGGGATCCCCTCCAGGGCAACCAGCGAGATCACGCCGCGTCGCCCAGCTCGATCCAGCGCGCCAGGTCGGCGGGCGTGTCCAGGTCGAAGGCCAGCCCGGGCCGATGCACCTCGACCAGCTCCACCCCGCGCGCCTCCGCCTCCGCGTGGAAGGCGGCAAGTGACCCGATCCCGAAGCGGAAGGCGATCGCGTCGGGCGGTCGCAGCGCCAGGCCGTTGGTGCCGCTGCCGCCCCGATCCGGGGCGATCGCCACGCCGGACGGCTCCGGCACCGCGTCGCGCAGGGCGGCCACGTCATCGGCCCCCAGGTTCGGCAGGTCACCGTGCAGGACCAGGAGCGTATCGATCTTGTCGGCGAGCGCCTCACGGCGGGCCTCCTCCAGCCCGGCGTTCAGCCCCATCCCGTGCTGCACGGCGAGCCGCGCCCCGGCCGCAGCCACGAGCGGGCGCAGCGCCTCCGACGGCGTGATGACGACCACGTCGCCGCATGACTCATGCGCCACGGCCAGCACCCGCTCCAGCAGCCGACGGGCGAGTGCCTCGCGCTCGGCATCGTCGAGGACCGGCGCGAGGCGCGTCTTGGCCGCGGCCAGGCCACGGTGCGGCACGATGATCCGGACGGTCACACCGGGAGCATACCCTCGCCCGGCGCCACCAGCGCTCGAGCCAGGCCGGCCCGATCCTCGTCGCTGCGCATCACCGTCGGCAGCACGCTGACCGCCATGCCGAGCGCCTGGATGGCCGGGGCCAGCCCGGCGTCCGCCTCGTCGATCACGAAGCGCTGCACCAGGCCCGCGTAGAGGCGCGCCACTCCCAGCGCGCTCGACTCGTGGCCGAGCGAGGTCAGCATCCGGTCGGCGGGCCCGCGCAGCGCCTTGCCTGCCACGATTCCGCTCACCCCGATCCGCGGCGCGGAGGAGCCGAGCAGCGCCTCGCGCATGCCGGGCACCGCCAGGATTGGGCCGATGCTGACGATCGGGTTGGACGGACCGATGACCACCAGCTCGGCGGTCGCCAGCGCCACGAGGGCCGCGGGGCTCGGACGGGTCGCCTCGGCCCCGTCGAAGCGCACGCCGCGGATCTCGTCGTGCTGGCCGCGCCGCACGAAGTAGGCCTGGAAGTCGAGCTCGCCGGCATCGGTCTGCAGGTGAGTTCGCAGCCGCTGGTCAGTGGCAGGCACGAGGTGGCTCGCCACGCCCAGGGAGGTGGCCATCGCGGCGGTGGCATCGGTCAGTGAGGCGCCCTCGCGCATGAGGTGCGCGCGACGCACGTGCGTCGCCAGGTCCGCATCACCAACGCGGAACCACGCCTCCTCGCCGTATCGGGCCAGCATCGCCAGCGCTGTGGCGGTGTCGCCCGCCACGCCCCAGCCCTGCTCGCGGTCGGCGAGGCCGGAGAGGGTGTAGAGGATCGTGTCGATGTCCGGGCAGACGAGGAGCCCGAAATGCTCGCTGTCGTCGCCGACGTTGACGATCACCGTCAGGTCGCCCGGTGGCAGGGCCATCTGGAGGCCGTGCGCCAGTTTGGCGCCGCCTGTGCCGCCGGCGAGGAGCGTGACCTTCATCGGGGAGAGGGTAGCGCGTGCGCAGGCGCCTGCCCGAGACGCGGTCCTAGCTAAGGTGATTCGCGAAGAATGCCGTCACGGCATCCATCGCCTCGCTCCAGCGCGCGCCGAACAGGTGATCCTCGCCCTTGAGCGTGACCAGCTGGACGTCCTTGCCGGCCTGCTGCCACCTCGCAGCCAGTTCGACGGACCACTGGTACGGGACGATCGAGTCCGCGTCGCCATGCACGACCAGGAGGGGCTCCGTGACCTGGCCGACGAACGTGTCCGCGGAGACGTCTGCCCAGTACTGGGGGTTCGTGTCAGGGGTCCCGTGGGCAGCCACCGCTGCATCGTAGATGGGATCGCCCGGCCCCAGGTACTGCCGCACATCCCGCCACCGGTCCGTGCTCGACGGCGCGAACGCCACGACGGCGTCCACCAACCCAGGCTTGGCTGCCAGGACGTTGATGACCAGCAGGCCCCCCAGCGAATGGCCGAGCAGCGCGATCCGATCACCGTCCAGCCCCCGCAGTCCAGACATGGCCAGGGCGTGAACGGCATTGATCACATCCGCGGTCGCTCCCATCTCGAGGTCCGGCGGGCCGCTGGGCGCCGGGTCAGATCCGGCAAGCCCGCGGAGGTCTGTGTACAGGACGACGTACCCGGCGCGCGCCAGGTAGTCCTGCTCGCGCTGCAGCACGCCGCCGGACGTGTAGCCCTCGAAGTTGATGAAGCCGTGGACGAGCACCACGCCAGGGTGGGGCCCGGGAGCCACCGGCTCATGAAGCACCGCGGAAATCGTCAGCCCGTCGCTCACATAGGTCGCGGCGTGGGTGGTGTACACGTCATTGGCCGCGAGCTCGCTGCCAACCGTCAATGGCGAACCCTGGTCGCTCGCGTCGGCGATGGTCCGCAGGGTTCTCGCGCCTGCCTCAACGGAACTCGTCGGTTCAGACGACTGGGCGGCGCTCGGCTCGGACGACGAGGGCTGATCGAGCGACGGCGAGCCGGTCCCACCCACCGAGCAGGCGGCGAGCGCGATCGTGGCGGCAACCGTCAGCGCGGCCGCCGTCAGGCCTGCGCCCCGCTGAAGCCGCTGATGCATTTCCCGCCCCTAGGCCGAGTTCACAGGTTGTGCGGCCATTGTGCACGCGCGAGCCAACGAGCTCGTCAGTCCACCTCGAGCATCGGCTTCACCTGGGTGATCATGCGCTCCATCGTCTCGGCGTCGTGCGGGCCGGGGAACCCACAGATGAAGTGCCGGAACCCGATCCCCAGGTACGGCCGCATCATGTCGGCCACCTGCTCGGGGGTGCCGATGTGCTGGTTCGGCCAGACTCGCGCGTGTCCGTTGTGCGCGAACAGCGCATCGTTGACGCGGCGCGCCTCTCCTTCGGTGTCGCGGATGACGCAAACGCCCATCCCCACCGTGCGCTCGATTCCCGACTCGTCGCGTCCCACCTCGGCGCAGTGGCGGCGGAGCACCTCGTCCTTGTGCTTCACGTTCTCGAAGCCGCCGCCCAGGTTGCACATGTCCGCGTACTTCGCGACGGTGCGCAGCGTCTTGCGCTCGCCCCCACCCCCGATCAGCAGCGGCAGGCGGGCCTGGATCGGCGGCGGGTCGTTTCGCACTGCCTGTGCCCGGTAGTACTTCTCACCCGACGGCTCCTCTCCCCGGAGCATGCCGCGCATGATGCGCGCGGCCTCGTCGAGCCAGCGCAGCCGCTCCCCCGGTGACGAGCCGAACTCGATGCCGTAGGCACGATGCTCGGTCTCGAACCAGGCCCCACCGATCCCCAGGATCGCGCGACCTCCGCTGACGTGATCCAGCGTGGTCGCCATCTTGGCCACCAGGGCGGGGTTGCGGAACGGGTTGGCTCCCACCATCAGCCCAAGGCGCGCGCGCTCGGTCGCCACCGCCCAGCCGGCGAGCACCATCCAGCCCTCCAGGATCGGCCCCTCGACCGACCCGACGATGGGATAGATGTGGTCCCAGGTCCACAGGTCGTCGTAGCCGAGCTGGTCCGCGCGGACCGCGGCGGCGCGCATCGCCGGCCAATCGGTGTACTGGTTCCAGGCGAGCATGCCCAGCCGGATGGGAGCGCTCACCGGTGCCGGATCACGCGCTCCACGTGCATCGTGATGTCGACCCGGTCGCCCATCGCGAACGAGCCCTCCCCCTGTCCGTAGCGGTGGGCCATGGCCCAGATGTTGGCAAGCGCCTTCTCGTGGTCGTCAGAGAGCTCCGCGCGGCCCTCGATGGTGACGTAATCGGTCCCGTCCTCGAAGCAGAGGCTCATTCGCGGATCACGCCGCAGCTGCCGGTCCTTGACCCGGCCGGCCAGCGTGTTGAGGAGGACCACATCATCCCGCTCCGGGTCGAGGTCGAACCAGATGACGGACAGGCTCGGCATCCCATCCTTGCCGATGGTGGCCATGACGGGGAAGCGCAGCTCCTGCAACAGCCACGTGCGAATCTCCGGGGAGATGGTCGTGCCGACCACCATCGAGCTGGCCATGTCCGGGCATGCTACTAGACTCGACCGATGCATCCCCCGGGCGACGGACCGATCGCCGAGCTGCTCAGCATCGGCTCGGAGCTGTTGGCCGGCGAGACGGTCGACACCAACGCCGCCTTCCTGGGCGCGGCGCTCGCCCGATTGGGGATCCCGCTGCGCTCGATCCGCGCGCTACCGGATGACCGTGCGGTGATCGCCGCTGCGTTTGCCGAGGCACGCGCCCGCGTCCCGCTGGTGGTGGCCACCGGCGGCCTGGGCCCGACCCACGACGACCTGACCCGCGAGGGGCTGGCCGATGCGCTCGGCGAGGAGCTGCAGCCCGATCCCGCGCTCGAGGCGCACCTCCGCGAACGGTTCGCGGCCTTCGGTCGGATGCCCGAGTCGAACCTGCGCCAGGCGCTGCGGATTCCATCGGCGGAGGCGCTCGCCAACCCGATCGGCTCCGCCCCCGGCTGGTGGGTCGACCGTGACGATTCGGTGGCGGTGCTGATGCCCGGGGTGCCGGCCGAGATGCGCCGGATGTGGGACGAGCAGATCGTTCCGCGGCTCCACCCCCGCTTCGCCCTGCGTCCGGTGCACGCGCGCGAGGTGAAGACCTTCGGCATCGGCGAGTCGGCCCTGGCCGAGCTGGTCGGGGACCTGTTGGAGTCGCCCGGCGACGGGCTCGAAGCGGGGATCTACGCGCACGACGACGGGGTGCACCTGCGCTTCTGGACGCGCGGCGACCCGGCGGCCCTCGAGGCGCCGGTGGCGCGGGCGCTGTCGCTTCTTGGCGACAGCGTTTACGGAACCGATGACGACGAGCTGGCGGCCACGGTGCTGGCGGCCCTTGCTCGCCACGGGGCGCGCACCCTCTCCTCCGTCGAGTCGGGCACGGGCGGAACGCTGCTCGCGATCCTCGGCGAGGTGCCGGAGGGGTCCGTGCGCTACGTCGGCGGGCTGCTGCTCTCAGACCCGGACGGCGCCAGCTCGCCGCCGCCGGCAGACGCCTCGCTGCGGGTCCGCCTGCTGCCCGCCGATGGCCACGGCCGAAGCCGCGTGGAGGTGTCGCTCAGCGGCGACCGCGCGTTTGGACCGACCCGGACGCGAGTCCACGGCAGCGGCCCGCAGCGTCAGCGCCGTGCCGCCTTCGCCGCGCTCGACCAGGTCCGG
>JBGQCU010000114.1:0-5305 GCA_041495495.1 Candidatus Limnocylindria bacterium
CGCGCGTCGAGGGAGACGTCGCCGATGCCACGTTCGGCCCTGCTGACCGCCGTCTGGCTAAGGGCGGCAAGCTGAGCCAGGCGAGCCTGGCTCAGCCCGGCGACCATCCGAGCCAAGCGGAGTTCTCGGCCGAACAGCAATGCAAGATGCCGCGATCTCGCCGTGCCGACGTCAGCGGCTCTACCACGAAAGGAACGCATGGCCCGGAGCCTGGCACGAGGTGGCTTACCAGCTGCCCATCGGTGGCTTAGTCGCCACAGTGCTACATCGGCTCCGGAGGCTGTACCAGCGCGTTGGTTCAGTCGCGCCAATGCTGAGGGGGCGCGCAGGTGAACCTGTGAGACCCAATCCGCGCTGCTCGCGCGCCCACATAGCAGTAGGACAACTAAGCGGTAGGCGCCCCGTGCCCCCGCGGGTCCGCGCGCACCAGGCCCACGAGGAGAGCCGCACCCAGGTAGGACGCAGCCATCAGGGCAAAGGCCACCGGATATCCCCACGACGCGGCCACGTTCCCGATCACGAAGGCCCAGAACGCCCCGATCCCGAAGGCAAACGTGAAGAAGAGGCTGAATGCCACGTCCCGGGTGGGGCCGACGGCGCGGTCGGCGAGGAAGGCCTGCAGCACCGGCGACTCGGAGAAGACCGCGGTCCCGAACGGCAGGAGCAGCGGAACCAGCAGCACCAGGTTCGAGCCTGCCCCCAGGAACGCCAGGATCCCGACCGCGGAGAGCAGGTAGTAGACGATCAGCGTGCGTTGCCGGCCGAAGCGGTCGGAGAGCCAGCCGGCAAGCAGCGGCCCCACCACGGCACCCACCAGCAGCAGCGCGTAGAGCAGCGCGGTGGTCCCCTCCCCGATCCCCAGCGGCCCGCGAAGGTACAGGAGCATGAACGGCGCCACGATGTCCAGGCCGCGACCCCCCGCCGCGATCAGCGAGGCGCCCAGGATCAGGCGCAGGTCGGGGCGGCGCAGCACCTCGCCGAGCTGGCCGCGCACCGAGCCGGCGTCGCGCGCCCGGGCGCGGTACGAGGCCCCGTCCTCGCGCACCGTCCACAGGATCAGCACGCCCATCACCAGCGCCGGGAGGCCGAACAGCGCCAGCGTGGCGTGCCACCCGACCGCGCCGATCAGCGCCAGCCCGACGAACGGCACCAGCACGGTCCCCACGTTCCCCCCGCTGGTGTGGGCACTGATGGCGACGCCGCGCCGCTCCGGCGGATAGAGGTCCGAGAGCAGCGCGTTCCCGACCGGGTGCTGTGGGCTGGACCCCAGGCGTGCCACCGAAATGGTCCCCAACAGCTGCCCCACCGAGCGGGTCGCGCCCGAGAGCAGCAGGCCCGCACCGAACAGCAGCTGCCCGCCGCCGAGGAGCACCGGGCGCGCCACCCATCGGGTCAGGAAGCCATACAGCAGCTGCATCGAGCCACCCACAGCGGTGGTGATGGCGATGAACAGGCCGATGTCCCGCGCGTTGAGCGCGAACTCGACGACGATGATCGGGTAGATGAGCGGCATCAGCGCCGACTGGGCGTGGATCACGGCGTGCGACATGGCCAGCAGCCCCAGGGTCAGCCTGGGGCGGGCGGGCGGCGGTGCGGCGAGGGGAGGATCGGTCAAGCGGACACCGCGGCGCGTGGCGGCAGATCAACGCGCGCCTTGCCGCGCACGACCAGATGCCAGGCCACCAGGCCGATGAAGAGGGTCGTCACCGCCGCTCCGACCAGGAAGCCGGCCGGCGGTCCCCAGGCCTGGGCCACCGTCCCGGCGACGAGGCCGCCGATGGGGGTCGAGCCGGCAAAGACGGTCACGTACAGCGCCATCACCCGGCCGCGGAGCGCATCGGGGACGCTGCGCTGCACGGTGACGTTGATGGTGTTGACCATCAGCATCGACGACAGCCCCACGAACACGATCAGCGAGAACGCGGGGAGCGGGGCCCGAGAGAGGCCCAGCAGCGACTCGAAGACGACGAACGAGACGGCGCCGCCCAGGATCATCCACACCAGCGGCCGTCGCGAGCCGATGAAGGCGAGCGACAGCGATCCGATCAGCGAGCCGACCCCCATGGCGGCGAAGAGAGCGCCGAACCCATCGGCCTGCAGATGGAGGGTGTACTTCGCGAAGAGCGGCAGCAGCGTCTGGAAGTTCATGCCGAAGGTGCCAACTCCGGCCAGCAGCACCAGCGGCCAGAGGACCGTCGGCGTGCGGAGCGCGTAGCGGATCCCCTCGGCGAGGCTGAAGCGGACCGAAGGATGTTGCGCGGGTCGCGCAATCGGCTGCATGGCGCCCGGGTCCATGCGCCGCAGCGCGATGAGCACGCCGAGGTAGCTCACCGCGTTGATCGCAAAGTTGAAGGCGGGGCCGTACAGGGCCAGGGTCACGCCCGCGACCGCCGGCCCGATCACGCGCGCCAGGTTGAAGGACGCCGAGTTGAGGGTGATGGCGTTCATCAGGTCGTCGCGCGGGACGAGCTCCGCGGCGAAGGACTGGCGCACCGGCATGTCGAGCGCGTTGACGAAGCCCAGGGCGAGGGCTAGCAGCATGATGTGCCAGATCTGGATCACGTTGGTGACGGTCAGCGCGAAGAGGACCAGTGCCTGGAGCGCGGCGACTGACTGGGTCACCAGCAGGAGCCGGCGCTTGTCGACCCGATCGGCCAGCACGCCGCCGAGCGGCGCCAGAGCGAGCGACGGCGCGAACTGCAGGGCGACGACGATGCCGAGCTGGATAGAGCTCCCGCCGAGCAGCAGCACCAGCCACGGCTGGCTGACCGACTGCATCCAGGTCCCGACCAGGCTGACGATCTGGCCGATCCAGTAGAGGCGGAAGTTGCGGTGCCGGATGGCGGTGAAGCCGCGGCCAAGCTGAGCCACGCGCGAATGCTACAGACCCCTGCCGGCTCGACGCCCTCGCTGCGATGCGGCATGCTTCGCGGCCATGCGACGTCCGATCGCCCATCTGACCGGCGCCGCGGCCGTGCTGGCCGTGGTGGTGGCCGTCTCGCTGGGACTTGCGCCCGGCTCCTTCTCGCCCGGGACGCTACCCCCCGGCGGCTCCGTGCTGTCCGCCGTCGGGACTCCGGAGGGGACGCCGCGACCCCCGATCGGACCCGAGGCGACCGACCTGCCCTATGCCTTCTGGCCGGTGCCTCACGGGGACTTCGGCGGCGGTTCGGCGCGGCCGATCGACCTGCTCCCGGTCTCCGCCGACCAGTCGACGGCCCTCCAGGCCGCGGTCGAGCGGGCGCGTACTGCGTTCGGCCTGGGGGCCGTGGCGGTCGGCGTCTCGGCCGATGCCCAGCTCGGCTGGAGCGGCGCTTCCGGCCCGGCCCGCGACGGGCACACGCCGCTGAGCGGCGCCACCCCGTTCGCGATCGCCAGCGTAACGAAGACCTTCACCGCCGCCATCGTGCTGCAGCTGGTCGACGAGGGTCGCGTCCGGCTCGACGCCCCGGTCACCGACTACCTCCCAGAGGTGACGCTGGCGAAGGGCGTGACCGTCGAGCAGCTGCTGAGCCACACCAGCGGCATCGCCGACCTGCTGGCCCCGATGCGCACCCGCCTCAACGCCGCTCCATCGCGCGTCTGGACCCCGGCAGAGGTGCTGGCCGTGGTCGGTCCATCGCGGTTCGCACCGGGCAGCGCCTGGGGCTACTCGAACACGAACTACGTCGTCGCCGGGATGCTGGTCGAGCGGGTCACCGGCAACCCGTTCGCCGATGAGCTGGAGCGGCGCATCACCGGCCCGCTCAAGCTGCTCGGAACCGGCATTCCGCCGGCGAGCGGCCTGCCGAACCTGCTGGGCGCCTCGTGGGCGAGCGCCTTCTGGACCTCGGCTGCGATCGACTCGGACGCCGCCGACCTCGTGCGCTGGGGCGATGCCCTGTACGGCGGCGCGATCCTGGGCCCGTCGAGCCTGGAGCGGATGCTCACCTTCAACGACAACGGCTACGGCCTGGGGGCCGAGCGCTACACGCTGGGCGGCCTGGCCGGCTACGGTCACTCAGGGCTGCTGCGCGGCTACACCACCCTGCTGGTCCACCTGCCGGAGGGGAACCTGACCTTCGCCGTGCTGGCCACCGGCCACATCTTCGACCCGACCGCGCTGCTCACCTACGCAGCGCCCGGCGAGCCCTCGATCCTGTCGCTGGCGCAGGACATCTCCCCGGGCTGAGCGGCGCGGGCTGACCGGCGCCGGCGCCTCAGGCGCCAAACAGGATGTCGCGGATCACCGGCATGGACGGCGATCCGTGGGCCAGCACCGACTCCAGGAAGGGCCGATACACGAACTCGCGACCGTCCGCGGCGGCGCGGCGCCGGGCCTCGCGCTCCAGACCGGCCATCTCGACGCTGCCTAGGAAGTACTCGCACAGCTGCGTCGACGAGAGCCGCGCACGGTCCCACTTGTTGGCGGCCTCGCCCATCTCCTGGTAGCCGCCCTCGACCATCAGGCGCATCGCCTCGGCCTCGTCCATCTCCCCGGCCTGGATGCGAAGGTCCATCAGGGCGTTGGTGATGGAGCGCAGGTAGAACTTCCAGTGGACGAGCATCAGGGCCGCGTCATCGACGCCGTAGCCGACGTCCATCATGACCTGGGTGATGTAGACCGCCCATCCTTCCGCGAAGACGCCCGACCCGAAGATTGCGCGCACCGGCGAGGGGCATCGGTTCGAATAGGCCAGCTGGAGGTAATGCCCCGGCACCGCCTCGTGGATGGTGAGCAGGCGGAGCTGGCGGGCGTTGTCCTCGCGCATGTAGGACTCGCGACGGTCCGGGCTCCAGGCCTCGTTGAGCGGGGTGATGGCGAAGAAGCTGTCGAGGCCGCGGTCGAGCGGGCCGGGCGGGATCAGCATCGCCCCGCCGAAGGCGCGCATGAAGCCCGGCGTCCAGATGATCTTGAGCGGCTCGTCGGCGAGGCCGACCAGGTCGCGCTCCGCCACGAACGCCTCGATCCGCTGGTTCTCAGCGCGGCAGAAGTCGAGGAGCTCCTCGGAACGGGGGTGGTCGTCCGCGATCGCATCGAGCACGGCGCGCACCGCCTCGTCGTCGCTCTCCGGTGCGGGAGCGTCACCCTTCCAGTCGGTCCACAGACTGCGGGCCAGGCGCGTCATCTCGGCGCGGACGGTGTCGTACTCGGCCAGTGCCATCTGCTCGAGCTCGGCGGGTGTCACGGCGGTCTTCAGCGCGTGACGGAGCTTCGCTGCGTATAGCTCCGGGCCGAGACGGAAGTCGCCGTGCGCCGTCGGCAGCAGCTCGTCGCGCAGCCAGTCGGTGTAGGCGCTGATCGCCGCGGTCGCCAGGTCGGCCG
>JBGQCU010000115.1:0-5272 GCA_041495495.1 Candidatus Limnocylindria bacterium
GCCGAACAGGGCGAAGCCCGCCTGCCCGCCAGCGGCGATCGAGCCGGGCAGGATCCCGGCCCCGGCCTCCTCGGCGCCGCGGAAGACATCTGCCAGCCAGGTGTGGATCGCGCCGCCATCCGGCGGAAGCCCCAGCAGGAGGCCGACCAGGACGGTCGGCACGGCCAGGATGATGAGCGGCACGACCATCGTCGGCGCCGACTCGTGGACATGCGCCCAGGCGTCGCGCGGGCCGCGCCATCGGTCATGGAAGGTGAGGTAGATCATCCGGAAGCTGTAGAAGGCGGTCATGAAGGCGACCACCAGGCCGACCGCCCAGAAGAGGTAGTAGCCGCGTCCGAAGGCCTCGCCCAGGATCTCGTCCTTGCTGAAGAAGCCGGCGAAGATCGGGATCCCGGCCAGGGCCAGCGAGCCGACCACCATGGTCCGATAGGTCCACTTCATCCGCTCGCGCAGGCCGCCCATGAAGCGCATGTCCTGCTCGCCCGACGCGCCGTGGATGACGGAGCCGGAGCCCATGAACAGGAGCCCCTTGAAGAAGCCGTGGCTGACCAGGTGGAAGATGGCGGCCACCCAGGCGCCGATCCCCAGCGCGAAGAACATGTAGGCCAGCTGGCTCACCGTCGAGTAGGCGAGCACCTTCTTGATGTCGTTCTGGGTCAGGGCGATAGCGGCCGCGAAGATGGCGGTGAAGACGCCGATGCTGGCGACCACCCACATGGCGGTGGGGCTGTGCGCGAAGATCGGATTGACGCGGGCGACCATGTAGACGCCGGCGTTGACCATGGTGGCGGCGTGGATCAGGGCGCTGACCGGGGTGGGACCCTCCATCGCGTCCGGCAGCCAGACGTGCAGCGGGAACTGGGCGCTCTTGCCCACCGCGCCGGCAAACAGGAGCAGCGCGATGACCGTCACGGCGGTCGGGTCGAGGGTGCCGATACTGTCGAAGACCTGGCCGAAGTCCAGGGTGCCGAGCAGGGTCCAGATCATCATGATCCCGAGACCGAAGCCGAAGTCGCCGACCCGGTTGACGATGAACGCCTTCTTGGCGGCCCCGGCGGCGGAGGGCTTCTTGTACCAGAAGCCGATCAGCGCGTAGCTGCACAGGCCGACCGCCTCCCAGCCGACGTAGAGCATCAGGAAGTTGTCGCCCAGGATCAGCAGCAGCATGCTGAACATGAACAGGTTCAGGTACGCGAAGAAGCGCCACATCCCCCGGTCGCCGTTCATGTAGCCGATGCTGTAGACGTGGACCAGCAGCCCGACCGTGCTGACGACCAGCAGGAGCATCGCGGTCAATCCGTCGACCAGGAACGCGATCTGGACGTGGAAGCTCCCGGAGCCGATCCACTCGTAGAGCGAGACCTTGTACGTGTGGCCGCCGAAGACGACGTTGGCGAAGACGACCATGCTGAGGACCCAGGCCACCGCCACCAGCGCGACCGGGACCCACCACGAGCGGTAGATCGGCTGCGCCCCGCCCTCGACCACGTGCCCGACCTGGCCGATTCCGTCATTGAGGTCGTCGGGGATGACGCCATCGGCGCCGTTGCTGTTGGCCAGGTCGTCGGCGTGCCCGGCATGTGGCGAAGTGGCGCGCTGCTCCTCCTCGGAGGGGATCGGGCGGAAGGCCGACTCGTCGACATCGGCCTGGGCGGCATGCGCCTCGCCGCCGTGCCCCGAGTGCCCGGCGTGGTCATCGGCATGCTCCCCGCCGTGCGCGTCGTGGCCGTGCGCCGGCATGCGGTCGATGCGCGGCCCGACCAGGACGGCGAACAGGAAGCCGGCCAGCGGCAGCGCCGGGATCAGGGCAATGAGCGACTCGATGGTCATCGGCTCATTCCTTGAGGTCCGAGTACTCGTCCACCTCGGGCGTCTGGCGGGTGCGGATGATGGCGATCACCAGCGCCAGCCCGACCGTCGCCTCGGCCGCCGCCACGGCCATCACCAGCAGCGCGAAGATCGCGCCCGCGTTGTTGGCGCCGTAGTAGTGATACGCGTTGAAGGCGACCAGCGACAGGTTCACCGCGTTCAGCATCAGCTCGATGCTGATCAGCATCAGGATCGCGTTGCGGCGGGCCAGGAAGCCGAACATCCCGATCCCGAACAGAATGGCCGAGACGATCAGGTAGCCCTGAAGGCCCATCAGTTGGCCCTCTCGTCGTCTTCAGGGCGTCGGGCGAGGTAGATGGCGCCGATGATGGCGGCCAGCAGCAGCAGGCTCAGGATCTCGAACGGAAGCGCGTAATCGGTGAAGAGCGCCTTCGCCAGCGCCCCGAGCCCCACGGCGATGACCACCGTGGCGTTGCCCCAATCGGTCTGCGTGACCGCCCAGCCGATCAGCCCCACCACCACCACCGCGGCGAGCGCCGCCAGCGCGGCCTGGCGGTGGAACGGGGACGGCAGGTTCGCGTCCCCGGCCTGGGTCAGCATGATCGCGAACAGGATCAGGACGCTGATCGCGCCCAGGTAGATGAGCACCTGAGCCGCCGCCACGATCGGCGCCCCGAGAAGGGCGTACATCCCCGCCAGCGAGCCGAAGCAGACCATCATCGCGATCGCGCTGTGGATGATGTTGCGCAGCGTGACGACCAGCAGTCCGCCGCCGATGACGCCGACGGCGAGCAGGACGAAGAGGACGCCGGTGAGGTCCAGGGCAGCGGCTCCTGTCGGGTGTTCGAGCGCTCAAACGGCCTCGCCGATCTGCAGATCCGAGGCCGCGTCCGATTCTAGCGCAGCCCGATGCCCCGCCTGCCATGGTTAGGCCGATGCGCAAGCTCGCCGCCACTCTCCTGGCCCTCTGGCTGATCGGCGGCCTGTGGCTCACCCTCCAGCCCGCGCACCCGCTCGCCAGCCAGGTCGTGGACGACAACCTGGTCCCCTTCCACACGCTGGCGATCTACCTGCGCAACCTCGGCTCGTGGTTCTGGATGCGCAACGCGCTCGGCAACCTGGGGTTGCTCCTCCCCATCGGCGTGCTCGGCCCCATCGCCCTTCCTGCCCTGGGCCGATGGTGGCGCGTCTTCCTCGTCGCCCTGGCGATCTCCACTGCGATCGAGGTCACCCAGCTGTGGATTCCCGACCGCTCCGCCGACATCGACGACGTGATCGTCAACGTCGCCGGCGCCCTGCTTGGGTACGCGGTTCTGAGCGCAATTCGTCGATTCCGCTGAGCTTGACGGCCAGGAAGCGCGCGGCCGCGTGTGCCGATCGGCTCTTGCCGATTGGCGCAGCTGGGCCGATGCTGGTGCCATGACCGGATGGGGAGATAGACGGTCGCGCGCCACGGCGGTCGCCGTTGTCAGCGGACTGCTACTCGTCGCTTCGGCATGCGCTTCGCCTTCCCCGTCGATGGAGCCGAGTAGTGGGGGGTCTGCTTCGACAGTGCCGTCATCGGCTCCCTCGGCGACTCAAACGCCTCTCCCGACGCCAGTGGCCGCAACGGTCTACACCCACTGGGAACGTATTGACCTGCCCGATCCGGCCCCCGACGTCTACGGTGGGGGCCTGCCAAGTGACGTCGCGGCATTCGGCGATGGGTATCTCGCGGTGGGCACCATCAACCGCGCGTGCTGCGCCGACGGAGACCCATCGCTCAACTCGGGCGTCACCTGGACATCGGCCGATGGCCGAGCGTGGGAGGTGCATGACGCGATTGCGGCATTCGACCACGCCAGCCTGCGCCAGATCCTCGTCGCAGGCTCGCGTCTGCTCGCGATCGGGTCGTACGCTGAGCCGGTCCCCGGCGGCCAAGGCGTGGCCGTCCCCGCCATGTGGACCTCTGGCGACGGCTCGGCCTGGCAGCGCGTTGCGGGACCGACTCCGACACTCGTTGTCGCCGGCAAACAAGGCTTCGTGGGCGCCACCGCTACAGACGACTTCACCTCGCCGGTAGCCACCCGATGGGTCGTCTTCTCGACCTCGGCCGATGGATTGGCATGGACCGCAACCTCCGATCCATTTCTGGGGGACGTCGAGGGTATGACGGTGGGTCTCGATGGCACGGTGATCGCGTTCGGCGCGACTGAGGGACCTGCCCGTAGCGACGGGAGCCCCACCTTCGACGCAGTCGTCTGGACCAGCACCGATGGCAGCTCCTGGGCGGGGCCACGCATCGCCCAGCGCGAGGGCCGGTTCACCGCCGCGGTCGCTCATGGTGCCGGCTTCGTGGCGGTGGGAAATGTCGAGGGACAGGTGCCCAACGGTTCGATCAGCTACAGCGGCGCCGTCTGGACCTCGATCGATGGCGCGACATGGGACCGACAGGAGATCGGCGTCACGATCGACGAGACGCTGAGCCAGCTCTTCTCGGTACAAGGGCCGCTGGTCGCGGTGGGGGATTCGCCCCGGGGCGACTCGGCCAATACGATGATCTGGGTATCGATCGATGGTGGGACGACCTGGGGACGGGTAGCTGACCAGCCGGCGTTCACCGGGATCAACAACGAGGTTGCCTCCGTGATCGGCGCACCGCATGAGCAGATCCTTGGCGTGGGTTGGCGCTGGGACCCAATGACCGGCCACCCACTCCCCCAGGTCTGGTTGGCCTCCCGGAGCGCGTTCCTATAGGAAGCAGCCAGCCCGTTACCCGCCACCGGAACGAAGAAGAAGGGGTGGGTGGGCGCTCCCGAACGCTGTCGCGACAGCCAGCGGAGGGGGCGTCCGGCCGCCCCATCAACTCCTACCTGGTGGGACGCTCCCGATCGGACATCTCCAGGATGTCGAGCATCGGCAGGTCGCGCTGGTACTCGCTGAACTCGAACTCTGGCCCGCAGCGCAGGGCGTCGTACGGGCAGGCATCGGCGCAGATGCCGCAGAAGATGCATCGGCTCATGTCGAGCTGGTAGGTCTCCAGGGTGCGCGGCCGCGGCATGAGGGCGCCGACCGGGCAGGTCTCGGCGCAGCGGCCGCATGACACGCACGGCGTCTCGTTGAGCGAGACGAAGTCGGCGGTGGTAACGAGCGAGTCGAAGCCCTTGCCGATGAAGTCGTAGCAGCCGGCGCCGACGATGTCCTTGCAAACCTGGGCGCAGCGGCCGCAGTCGATGCAGCGGGAGTAGTCGCGCAGGATGAAGGAGTGCGTCTCGTCGCGGCCGTAGCCGTGGTTGACGCCGACGTACGGGTTGTCCTGGATCGAGCGTTCGTCGATCGCCATGTTGAGCGTCGTCTCGTACTCGATCGCCGCCTCGCGCAGGTCGCAGTGGCCGATCGCCTCGCAGGTGCACTGCAGGCAGCGGGCCGCCTCGGCCATGGCCTGGTCGCCGGAGTAGCC
>JBGQCU010000116.1:0-5180 GCA_041495495.1 Candidatus Limnocylindria bacterium
CGACCAGCTCCCGCGCAAAGATCGGGTACTGCTTCTCCCCGGCAAGGTGGCCACGGCTGGCAAGGCGCGACAGGGCGGTGTAGCCGTCTGCGTCACGGGCCAGCAGGACGAGGTGGTCGCCGGGGATCGGGCCGGCATGCAGCTCGCCGGGCCAGCCACGGCTCGCCCGCTCGCCGCGGAACGGGTCGTTCAGCTTCCGACCGCGTCGCGCCAGGCGCAGCTCCCCCTCGTCCCGCGGGATGGTCAGCTCGATCCCGATGATGGCGGTGACCGGGGCCAGGCCGGCGGCCCGGGCGTCATCGGTCCGGGTCTGGGCGGCCGCCTTCGACATGCGAACCGCGGCGTAGAGGCCCGCGTGGTCGGTGACGGCCAGCGCCGGCATGCCCAGCTGCGCGGCCCGCGCGATCAGCTCCTCGGGATGGCTGGCCCCGTCCAGGAAGCTGAAGTTGCTGTGCGCGTGCAGCTCGCAGTAGTCGTCCGGCATGCCCATCGGACCACGAATGATAGAACGGTTGTTCTATGCCGCCAAGCCCCAGCGACCTTGTACCATGCGGGCATGGGCCACATGACACGACTCCAGGCCGCGGCCGGCGACACGGACGCCTACCTCGCCGCTGCCCGTCCGTCGCCAGGCCAACCCGTCCTGCTCCTCCACACGTGGTGGGGCCTCAACCAGACGATGCGTGATCTTGCCGACCGGCTCGCAGGCGATGGGTTCACGGTCATGGCGCCGGACCTGTTCGACGGCACAGTCCTTACCACCATAGAGGATGCCGAGGCGTACACCACCGCGATCGAGCAGGGCGGCGGCGGGCCGGGAGGGCTGACGCCCGACCGCATCATGGGACGCGTTGCGGCGGCGCTCGACCATCTCCTTGCGCACCCTGACGTCCGCGGCGACAAGGCCGCGATCGTCGCCCTGAGCTTCGGCGGCTGGTATGGCAACCACGTGGCGGCGGGGCGGTCTGATGTCGCTGCCTTTGTCTCCGTCTACAGCGACGTCTACGAGCCGCCCGGCGCGGCCGCCTACCTCGGCCATTTCGCCGAGGACGACCAGTTCGTCGACTCGACCCCGGTGGCCGAGATGCAGAAGACGCTTGGCGAGGGCAACGCGGCGCACGTCTACCCGGGCACGAAGCACTGGTTCATGGAGCCGGATCGACCCGAGTTCGACGAGAAGGCCGCTGCGCTGGCTTACTCCAGGACGGTGGAATTCCTGCACGCCAACCTCAGCTGACGAGGCATGCGCAACGGAATTAGAACCATTCGGCCCCAGCGCCCGCCATTGGTGTTGAGCGGCCCGGACTGACCGAGCCAAGGGAGGCACCGATTGGTGCAGCGTGAGCTGGTCGAATTGGCGAGGGATGGCGATCGAGAAGCGTTCTCGGCGCTCGCCGCCAGCGTGGTCGATCGGCTCTATGCCACCGCCGTGCTGATCCTTCGCGACCACTCCACGGCCGAGGACGCGACGCAGGAGGCGATCGTGTCCGCCTGGCGCGACCTGCGGTCACTGCGCGACCCGGATCGGTTCGACGCCTGGTTGCGGCGACTGCTCGTCAATGCCTGCCACGACGAGGGCCGGCGTCAGCGGCAACGCCGTCCCGAGATCACGTTACTTCCCAGCCACGAGCCTGCGGTCGGCGATTCGAGCATTGCTCTGGCCAACCAAGACGCGCTCGAGCGTGGCTTCCGACGCCTGACGTCCGATCACCGGACGGCCGTCGTGCTCCACCACTACATGGGGCTCTCCCTGCTGGAGGTTGCCGAGGCGATCGGCGTCCCGCTTGGAACGGCCAAGTCCCGCGTCCACCACGCAACCCAGGCGCTTCGAGCCGCGCTCGAGGCCGATGCGCGCACCAGCGACATGACGAAAGGCGGCATCGCATGAACCGCAACGATGACTTCGACCACACGCTGCGGGCCTGGCTGCGACGCGAGGCACCATTGCAGGCACCAGACCGGGTCCTCGAGGCGGCACTCGAACGCGTTGCCGATGTATCGCAACGCCGGAGCTGGCAGCAGCGCCTGTTCGGGGTGACTCCCATGTCCAGCCGGCGTCGCGTCGCCACGGTCACCGCGGTAGTCGCCCTGGCCGTTCTCGCTGGCCTGCAGCTCCGCGGCTTGCTTCCGGATGTCGGCGAGTCTTCACCGTCTCCGACGGCATCGTCGAGTCCTTCGGCGACGCCGCCGGCAGTCGTCGCTCCAGACAATCTCTTGCCGCCGTACAGCGTGGCAAGTGTCCTGGAGGAGCTCGAGCTCCGGGAGGGGCCGGGGGTCGGCGGACCAGTGCTCACCACCATCGCCGCAGGTCAAGTGGTCTGGATCCAGGGAAGTGGCGAATTCGGTCCGGTGACAACCGGGGGCGTGACGTACTACCCCGCCAGCTTCGCGTTGAACTACGCGGGCTGGCCGGCCGGCGTGGATGGCGGCTTCCAGGGCTGGGTGCCGACTGAGCGCGACGGCGTCCCACTGGTCGAGCTCGCCCCGGTGGTGTGCCCCGTCGACGCGCCGCGTCCCGGAGTGCTGGCTGGCATGACAGCGTGGGCTCGGTTGACCTGCTACGGCCGCGGTGAGGTTGTGCTGGAGGGCAGCTGGGTGAACGGCTCCGGAGGCATCTGGCCCTGGGACGGCGAGCCTGCCTGGCTGGTCCCTCCCGATGTCGAACGGGCTATCTCCGGCGCCGACGGTCAGTTCTCCTTCGTGCTGGCGCCCAACGTCGTGGTGCCCGCAGGGCTCGAGGCGGTGGGCGGCAGGGTCCGCATCACCGGTCACTTCGATGACCCGGCAGCGGCAACCTGTGTCATCCGCGCCGGCGAGCCGATAGTGGAGCAGCCAGCCGGGAGCGTGCACCTGTTCTGCCGCGAGCGATTCGTGGCGACCAGCTTGGAGCTCTTGGAAATCTCGATGCCCAGCCTGAGTCCGGCCGTCGGCTGCGTCGGTTCGCCACCGGACGTCGCGGTGGTCAGCGGGCAGACCGACCCGGTCGCCTGCTTTGGAAACGCTCCCCTCACCTTCGACGCGTTGCTAGACGGTGCAGGCGCGGTCGATTGCCCGGGCTCGGTCGAGCCAGCCTGGCTCTACTGTCCGGATGATGGTGTGCTGATGCTTGTCGGAGAGACGCGCAAGCTCGGGGCCCCCTTCCTCCTCCTCGTCGTCGATCCCACCAGCGGCTTCTCCTTGAGCGCGTACTTCGGCACGAACGTCCGCGTCACCGGCCACTTCGATGATCCGGCGGCACAGACCTGTCGCGAGAACGGGTCGTTCCCCGGGGAATCGCCTCGGCCGGCAGCGGGGGTCATTGAGAGCTGCCGCGTGACGTTCGTGGTGACCGACGTGGTGCCCCTGTGAACCGAGCCGGGCGGACGCCCGCCGTGTAGCGTCCGGGGAGGGCGCTTGAACCTCGGCTGACCGATCAGGCCGGCACGGGCCGAGAGGTACGGGAGTCGAGCGCGACAACCACGCCCAGGAGCACGGCCACTGCGGTGCCGATCACGGCAAGCAAGGCATAGCTGGCGTTCGCGACCACGTAGCCCGAGCTGAAGCTCGCGGCGGCGGCCGTCGCCCAGACCAGCGCGTCGCTCGCACCCTGCAGGCGCGCCCGGTCGCCGAGCGGCGCCTCGGAGGCGAGCAGCGAGCTGCCGGCCACGAAGCCGAGGTTCCAGCCGACGCCCAGCAGGAACATGGGGATCGCCAGCGTTGCCCCGGCGATCGGCAGCGCCGAGATGGCGCCCGCGGCCGCCAGGACCGAGAACCCCGCGAGGACCATGGCGTTTGCCCCGAATCGGTCCGTCAGGCGCCCGGACAGGGGTGAGAAGGCGAACATCCCGAACGTGTGCGCGCTGATCACGAGGCCGACGGTGCCCATGCCGTGCCCCTCGGCATGGAGGTGGTACGGGGTCATCGTCATGATCAGGGTCATCACCAGCTGGCTGGTGACCAGGGCGATCAGCGCCGTCCGACCCTGCGACCGACGGAACAGCTCGCCGAGGAGGCGGCGTTGGGAGGGCGGCCGCTGGCCGCCTGCCCGGGCCGGCTCGTCGAGGTGCGGCTGAACGGGGGCGCGCGGACCGAGAGCCGCGACTGCCAGGGCGGCGATCAGGAAGACGAACGCCATTGCGAAGCCACCCGCCAGCGGCATGAGGCCGATGGACGGCCCCACCGAGCCAGCCGGGGCCACCAGGTTCGGGCCGACGACCGCGCCGATGGTGCTGCCCCACACCACGAACCCCAGCGCCCCGGCGCGGCGCTCGACCGGGAAGAGGTCCGCAGCGGCGTAGCGGCTCAGGTTCATGGCGGCGTTGCCGAACCCGACCAGCGCCGAGGCAATCAGCAGGAGGGGCAGCGAGCCAGCCGTCACCGCGAGGACCGCCAGCGCGCCACCCCCCACCGCGACCGAGAGCCCCAGCACGATTCCCGCTCGACGACCTCGCCGCGCCATGACCGATGAGAGGAGCGAGGCGGCGAGAGCCGTGCCCGCGACCGCGATCGCGCTGGGCCAGCCGCTCGACCCGGCCGAGCCGGTCATCTCCGGTGCTGCGATCGACGCCACGGTGAAGGTGGCGATGTAGGCGATGCTGGTCAGCGCTGCAGCGGTGAAGTAGGTCCCGAGCGCGCGGGAGCGGTGGCGCTCGATATCGGGCGCGGCGGGCGGGAGCATCGCGCGGATGATACCGGCGCCCGCGCCAGCGGCTGGGGCATCATCCTCGACGTGCTGGCAATTCCCACGCTTCCATGAGCTGTCGCATCATCACGCGCCAGGCCTGGCAGATGCAGGTGGCCGAGTGACCTCGGGCGTCGGCCGGCTGGGGCCGCTGGCCGAGCGGCAATTTCGCCTGCTGTGGATCGGCCAAACGGCATCTGCCGCAGGCGACGCCCTGATCTTCGTCGCGGTGGCGTTCGCGGTACTGCAGGTGGGTGGTTCGGCGGGCGACCTCGGGATCGTCTTCGCGGCGTTCACCGTTGCCAATGTCGCCCTGGTCCTCGCCGGAGGCGTGTGGGCCGATCGCCTGCCGCGACAGCTGGTCATGGTTGCGTGCGACGTCGTGCGTGGCATCGCCGAGGTGATCCTGGCACTGCTCCTGCTCAGCGGCACGGCGCAGGTCTGGCACATCGCCGTCGGCGCGGCGGTCATCGGCGGCGCCGGTGCCTTCTTCGGGCCGGCAAGCCTGGGGTTGATCCCG
>JBGQCU010000117.1:0-5141 GCA_041495495.1 Candidatus Limnocylindria bacterium
ATGAGACAGCGGAGATCGGGCTGGCCGAGTTGCGAGCGGCTCGCGACGAGCTCACCACCGCACAGGGTGGCGCGGCTCCCGGCACGCCGATCGGCACCGTCTCGCTCGGCACCCCCCACGCCTCCCTGGCGGAGCTGCGGGCCGTGGAGCGAGAGCTCGCCGGCGCGCGCCCCGCGCCCGGGGTGGAGCTGCTGGTCTCGACCTCCCGCCACCTGCTCGCCGACGCGGAGGAGGAGGGGCTGGCGCGTCGGCTGCGGGCGCTCGGTGTGGAGCTGCTGGTCGACACGTGCAGCTACATCGCTCCCGTATTGCGTCCCAGTCCGCTGCCGGCGATGACCGACTCGGGCAAGTGGGCCTTCTACGCGCCGGGCAACATCGGCGTGGAGGTCGTCTTCGGCGGCCTCCGCGAGTGTGTCCGCTCCGCGGTGGAAGGCCACGTATGGCGTGATACCGACCTGTGGGGGGCAGCGTGAAGGGCCGCGTGCTGGCCGGTGGCTCCGCGTCGGGGGAGGCGCTGGTGCTGCGCGAGGCGCTCTCGCTGTGGGGCGGAGTGGACCCGGCCACCGGCGTCATCATCGACTCCAGGCATCCGCAGCTCGGGGCGTCGGTCGCCGGTCGTGTGCTGGTGATGCCCGCCGTGCGAGGCTCCTCCTCGTCATCCTCGGTGCTGGCCGAGACGGTGCGGGCCGGCTGCGCCCCGGCCGCGATCCTGCTCGGCGAGACGGACCTCATCCTGGCGGTCGGCGCGGCGGTCGCCGAGGAGCTGTACGGGCGCCGCATCCCGGTCGTGCAGCTCGCCCCGGCCGAGCTCGGTGCCATCACCGACGGAGCTCGGGTCAGCGTGGCCGGTGCCGAAGTGACCCTCCTGTGACGAGCGAATCACCCGGGCCGATGGACGCTCCGGCCGAGGCGGCCCTGCGCCTGGCGCACCTGGGGTTCCTGCTGGAGAGCCCATTCCCCGAGCGCCCCGGTGAGGCCCGCCTGCTGGTGGCCTTCCGCGCGCGCCCAACATTGGCGCACTTCGACCCGGAGATCGTGAGCTTCTGGCGAACCGGCGAGGATCGGAAGGGGCACCCCGCCGAGCTGACCCTGGACAGCCGAACCCCGCTGCGAGCCGAGTATTCGTGGGGGCGACTGGCGGTGATCGACCGGCTGGGCGTGGAGAACGCGTTTGCCACGCTCGGCGGGCTGCTGAACATGGACCGGGCGGGGCCCCAGATGTCGGTCGCCGTCTTCAGCTCCCCCGGCCCGATCCTGCGGCTCGGCGGCCATTCGCAGGATGTCGACCAGGTGGCACTCGAGCTGGGAGCCTTCTTTGGCCGGATCATGGTGCCGATCGACTTCGAGCCCGGCGTCGAGCAGGCCATCTCGGCGGCCACCCCACTCGAGCGCTACGCGGCCTTCGTCGCCTTCGAGCAGTCCCGCTACTCAGTGCACGCGGCCCTACGGGACGAGCAGCCGGGGACCGCCGCGGTGATCGCGGGGGAGGCGCACCGTCTGGCGGGCGCGGAGGGAAGGGCCTGGGAGGCCGGGGGCCGGCTCCTGTCGCGGATGGGGCTGGGCCCGGCGGGCTAGACTGGCCGTCGACCACCACGCCAGGAACGAGGCTGACCGATGGACCCCTGGGCACCGCTCGAGACCGAGGATCCCGAAATCTACCGCGTGGTCCGCGATGAGGAGAATCGGACGCGGTCGAACCTGGAGCTGATCGCGTCGGAGAGCTACCCGTCCCTCGCCGTACTGCAGGCGACCGGCTCGATCCTCACCGGCAAGTACGCCGAGGGCTACCCGGGGCGGCGCTACTACGGCGGCTGCGAATTCGTGGACATGGGTGAGGAGCTGGCTCGGCAGCGGGCCCTGGAGCTGTTCGGCGCGGAGCACGCCAACGTGCAGCCGCACGCCGGCGCACAGGCCAACATGGCCGTCTACCACGCCCTGCTGCAGCGCGGCGACACGGTGCTCGGCCTGGCTCTCGACCAGGGCGGCCACCTTACCCACGGCTCACCGGTCAACTTCAGCGGCCAGTACTACAACTTTGTTCCCTACCACGTGGACCGCGAGACGCACCTGATCGACATGGACGAGGTGCGGGCCCTGGCCTTGGAGCATCGGCCCAAGCTGATCGTCACCGGGGCAACCGCCTATCCGCGCTTCTGGGACTTTGCTGCCTTCCGGGCCATCGCCGACGAGGTGGGCGCCTACCTGATGACCGACATGGCCCACTTCGCGGGCCTGGTGGCGGCCGACGTGCACCCGAGCCCGATCCCGCACGCCCAGGTGGTCACGACCACCACCCACAAGACCCTGCGCGGGCCCCGCGGCGGCATGATCCTGTGCATCGCGGACCTGGCCAAGGCGATCGACAAGGCGGTCTTCCCGGCGCTCCAGGGCGGGCCGCTCGAGCATGTCATCGCTGCCAAGGCGGTCGCCTTCAAGCAGGCCATGAGCGCCGAGTTCCGGCGCGATGCGGCCCAGACGGTGGCGAACGCCCGCGAGCTGGCGGCCGGCCTGGTCAAGGCCGGAGCCGCGGTCATCACCGGCGGGACCGATAACCACCTGATGCTGGTCGACGTCCGGCCGCTGGGAGTCACCGGCAAGGAGGCCGACCTGGCGCTCGGCGAGGTGCGCATCACTGTAAATCGCAACACCATCCCGTACGACCCCAACCCGCCGATGGTCGCCAGTGGCATCCGGGTCGGGACGCCGGCGGTCACGGGGCGTGGCATGCGCGAGCCCGAAATGAGGCTGATTGCCCAGCTCATCGTGGACGGCATCGCCGCGCGGGGAGACGCTGCGGCCCAGGCCGCGATCCGCGATCGGGTGGTCGCCATCACCGACCGCTTCCCGGTCCCCGGCCTGCCCGAGACGCTGGTTGTCGGCCACGCCAGCGCCTAGCGTGAGCGTCGCCGGCTCCATCGGCCTCCGCTATACTCGCGCCGTCCGACCGCTCTGAGTCGAACCGAAATGGCACAGTTGACGCCGACCGGGCTCGTCAAGATCCTGGGTCTGGTGACCCTGATCATGGCGGTCCCCATGGTGGGTGGCTCGGTCGCCGGTCTGGTGCTGGACGGGCTGTTCGGCACCTCGCCGCTGCTGGTGTTGATCGGTCTGGCGGTCGGAAGCCTGATCGCAGCCATCGGTATCTGGCTCCTCATTCGCGTCGGTGCGCGGCGGGGGTACACCGGTGGTGGTCCCAGCGATGGAGCCTGACCAGGGACGAGGCGGTCCGCCATCGGCGAATTGGGGGGTGGCCTTCGACCTGGGTCTGCGATTGGGGATCTCCGTGATCCTGGGAGTCGGAGGCGGCCTGCTGGTCGACAGCTGGCTGCACACCAGCCCGATCTTGACCCTGATCGGGATGGTGCTCGGGATCGGCGCGGCGATGTACACGATCTGGGACGTCGCGCGGCAGAGCATGAGGAGATAGGAGCGGAGTGGTACACGTCGAGATCGCGGCCGAAAAGCTCCTCAGCATCGGGCCGCTGATCGTCACCAACTCGATGGTCGGCGCGCTGCTGGCTTCGGTGGTGCTGCTGGTCGTCGCCGGCCGGTTCGCGCGTGGCTCGGGGATCGTTCCGAGTCGCGGGCAGAGCATTGTCGAGCTGCCGATCGAGTTCCTGGCGGGGATCGTGCGCGGCACCGGCGGAAGGCGCTGGCGCCAGTTCGCGCCGCTCATCTTCGCCATCTTCCTGTTCGTGCTGACCGCGAACTGGCTGAGCCTGCTGCCGGGGGTGGGCACCATCGGCCTCGCTGAAAAGGGGGCCGATGGGAAGGAGATCATCGTCCCGTTCGTGCGCGCCGGGGCCGCCGACCTGAACTTCACGCTTGGCCTGGCGCTCATCTCGTTCGTCTCGTTTATCGCCTTTGGGCTGCGCGCCAACGGCGTTCGCGGCTACCTGAAGGAGCTGCTGGTCTCTGAGCCCGCCTACATGACGCCGCTGCTCACACCGATCCACCTGATCAGCGAGCTGTCGCGGGTGATCAGCCTGTCGATGCGGCTCTTCGGCAACGTGTTCGCCGGTGAGGTGCTGGTCGCCACCATGCTGGCGCTCACCACCGCCACCGTGTTCCTGCTGCCGCTGGCACTCGTGATCCCCGGCGTCTTCATCGGGCTGGAGCTGCTCTTTGGCCTGGTCCAGGCGCTCGTCTTCGCGCTGCTCTCCATGACCTACATCACGCTGGCGATCGCGGAGCATCGGCAGCACGGCAGCGATGACCACCATTCGGGCGAGGCGCCCGAGCAAGGCACCGCCACGCCGCACGTGGCGGTGTAAGCAACGGGAGGCTCCGCCCCATCCGCGGAGCACAAGGAGGATGACTACTCGTGGACCTACACACACTCGCAGCCGGACTGGCCATGGGGCTCGGCGGCATCGGCCCCGGCATTGGCCTGGGGATCGGCTTCAGCAAGGCGATGGAGGCGATCGGTCGCAACCCTGAGGCGTCGGGCACCATCTTCGTGCCGTACATCCTGGGCCTGGCCCTGACCGAGGCGATCGGGATCTACGCCCTGGTCGTGTCGCTGATCATCCTCTTCACCTAGGACCGCAGCCGCAATGAAATTCTTCGACGCCTTCGGGGTCGACCTCTTCAAGCTCGCCTTCCAGATCATCAACTTCCTGCTGGTCCTGTACCTGCTGAACCGATTCCTGTTCAAGCGGGTGCTGTCCATGATCGACGAGCGGCAGGCGAGGATTGCGAAGGGGCTGGAGGACGCGGAGACAGCGGCGCGCGACCGGGAGCTGGCGCGCGCCGAGCGCGAGGCCGCCCTGGATGAGGCCCGCAAGGAGGCGCAGACGATGATCGCCCGCGCCACCAAGGTCGCGGAGGATTCGCGCGACGAGATCGTGGCCGCAGCGCGCACGGAGGCAGAGAAGGTGGCCGCCCGGGCCGCCGCCGACATCACCGCGGAGAAGGAGCGGGCGATCGCCGAGCTTCGCTCGCAGGTTGCAGACCTGGCGCTGCAGGCGGCCGGGAAGCTGGTGAAGGCCGACATGAGCGCCGCCACCCAGCGACGGCTGGTCGAGGAGTTCCTGGCCGAAGTCACCCCCAGCGACCGGGAGCGCAGCTGACCGATGGCCCGGCGGGACACGTCCGCGCGGCGCTACGCGGAGGCAGCCTTCCAGACCGGCCGCGCCGAG
>JBGQCU010000118.1:0-5093 GCA_041495495.1 Candidatus Limnocylindria bacterium
CATGGCGATGTACATGAAGCCGGGCTGGTAGACGTGCTCGCCCTTCTCATCGACGATCGTCACGGTCGCCTCGTGGCGATCGATCTCGCGGCGCAGCTTGCGCACGAGCAGGTTGGCGGTCAGCGTCCCCCCGACGCCCCCACCCAGGATCACGACCCGGTGCATGGCGACGCCTCCTAGCGCAGCTTCTCGACGATGATCTCGTCGTAGCCCTCACGGGCCTCGAGGGCGACAAGCCGATGCCCGGCCTTCTCGACCCATTTGGGGATATCCAGCTTCGAGCCGGCGTCGCTCGACCAGACGGCGAGCACGTCGCCGACCTGGCCCTCGCGGATCGCGCGGATCAGCTCCATCAGCGGTCCGGGGCAGTAGCTGCCGCGAGCGTCGACGGTGCGGGTGATGGTTGGAGTGTCGAGCACTTGCATCTTGGTTCCGTCCTTTCGTCGCTCAGATGAAGAGGCTGGCGTCGGCGTTGGTCATCAGCTCGAGCGCCGCTGCGGCACCCACCGCCGGCTCCACGCCGTCGATCAGCTGGTCGGCGCTGATGCCCATCATGTCCATGCTCATCTGGCAGGGGATGAGGCGCACGCCAAGGGCCTGCGCCATCTCGAGCAGCTCGCGCGGCTCCGCCACGCCGTGCTGCTTGGCGAGCTTCTTCATCATCCACGGGCCCATGCCGGCGAAGTTCAGCTTGCTCAGCTTGGCGTGGTCGATGCCCGGCCGATTCATCATGCTGAGCATCTTCTGCATCCAGTTCTCGCCGGTGATGCGCACCTCGGGGCGGACCAGGTCGAACAGGCCCCAGAAGGTGAAGAAGATGGAGACCTTCATCTCGCCAGCGGCCGCGGTGCTGGCCAGGATGGTGGTGGCCCAGGTTCGCTCCAGGTCGCCGCTCTCGGCGACGATCACGAGCTCCTTGGTCTTGACGGCCCCCTCGGCCACCGGATCGTCGAGCCCCTCGACGAGCGCGGTCGGCAGGACGGGGCGGGTAAGCGTTGCAGTCATCTCGCGCCTCACTTCTTGCGAACGACGTAGCGAAAGACTTTGCCGTCGACCGAGGACTCGACCAGCTCGTGGCCGGTCGTCTTCGCCCAGGCGGTGAAGTCCTTGGTTGATCCGGGATCGGTGGCGAGGACCTCGATCAGCTGCCCGGAGGCCAGGATCCTGATCGCCAGCGCCGTCTTCACGATCGGCAGCGGGCAGGAGAGGCCACGGGCATCGACGGTCGTCGCGATGGGGGTGGTGACGGTCATCGGTCGGTTCCCTTCCAAGCGTTCAGATGAAGACGACTTGGCCCTCGCCGGCGGCGAGCCAGAAGGAGGTGACCCCTTCGACGCCGTCGACCAGGGGGTCCAGGTCGGCCTCGGTGATGTGGAACAGGTCCATGGAGAGCGAGCAGGCCTGGATCTCGACCCCGCCGAGCTCCTTCGCCTGGCGCAGGGTCTCGTGCCACGGCGCCTGCCCGGCGGCGCGCAGGGCGGCCGTCGCGCGCAGCCCCTCGGCTCCGGCTTCCGGGGCGAGGCCGTGGTCGTCGCTGATCCGATCGGCGCGGAACGCGTCGAGCGCCCAGTACTGGAGGAAGAGGTGCACCGGCCGCCCGATGGCGGCGGCGCCGGCAGTCAGCACCGCGGCCGCGTTCAGCTTGTCGTCGGTGCCCGAGAAGAGGACGAGGGAGAGGGTCTGTTCCATCGCTTCCTACCTGTGCCCGGCCATGGCCGGGGTGGGGACGCCGACCGGCCGCGTCGACAGCTCGGCGAGGCGGGTCAGGCGTCGTTGGAGCGCCGCGCGCATCAGGTTGCAGGCGGCGATGATGTCGGGGTCGGCGAGGCGGTAGCGAATCTCGCGACCGCTGCGCTCGGTCTCCACCACGCCGGCGGCGCGCATGAGCGCCAGGTGCTGCGAGACATTCGGCTGGGCGAGCGCCAGGTGGTCGGCCAGCCGGCCGACCGTCATCGGTCCCTCCGCCAGCAGATGCGCCATCTCGAGGCGGCGCGGGTTGGCGAGAGTCTTGAGGACGTCGGCCTGGAGCTCGTAGATCCGTTCCATGTGCCGAGGATGCGACACATGCGCATCTGTGCATCAGTGCCGAGGTGCCGAAAAGGCCGTGCCATTCGGCCCGTGGCTCCAGGCCGACCGGGCCCTCCTGCCTCAGGCGGAGAGGAGCGCGAAGACCTCCCGCCCGATGACCAGGTCCTCGCGGGCTCCGACCCGCAGCACGGCGACCGGTGCATCCAGCCGGCTGAGGACCGCGTCGTGGTCCGCAGGGCGCAGGTCGGTGGGGACCCCCAGCGGGGCCAGTCGATCGCAGATCCGGGCCCGGACCTCGTCGGCGTTCTCACCGATCCCGCCGGTGAACACGAGCGCGTCCAACCGAGGCAGGGCGGTGGCCGCCGCCGCGATCGCCGCCGCCGCTCGGCGGACGAAGATCTCCACGGCCAGCGCCGCCCGTTCCGAGCCGGCGGCGGCCTCGCGCTGCACCTGGCGCAGGTCGGCGCTGACGCCCGACACGCCAAGCAGGCCGGCCCGGTGCTGAAGCGCCTCTGACAGCTCGGCATGGCTCAGCCGTCCGGAAGCAAGCAGGTCGAGCAGGATTCCCGGGTCCACGCTGCCGGAGCGGGTCCCCATCATCAGCCCCTCGAGCGGGGTCATCCCCATCGACGTGTCCGCCGAGCGGCCACCTTGCACGGCGGTGACGGAGCAGCCACTGCCGAGGTGGGCGACGATGATGCCAAGGTCCTCCACGGCGCGAGCCAGCAGCGCAGCGGCGCGCTCCACCGACCACGCGACCGACAGCCCGTGAAAGCCGTAGCGGCGCACCCCCCACTCCGCGTACCAGGCATACGGCAGGGGATAGACGTGCGCCGCGGGCGGCAGACCGGCGTGGAAGGCAGTGTCGAAGCAGGCGATCTGCGGCACCTCCGGCATCGCGCGCCGTGCGGCGTCAATCACGTCCAGCGCCGGGCCGTTGTGCAGCGGTGCCAGGGCACGGAGGGCATCGAGATCGCCGACGACCCCTGCGTCGAGCCGAAGCGAAGCCGTGTAGCGCCGCCCGCCATGAACGATGCGGTGCCCGACCGCGTCGAGCCGGCCGGCGTCGGCGACCGCCGTCCGCAGGGCATCGGTCAAGGCGTCCGGCCCGGGCGCCCGCTCGAGCTCGTCCCGCGAAACGGTGCGGTCTCCGGGCTCCTCGATCACGCTCGTCTTCAGCGAGCTGGAGCCGGCGTTGAGAACGAGGATCCGCATCGGCCTAGGCGGGCCAGACCCAGTCGCGGATCTCCGGCACGTCCTCGCCGTGCTCGCGGGTATAGGCCCGGCAGGCCACCCGGCGGTCGACCATCTCCTGCCGGACGTGTCCGGCGCGGGCCGCCAGGCCTGGCACGCGGTCGATCACGTCGATCACCAGATGGTATCGGTCGAGGTCATTGAGCATCACGATGTCGAACGGGGTGGTGGTGGTCCCCTCCTCCTTGAAGCCGCGGACGTGGAGGTTGTCGTGGTTCGTGCGGCGGTAGGTCAGGCGGTGGATCAGCCACGGGTAGCCGTGGTAGGCGAAGACGATCGGCCGATCCGCGGTGAAGATGGAATCGAACTCGGTGTTCGAGAGCCCGTGCGGATGCTCGCCGGGATCCTGGAGGCGCATCAGGTCCACGACGTTGACGACCCGCACCTTCACGTCGGGGAGCCGCTGGCGCAGCAGGTCGACGGCGGCCAGCGTCTCGAGGGTTGGGACGTCGCCGGCGCAGGCCAGCACCACGTCCGGCTCGCCGCCCTGGTCGTTGCTGGCCCACGGCCAGATCCCGATCCCGCGAGTGCAATGCAGGACCGCCTCGTCCATCGGCAGCCAGGCCGGGGCCGGCTGCTTGCCGGCGACGATCACGTTGACGTAGTTCCGGCTGCGGAGGCAGTGGTCGGCGACCGAGAGGAGACAGTTCGCGTCGGGCGGCAGGTAGACCCGGATCACCTCGGCCTTCTTGTTGACGACGTGGTCGATGAAGCCGGGGTCCTGGTGGCTGAAGCCGTTGTGGTCCTGGCGCCAGACGTGGCTCGAGAGCAGGTAGTTGAGCGAGGCGATTGGGCGGCGCCATGGGATCTCGCGGCTCACCTTCAGCCACTTGGCGTGCTGGTTGAACATCGAGTCGACGATGTGGATGAAGGCCTCGTAGCAGTTGAAGAGGCCGTGCCGGCCGGTGAGCAGGTACCCCTCCAGCCACCCCTGGCAGAGATGCTCGGAGAGGACCTCCATCACCTGGCCGTGCCGTGCCAGGTGCACGTCGGTCGGCAGGATCTCGCCGGCGAAGACCTTGTCGGTCGCCTCGAAGACGGCGCCGAGGCGGTTCGACTCGGTCTCGTCAGGGCCGAACAAGCGGAACCGATCCGGGTTGCGGCGGATGACGTCGCGCAGCAGGCGGCCGAGGACGCGGGTCGCCTCGGCCATCGTCGAGCCCGGCGAGGGCACCTCCACCGCGTAGTCGCGGAACTCGGGCAGCAGCAGGTCGTCGAGGAGCAGCCCCCCGTTGGCATGCGGGTTGGCGCTCATCCGGCGTCGACCCACCGGCGCGAGGCTCGACAGCTCGGGCGCGAGCGCGCCGTCGGCGTCGAACAGCTCTTCGGGGCGGTAGCTGCGCAGCCACGCCTCGAGCTGGGCGAGGTGCTCCGGGCTGCCGCGCACCTCGGTCATCGGCACCTGGTGGGAGCGCCAGGTGTTCTCCGACGGCAGGCCGTCGACCATCTTCGGGCCGGTCCAGCCCTTCGGGGTGCGCAGGATGAGCATCGGCCAGGCGGGGCGCTGCGTCACGCCGTCGAGCCGCGCCCGGCGCTGGATCGCGTCGATCTCGTCGAGCATCTCCCCCAGGGCGACCGCCATCTGGCGGTGCACGTCCGCCGGATCGTCGCCCGAGACGATCCAGGGCCGGTGACCGTAGCCCTCCATCAGGGAGACGAGCTCCGCCTCAGGGATCCGGGCGAGGACCGTCGGGTTGGCGATCTTGTATCCGTTCAGATGCAGGATCGGCAGGACCGCCCCGTCGCGGACAGGATCGAGGAACTTGTTCGAGTGCCAGCTGGCGGCCAGCGGGCCGGTCTCAGCCTCGCCG
>JBGQCU010000119.1:0-5042 GCA_041495495.1 Candidatus Limnocylindria bacterium
CAGCATGGCCTTGACGGGGGTCGCCTCGGGCAGGTCGGCGACCGGCAGCACGGGCGTGAACTCCCAGGCCGTCTTGCCGCGCGCAAAGGCATTGCGGTTGACCATGTACCCGTACTTGAAGACGACGTGCCCGCCGATGTAGGCGCCCACGCTGAGCACGCCAAAGCCGGCCACGATCAGCCAGCCGGCGATCCCATCGATGCCGGCCAGCAGTCCTGCAAAGGCGCCGATCAGCAGGACGGTGGCCACGATGTTGATCAGGCCGTGGAGCCCGACCATGTTTCGCTCGTCGCCGGGCGTCGTGTCCTTGAAGTCGGTCAGCCCGGTCACGATCGCGGACAGGCCGGCGAGCCAGGTGAGCGCAACGACCCACAGCAGGGCGACGCGCAGGTCGGCCACGCCAAACCAGGCCAGGACCTGCAGCAGGAGCGCCACGGTCGAGCCCCCGACGACGACGTCCACGACCACCGGATGCACCGAGTGGCCGAGCCACGAGCCGTTCAGGAAGTCCTGCAGCAGCTTGCCGGGTCGGCCGAGCGCACCAAAGAAGGCGTCGACCACCCCGGCCGCGCCGTTCCACAGCCGGGAGAGTGGCCGTGCCCATCGCTCGAGCATGTCGCTGGGTTCCTACGCGGACCGATACACTCCGCGGTCCCCTAACCGGCCACCTCGATCGCCCATTCGCGGAAGACGGCCAGGTAGCGGTCGACCTCGGCGTCGGTGTGCACCACCGAGAGCGTCCACTGGTCATCGGGGGCGGGCGGGATCAGGATGCCTCGGTTGGCCAGGAACCAGAACGAAGAGGCCCACAGCTCGTCGTCGAGGCCGATGAAGTCGCGGTAGCCGGTGACCCGCTGCGGCGCGAACATGACGATCCCCTTGGGGCCGACGTTGATGGCGTAGCCGGGCAGCCCGAACTCATCGACGATCGCCTGGCTGCCGAGCGTCAGCCGGTCGCCCATCGCCTGCAGGCGAGGATAGACGTCGGGGGTCAGCACCTTGGTCAGCACCGCCAGCGCCGCCGCCATGACCAGCGGCGAGCCGTTCATGGTGCCCATGTGCGCGACCCGCGCCGTGCCCCCGAACGAGGAATGGCTCAGGCCGGACTCGATCAGCGGCGCCTTGGCACCGCCCTCGATCACCCGCATCACCTCATCGCGTCCGCCGAAGGCGCCGATCGGCGTGCCGCCGCCGATGCTCTTGGCCAGGCAGAAGAGGTCCGGCTGGACGCCGTAGTACTCGGTCGCACCACCATAGGCGATCACCACCCCGGTCTTGACCTCATCGAAGATGAGCACCGCGCCGTGCTCGGTGGCCAGCTCGCGCAGCCGCTCGAGGAACCCGGGCTCGGGCGGCACCACGCCGATGTTGAACTGCACCGGCTCGACGATGATCGCGGCGATCTCGCCGCGATGCCGCTCCAGGATCCGCTCGGTGATATCGGCCATGTTGAACGGCGCCACCACCGTGTCGGCAATCCGGCTGCGCGGGATCCCCGCGCTGGTCGGCACCGAGATCGGCGCGTCCACCTCGCCGATGCTCGAGCGCGGCGGCTGGATGCTGACCAGCACGTCGTCATGGTGTCCGTGGTAGCCACCCTCGAATTTGATGATCTTTTCCCGGCCGGTGAAACCGCGCGCGACGCGGATGGCGTCCATCGTCGCCTCGGTGCCCGAGTTGCTGAAGCGGATCAGGTCGGCGTGGAAGCGGCGCTTGAGCTCCTCGGCGACGAGCGCCTGCTCCTCGATCGGGAATGTGAAAGCGGTTCCCATGGCGGCGCGGCGCTGGATGGCCTCCACGAAGGCGGGGTGCGAATGTCCCGCCGCCAGGACGCCGAGCGCCATGTCGAAGTCGAGGTACTCGTTGCCGTCGACGTCCCACATTCGCGAGCCCCGCCCCTCCCTGATGAAGAGCGGGTAGGGCTCGTAGGTCTGGAACGAGCTGGCCACGCCGAGCGGCATCGACTGCCGGGCGCGCGCGTCCAGCGCGGCGCTGCGAGGGGTGCGGGCCCGGTAGGCCGCCTCCTCGCGCTCCACCATGGCCTTGACCCGGCCGCGGTCCACCTCGCGTCGTTCGCCCACGGTCACGCCGACCCTCCTACCTGCTTCCCCACCGATAGCTCTCCTTGACGAAGCGCAGCTCGACCATCGTCTCGGTCGAGCGGATCCCCTCGATGCCGGCAAGCGATTCCCCCAGCACGCGCAGGAGATGCTCGTTGTCCACGCACACGACCTCGCAGATGACGTCGAAGCGTCCCGCCGTCAGCACCACGTAGGTCACCTCGTCGAGTGCGGCCACCTTGTCGGCGACCTCCTCCATCCGGCCGCCGTCAACCCGCAGGCCGATGAACGCCGGCTGCCCGAATCCCATCGCCAGCGGATCAGTCACCCCCACCACTTGGACCACGCCGCGGCTGATCAGTCGGTCGGCACGCTGGCGGACCGTCGCCTCTGGGATCTCCAGCTCCCGACCGATCTGGGCATACGGGCGCCGCCCGTCAAGCTGGAGCGCCTTGAGGATCGCCCTGTCCAGGTCGTCGAGCTGCGGTCGGGGTCGGCCGAGGTACGAGTCGCGCGAGCGCATCGGCACGGATCCTACCGGATCAGGGACCGCGCTGGTCGCGATCGGTGGACCCTAGGGCCAGATCCTGCGGAATCCGCGGCTCAGGCTGCGATCCGGTGCCTCCAGCGTCCAGGCCCCGGTGGCGTCGGCCAGCAGCTCGGCCACGTCGCGCACCGCCACATCGGCCCGGTCGAGGTCGGTCACCCCGTCGCGCAGCATCACCAGGCAGAAGGGACACGAGGTGGCGATTGCGGCGGGCCCGGTGGCGAGCGCCTGCTCGGTGCGGCGATGGTTGATGCGCTGCCCCTCGCGCTCCTCCATCCACATCCGAGCGCCGCCGGCGCCGCAGCACATCCCCTTGCGGTGGTGCTGCTCCATCTCCACCACGGTCTGGCCGGGAACCGCCTCGACCACGCGGCGCCCCTCGTCATAGATCCCGTTGTAGCGGCCGAGGTAGCAGGCGTCGTGGTAGGCGACCACCGCCTCGTTGCCGCGATCGGGGGTGAGCCGACCATCGGCGAGGAGAGTGTCGAGCAGCTGGGTGTGGTGGATCACCTCGATGCCTGAGAGGCCGAACTGCGGGTACTCGTTGCGAATCGTGTTGAAGCAGTGCGGGCAGCTGGCCACGATGGTCCGCACGCTGTGCTGGTCGTGGGCCATCGTGAGCGTGGCGACGTTCTCCTCGGCCAGCATCTGGAACAGGTACTCGTTGCCCGCGCGGCGTGCAGGATCGCCGGTGCAGGTCTCGCGCGGCCCGAGCACCGCGAAGGGCACATCGGCCTGCCTCAGGAGGGCGGCCATGGCGCGCACCACCTTGCGGTTGCGGTCGTCGAAGGCACCTGCGCAGCCGACCCAGTACAGGACGCCACGGTGCGTGGTGCCCGAGTCGCCATCCGCGCCCAGCACCGGCACGTCGAGCCCCTTCGCCCAGTCGAGGCGGGCGCTGCGCGGCTGCCCCCAGGGGTTGCCGGCGGTCTCCATGTTGCGAAACGCCGCGTTGAGCTCCTTCGGGAAGCGGCTCTCCTCCAGCACCAGGTTGCGCCGGATCTCGACGATGCTGTCGACGTGCTCGATCAGCACCGGGCAGCCCTCCACGCACCAGCCGCAGGTGGTGCACTGCCAGACAGCCTCCTCCGGGATGGCATGGTCGACCAGGGGCAGCGAGAGCGCCTCGACTGCTCGCTCGCGGGCCAGGCTGATCGAGGCCTCGGCCGCCGCGCTGCCGCCGAGCGCCCCACCCTTCGCCGCGCGTTGCGCCCCGGCAGCGGCAGCCAGCGCCGTCTCGGCCGCCACGATCTGGTCGCGCAGGCCCTCCATGAAATGCTTCGGCGACAGCGTCTTGCCGGTCATCGAGGCCGGGCAAAACTCCATACATCGGCCGCATTCGGTACACGACAGGCCGTCGAGCAGGTGCCGCCAGGTCAGGTCCTTGAGGCTCCTGGCGCCGAACACGAGCTCCTCGCCCGGCGCCGGCTCTGCCTCCAGGTCCATCTTGCGCAGCGCTCCGCGCGGCTCGAGGTTGCGCAGGTAGACGTTCGGCTCGCTGGTCAGAATGTGGAGGTGCTTGCTGTAGGGCAGGTACGTGCCGAAGGCCATCACGAAGCCGATGTGGAGCCAGGCCAGAATCCCGAAGCCGCTGGCGGCGGCCCGACCTCCGAGCGGCTCCAACAGCAGTGAAAGCGGACCCGCCAGCATCGCCCACCCGCGGGCGGGGTCATCCGGGCGGGCGACGAAGCGAAGGGCGTCGCCGGCCACCTCCGTGACCACGACCCCCAGGATCATGGCCAGGATGATGAACGCGTCGCGGCTGAGCGCCAGGCGCGCAGGCCGCTGCACGATCCGACGCCAGACGGCGTAGGCGAGGGCTCCCAGCACCAGGCCGATGAACAGGTTCGCGACGGCCACGGCGGCCAGCCAGGCGATCCCGCCCAGCGGCCAGCGCAGGATCGTCTCGACCAGCCCGTTGGTGAAGTAGTTGCCGGTCGTCACTAGCAGGACCAGAAAGCCCCAGAAGATGAAGGCGTGCATGAGCCCCGGCCCGAGGTCGTTGAGCAGGCGCCGCTGGCCGATGACGTAGACGAGGACGCCCCAGACTCGGCGCAGGGGCTGGTCCGTGCGGGCGATGGGGCGGCCGGTGCGCAGCAGCGCCAGGTGGCGGCCGGCCCGGCGCCAGAAGAGCGCGATGGCGACGGCGGCCGGCACCACGATCAGCGGATAGAGCGGGATCCCAACCTCCATGCCGGCCATGCTACCCGCCGACAACGCCGCGTCGGGGCCGGAAAGCGGCGCTAGTGGTCGCCGCCGGCGAGCTGCTCCAGCGCGTGGCGCAGGATGGGGAAGAGCGCCGTCAGCGACTCGACGGCGCCCCGTGGCGATCCCGGCAGGTTGACGATCAGTGTTGTCCCCCTGGCGCCGACCATGCCGCGCGAGAGGGCGGCCATGGGGGTCGTGGCCAGACCCGCGGCACGCATCAGCTCGGC
>JBGQCU010000120.1:0-5033 GCA_041495495.1 Candidatus Limnocylindria bacterium
ACCGATGCTTCCGGCGCCTCGACGGCGATCGGCACGGTCTCTGAGCCGTTCCCGGTCGGTACGCGCTTCGCCCGCGGGCGGAAGGGAGAGGTCTCGGGGACGATCGGTCCATCCGTCTCGGCCAGGTCGCCCGTGCGGTAGGCCTCCCAGACCGCCATCACCGTGTCGCGATGCGGGCGAATCCGGCAATGCTCGTCGCGGTTGCCCATCTCGTCGCAGTAGCCCAGCGGCACGCACTTGGGGGCCAGGAACGAGCCGAAGAACGGGCTCACCCGGAAGATCTCGTGGCGGATCTGCTTGAACAGCTGGCGGATCTCCCACTGGGCCATGGTGCAGAGGCGCAGCCCGCTCATGTGGATCAGCTGCCGCAGGTTGACGGTCATGATCAGGTTGGTCTGCATGGCGTTGGGGAAGATGAAGCGCGCGTCCTCGGCCGGCACCTCGGCCTGGAGCAGCTGTCCGTAGAGATCCAGGTTGGCATCGACCGCCGCCTGGAAGCGGCCGGCCAGGTCGTCGGGCAGGTCCCCGTTGGTGATCGAGTCGGGGATGGTGTAGTTGTCACGTCCCTTGAAGCTCACGTAGCGCTGCGACTGCTGGTCAAAGGCAGTCCCGGCCCGATGGCGCACCAGCTGGTGGCTGAGCGTCCGCGTGACGCCGCTGATGGCGAAGGTGAAGTTGACGTGCTCGATGGTCGAGCCGTGGCCGGACTCCATCACCTTGCGGACCAGCGCCTGCTGCTTCTCGTCGGCGACCCCGCGCGACACGGCCTTGTCCCAGATCTGGTCAGGCAGCTGCTCCGAATAGCAGGTGCGGCAGGCGGTGTAGATGATCGGGAGGTAGTACTCCTCCACGATCTCCTTGGTCGGGAAGATGAGCTTGGCGGAGAGCGCGGAGGGGGTCGGCATGGGTCCGGCGAGGATACCACCCGAGATGGCCTCCCGGGCCCGCTTATCCACCACCTGTAGCGGTGTGGATAAGTTCGTGCCGCTATGTTGTGTCCCCAGCGGTCGCGTGAGAACGATCCCCGCCAGTCGCCCCGAGCGCGTTGTTCAGTGGATCCGCAGGATCATGCCGATGACTGCCGCCGCGAGCGCCGCGGTGCCCGCAATCAGCACCAGGCGTACCCCATCGCGCCACGGGCCGCGGCCCGTCACGCTGCCGGCCCAGCTGCCCACGCCAAAGAGGGCGAGGATCGAGATCACGAAGCACGTCAGCACTGCGGCCTGGAGCGGCAGGAAGGCGAACGGAATGAGCGGGACGAGCCCGGCAACCATCGCCGCCCCGAAGCAGATGATGCCGGCCTGCGCCGGACCGAGGCGTCGTCGGCCCTCGGCCGGTACCGGAGCTGCCGCGGACGCCGCACCTGCTGCCTCCGCGCGAACGCGCGCTTCGAGGTCGAGCTCGGCCCGCGTCGAGGTGTAGAGGACGCCGCCCATCGAAATCGCCTCCGCAACCCCCGCGGCCAGGCCGGCGAGCGCCACGAGGTCGGAGCGCCCTGCCCCGATCGCCACTCCGAGGACCACCGCGAGCACGTTCGTGAGGTTGTCCTGAGCGCCCATCAGGACCTCGCGGAGCGTCGCGCGCTCGATCTCGGAGCGGCGGTTGCGGTCCATCAGGCCGTCCTGCACGCCGCCAATCTTAGGAGTTGCGCTGCTCCTCCCCGGTGGCCTCGGCGCGGTCTGGCCCTCGCTGCGGCCCTCGGTGCTCATCGAGACGGGCAAGGCCGTGCAGCCGATCGAAGGCGATCCGATTGCCGCCCGCTGCCTTGGCCGACGCGAGCGCCTCTTCCGCGGCGGCCAGCAGCTCTTCGCCGCTGAGGGTCATGCCCGGGCGCATGAGCGCGATGCCGAGCGACAGGCTGACCGTCATCTCGCCGCGGTCGGTGGTGAACGGGCGCGAAACCAGGCGCTCGAGCAGCGCCTGCGCGAAGGTCGCCGCGCCTTCCTCGTCGGTGTGCGGCAGGGTCGCCAGGAACGAGTCACCACCCACGCGACCCAGCGCATCGGCCTCCCGGATGCGCAGCCGCAGGCGGAGGGCGACCTCGCGCAGGATCGCGTCGCCGACGCTCAGTCCGTAGTCGTGGTTCAGTGCAGCGAATCCATCGATGTCGAGCAGGACGACGGTCACCGGGTGCGCGTAGCGGCGTGCCTCCGCCGCTTCGGTGCGCAGCCGGTCGAGGGTTGGGCCGCGGCTCGGCAGGCCGGTGAGCGGGTCAAAGGTGGAGGCGCGCTCGATCTCGGCGCGCTGGAGGCTGATGGTTCGCCGCGCGGCGACAAGGTCATCGAGCGTGGCGCGCAGCTCCCTCGTCAGGCGGGCGCTCTCATCGAACTCGGGCTCCGCAACCCGATCAGGCGCGTAGGCGGGGGCGAGCTCGGGGAGGGCGGTGGGGGCACGCCGCAGACGATGGACGAGCAGCGACCATGCCAGGACTGCGGCTGCCATCGCCACGGCAGCCGCACCGACCAGGCGCTCGCTGTCCGACGGGCCGGCCAGGGCGAGGGCAGCAGTCGCGGACGCGGCGATGCCCAGGCCAGTCGCGCGGGTCGCCTCATTCAGGCTCCCCGCGGCCGCGATCGCGAGCATGACCGCGGCGCCGCCCAGGAGGAGCGGTGCGAGCCGGTCATCGGTCGGTGAGCCAGAGATCAGGACCGCTGCCAGGCAGGCTTCGACGAGGACCAGGACGACAACGATCCCGATCACCCGTCCGCGCCGGTCCGGCAGCAAGCGGCCTGCCGTCGCTGACCCCACCGCAAAGGCGGCTGCGGCGGACGCCACGCCAATCCCTAAGCCAAGGCCGCCCGCTGCTCGCATCGCGACGACGGCGAAGGTGACGGCCAGCATGCCGAGCCCGGCTGCGTCGCCGGCATCCCGGGCGCGACCCTTCTCGACCGTTGCCGCCACGGCAACCAGCAGGGCAAGGCCGGCAGCCAGCGCGGCGGTCCACGCGATCCCTGGCTCAACCCAGGGGAGCGGCGTCCCTTTCTGGGCGAAGGAGAGCGCGTGCAGGACCGCGAAGGCAGCCAGCGGCAGGAGCACCGCCGCGAGGCGGCCTCCGGTGCGGGCGATGGTCGCGGCGAGGGATCGGTCCAAGGCATTCCGTGGTGCGGCCGTGCACCGCTGAGTCTCCCGTTCGCCACCGGCGAGCGGCAATAGTACGAACGGGCGCGAGGGCACCCGCGAGGCCGTATCCTCGGCAGCGTGAGCACCCCCACCCCGCGGCGCGCGGTGATGTCGCGCCGCGCCTTCCTGGAGCAGACGGATCGGCTCATCGCCGACGGCGAGGCGCTCGTCGCCACCCCGCATTGGGACCTCTTCCGCGCCTGGCTGCTCAACTCCGACGAGCTGCTCGAACGCGTCTGGGGCCGGATGGACCGATACCACCTGGCCTGGCTGAACGTCGGTCGCGACTCGGCTCCGTCCGGATCGGACCTGGACGAGGCGGGGACCGCCCGCTTCATCGCGGAGCTGGCCAGCGCCAAGCTGGCCGTCCTGCGTACCATGCGAACCGCCGTCGCGCAGCGCGGCTGGCGGAACCTGAGCGATGAGGACGAGGAGGATCGGTGACCGATCGTCAGCGTGACCCGATCGGCGGCCTGGCCGCCGTCTTCGCGCACCCCGACGACGAGAGCTTCACCGCCGCCGGGGCGCTGGCCCTCGCGCACGATGCCGGTCGAACCGTGCGGCTGCTCCTTCTGACCCGTGGCGAAGCGGGCAACGCGGAGCGCGTGCCAGACCTCGACCTGGCCGATACCCGCGAGGAGGAGATGCGCTGCGCGGCCGCCAAGATCGGGATGGACGAGGTCACGGTGGTCGACCATCCGGACGGCCGCCTGTCGGAGGTGCCCTTCTCGACCCTGGTCGAAGAGATCGCCGTCTGGCTCGCCGATCGCCGACCCGACGCGGTGATCACCTTCGGCGCGCATGGTGTGACGAACGACGCGGACCACGTGGTGGTCGGCGCTGCCACCCGCTGGGCGGTCGAGCGGCTGGCAGAGTCGGGGATCGCGCCGCATGCGGTCTACGTGGTGGCGCCCGTCTTCGGCCCGGGTCAGCGCCGCTACGACCTCTCCCCGGAGGAGGGGGCGGCGAGCCATCGGATCGACGTCACCGCGGTGGCCGGGCGCAAGCTGGCCGCCCTGGCCTGCCACGCCAGCCAGTCCGACACCGCCGAGGAGATCGCCGAGCTGCGCGCGGCGCTCGATCGCGAGGGGATCGTGTACGAGGGCTACACCCGCGTCCGTCCTACCGTCCCCGCCGCCCGCCCGACCTTCTTCTCCCGCCTGGTGTAGCCCCCGAGTCGCTGGTGGTGCACGCTCGACCGATCGTCATCCGCGCAACTGGCGGCGAGGTGGCGCCCGGCCCTCCCACCCCGGGCATGGAACGCCGCGAGATCATGGACGAGGGCGGCGCCTGGGTCGGCTGGGTGCGCGCCGAGGCTGGATTGGCGGGAGGTTGGCATCACCACGGAGATCGCGACTCCTACATCTACGTGCTCAGCGGCGGCGTGTCGATCGGATTCGGTCCGGGCGGGCGCGATGAGGTGAAGGCCATGGCCGGCGACTTCATCTTCACTCCCGCCCGGATGGTCCATCGGGAGATCACCGGATCCGATGAGCCGGCCGAGTTCTTCGTGGTCCGAGTGGGAGCGGGGCCGCAGAACGTGAACGTCGCCGGCCCGGATCCGGACTGACCACGCTTGATGCGCGTGGCTGAGACCGTGCAGCGCGGCGCTGGACGGGTGGCCCCCGGTCGCTCTCGCGCGAATCCTTGCTAGACTAGTCGGCAATGACGATTGACTCGAACCTCGCCAAGGTCGACGAGGTGATGACCGCGCTGTACGACATCCACGACCCGGAGATCGGGATGAGCATCGTGGACCTGGACCTGATCAAGCACATCGAGATCGGGACCGACGGCGCGCCGACCGAGATCAAGATGGTGCTCACCACCCCGTTCTGCCCGTGGGCCGGTGAGCTGATCCAGACGGTCAAGCAGAAGACCGAAGAGGTCGTGGGGCCCCCCGTCAAGGTGAC
>JBGQCU010000121.1:0-4987 GCA_041495495.1 Candidatus Limnocylindria bacterium
GCGGCGTCGGCATCGATCGCCGCCAGCAGCTCGTCGGCCGCCTCGGCGTATTCCGGTCCGGCAGGCTCGCCGGACGCATCGGTCAGGGTGACCCGACCGTCCCGCAGGCGGGCCATGAGCCGATCGCCCGACCAGTACGGCTCGAACAGCCACTGCACGCTGGTGATGATCACCGCGGCTGGCGTGCCCTGCTGGGGGAGGAGGGGCTCCTGGTTCGGCATCGGCGGATAGGGTACCGCGCGGCCAGCGATCGGGTTCACCTCAGGATCGGTTATAGAGCTTCAGCTCGCCCTCTTCGACCTCGACCCCGACCTCCTTGCGAATCTGGTCCCAGGCCGCAAGGTCCCATTCGCCGACGAGGGTGATGGCTGTCCCCTCGCGGCCGGCCCGCGCGGTGCGCCCGACGCGGTGCACGTAGGTGTCGGAATCCTCGGGGATGTCGTAGTTCAGGACGAACGGCAGGTCGGTGATGTCCAGCCCGCGCGACGCTACGTTGGTGGCGATCAGGAACTGGATCTTGCCGGACCGGAAGTTGGCCAGGGTGCGGTCGCGTTCGCCCTGCGACAGCCCGCCGTGCAGCGCGGCCACGTTCCGGCCGCGGCGGGCCAGGATGGCGGTCAGCCGGTCGACCCCGATCTGGGTGTGCCGAAAGACGAGGAGCCGATCGAAGCCGTACTGATCCGTCAGCTCGGTGAGGGCGGCCACCTTGTCCTGCTCGGCCACGAAGTAGACCAGCTGCCGCACCGTCTCGACCGTCCGCATCTCGGGCCGGATGATGATGTGCTCCGCCTGCTTGTCCATGAACCGATCGCAGATGCGCAGGATGGCGTACGGCATGGTGGCCGAGAAGAGCGCCGTCTGGCGCTGCCGCGGACAGCGCGACAGGATCGTCTCGACGTCGACGATGAAGCCCATGTCGAGCATCCGGTCGGCCTCGTCGAGGATCACGGTGTTGACCCGGTCGAGACGCAGCTCCCCGCGGCGGATGAGGTCGAGCACCCGCCCCGGCGTGCCGACCACCACCTGGGCGCCGCGCTTGAGGGCGGTGACCTGGCGATCCATGCTCGAGCCGCCGTAGATGGCGACCACCGCGACGTTGCGGAAGACGCCGATGCGACGGATCTCCTCGGTCACCTGCACGCACAGCTCGCGGGTCGGGGTGAGCACCAGGGCCTGCACGAAGTGGGCGGTCGGATCGACCTTCTCCACGATCGGGATCCCGAAAGCGGCGGTCTTGCCGGTCCCCGTCTGCGCCTGGCCGATCAGGTCCTTCCCGGCCCGCAGCGGCCCGATGGCGCGGTCCTGCACCTCGGTCGGCTGGGTGAAGCCCATCTTCTCGATGGCCCGGGCAATGGTGACCGGGAGCTCGATCTCGCCGAAGCGATGGGAACGCTGCGCCGCCATGACGGCGGCCGTCAGGGGTGAGGCTTCGGAGTCATCGGCCGGAGGGTTGCCGTTGGCCGCTGGCGGGGGCGGCGGGGCCGTTCGGCGGGGCGCACGGGCACGCCGGGGAGCGGCAGGGGATTCAGTCTCAGGCAAACGGGAGCTCCGAGGGAGGTGGGCTGGGTCGCGATCGTACCACGCGGCCGACTAGACCGAAGCGGGCGCCCCCGGCCGAGCGACCCCTCGATCGCCGCGCCCGTCCGCGGTCGAGCGGTCGACGGCGGCCCCATCGGTGCGGGGCGGCTTGGCGTAGCCGGTCGGATGGGTGAGCCGCCAGGCCCAGGCATCGGCCAGCATCTGCTCCAGCTTCGAGTGCTGCGGCTGCCACCCCAGCTCGCGCCGGGCGCGTCGCGACGAGGCCACCAGCACGGGCGGGTCGCCGGTTCGTCGCTTCACCACGCGGGCCGGGATGGCGCGGCCGGTCACCTTGCGGGCCGCCTCGACCACCTCGCGCACGCTGAAGCCGGCGGCCGAGCCGAGGTTGTAGACCTCGAACGACGAGTCGCCCTCGCCGGTCGCCTCCAGAGCCAGCAGATGCGCGGCGGCAAGGTCGCGAACGTGGATGAAGTCGCGGATGCAGGTGCCGTCGGGGGTCGGGTAATCCTGTCCGAAGATCTGGACGTGGGTCGCCTCGCCGGCCGCCACCCGCAGCACGAGCGGCACCAGGTGCGTCTCAGGCTCGTGGTCCTCGCCGTTGCGCTCGGTGGCGCCGGCGACGTTGAAGTAGCGCAGGCTGATGGCCTGGAAGTCATGGCTGGCGGCGAACCAGCGCATCGCCCCCTCGAAGGCGAGCTTGGTGGCACCGTATGGGTTGATCGGCTCGGTCCGGTCGGCCTCGGCAATCGGGACGCGACGCGGCTCGCCGTAGACCGCCGCGGTGGAGGAGAAGACGAGCCGATTGACGCCTGCCGCATGCATCGCATCCAGCAGGGCAACCCCGCCGCCCACGTTATTGCGGTAGTAGAGGCCAGGGTTGGCCATGCTCTCGCCGACGAGCGACTTGGCCGCGCAGTGCAGGACCGCGTCGATCCGGTCCTCGCGCAGGACATGCTCCAGGTGCGCCCGATCCTCGATCTGCCCGCGCACCAGCCGGGCGGGACGCACCACCGCCGAGGTGTGGCCGGTCGACAGGTCGTCGTAGACGGTCACCTCGTGGCCGGCGTCGACGAAGGTCTCGACGCTGGTCGAGCCCACGTAGCCGGCGCCGCCGACGACCAGGATCCGCACGACCGCCTTCCTCCTCGCCGATCCGCGTCAGCCGGCCGCCGCGGCGACATCGGCGAGCGACGGCTTCGAGGTGGAGGGCGCCGGCTCGCGCAGCCAGGCGGCCGCCACGCCGGCCAGCTCCGCGCTGAACGAGGTCGAGATGCGATCGGCGCCCGCCGCGACCGCGTCGATGACCTGGTCCAGATCGGTGAAGAGGCCGGCCGCCGTGACCTGCAGCTGCTCGTCGACCACCCTGCGCAGGAAGCTCGCCCACTCGATGGTCGTGGCGGCCGGCTCCTCGCCGGTCGAGGTGGCCACGGAGTCGACTCCCGCGCGCGCTGCGAGGCGGCAGGCGCGGCGGACCAGCTCCTGGTTGAGTGCCCCGGCCTGCACGATCACGCCCGTGGTGGCCAGCGCCGAATGCGCCATCTCCACCACCGCCAGCATGTCATTGAGGACCGCCTCGTCGTCGCCGGAGACCAGGGCGCCGACATTCAGCACGAAATCGAGCTGGGTGGCCCCGTGCTCGAGCGCCTTCGACGCCTCGAAGGCCTTCACTGCGGCAACCTGCCCGCCATGGGGATAGCCGATCACCGTGGCGATACGCACCTGGGTGCGGGCCAGGCGACGGGCCGCCGGTTTGACCAGCCAGGGGCTGACGGCGAGCGACGCCAGCTGGTGCTCGAGCGCGAGCCCGATGGCGGCATCCAGCTCCGCCAGCGAAGCATTCGGCCGGGTCAGCCGATGCTCAAGCCGCGCAGTGCGGCGAAGGGCGGTCATCGCCGAGATCGGGCCTCCGCTGAAGGTCGTGGGCACGTGGGCACGCGCTCCGGATCGCCGATTGTAGCAGCGCCCTATCCACCTGCCAGCGAGTGAGCGAGCGCCAGCAGCCGATCGCGCGAGTTGAGCGCCGGATCTTCGAGCACCGCATCGAGCAGCGCCGCCAAGAGCCGGCCGATCGCCGGTCCGGGCGCGATCCCCAGCTCGGCCACCAGATCGTCGCCGGTGAGCGCCAGGTGCCTGGCCTCGAGCGGATCGCCGGCGACGGCGGCCGCAGCTCGCCGCCGCAGCTCCTCCCAGCCACCGGCCACCGGCTCCTGAACGCCGGAGGCAGCGTCATCCGCGGCGCGCAGCGCAAAGAGGTCGGGGAGCAGGTCGGCGCCGACGCGCCGCACGAAGCGGCGAACGGCGGCATCGGTCCAGTCGGCCGAGTAGGTGAACATGTGATGCAGCACGAGGCGCCCGACGCGGGTCATCTGCGCTCGCGGCGCCCGCAGCCGCAGCATCACCTGCCCGGCCAGCCGCTCACCGGCCTGCTCGTGCTGGAGGAAGTGCCCGTCCCCCAGCGTGGTGGCCTTGCCGAGGTCGTGCAGCAGGCCCGCCAGGCGCAGCACCGGGTCGCCGGCCGGCAGCGCATCGGCGGCGCGCAGCGAATGGTCGAGCGCATCGCCGGCGAGCGGCTTGGTCTGCGGCACACCGCGCAGCGCCGCCAATTCGGGCAGCAGGACCGCGAGCAGCCCCAGCCGCTCCATCAGGGCGAATGCGCGCGACGGGGGCGGCGCCCCGGCCAGGATGCGCATCACCTCGTCGCGGACACGCTCCCCGGAGAGGCCTGCCGCCGCAGGCGCGTGGCGACGGATCGCCGATTCCGTGTCAGCGTCGAGATGCAGGTCGAAGCGGCTGGCCAGCCGGACAGCCCGGACGAGCCGCAGCGCATCCTCGTTGAAGCGCGTGTCCGCGTCCCCGACGGCCCGCAGCAGCCCGGCCTCGAGGTCGGCAGCGCCGCCGAACGGGTCCACCAGCCGACCGCCCGGTGGGCCGGAGGTGCCGGGGCCCGCCGCGGCCTGATCAGGCACCCATGCCATCGCGTTGATCGTGAAGTCGCGCCGAGCCAGGTCGTCGGCAAGGGAGCGGCCCCAGCGCACGGCGTCGGGTCGGCGGCGGTCGCGATAGCCGGCTTCGACCCGGTACGTCGTCACCTCGATCCCCGGCCCGCCGCTGCCATCCAGCACGGTGACGGTGCCGAACGGGTTCTCCCAGGTCGAGCCGGGAAAGCGCCGCGAGACGACCTCCGGCGGCGCGGAGGTGGCGATGTCCCAGTCGATCGGCTCGTCGCCGCGCACGAGGTCGCGCACGCAGCCGCCAACCAGGACCGCCTCCTCGCCGTCCTGCTGGAGAGCGGCCAGCACCCGGGCCACCGCCGGCGGCAGCTGAATGCTGAGGGGGTCACCGTCGCGCATCGGTCCTCCTCGGAGCGGAGTGCGCGCCTACGCGCGCTGGCCCGGGGAGTCGCTCAGGAACAGGTACGTTCGCCAGGCGTCGTTCTGCTCGTCGGCCA
>JBGQCU010000122.1:0-4635 GCA_041495495.1 Candidatus Limnocylindria bacterium
AGAAGATCGGGCAGATGCTGCTGGTCGGCTTCCGCGGGCTCACCGTCGATGAGTCGGCTTCGATCGTCGCCGACATCCGCGACCACGCGCTGGGTGGGGTCGTGCTCTTCGACTACGACACGCCGACCGCGACGCCGGTTCGCAACATCGCCAGCCCCGAGCAGCTGGTGTCGCTGGTGGGCGGGCTGCAGGCTGTCGCCGCCGTGCCCCTGATCGTGGCCGTCGACGAAGAGGGCGGGCGGGTCGCCCGGCTCGACCAGCGGCACGGCTTCCCGCCGACCGTCTCGGCGCAGGCGATGGGTGAGCGGGCTGACCTCGCCTTCACGCGCCAGGAGGCGACCGGCATGGCGCGCACGCTGCGCGCAGCGGGGATCAACCTCAACCTGGCCCCGGTCGTCGACCTCAACGTGAACCCGACCAACCCGATCATCGGCTCACTGGGCCGGAGTTTCTCGGCGGACCCGACGGTGGTCACTGCGCAGGCGGGCGCCTTCATCGACGCGCATCACCAGGAGGGCGTGGCCTGCACGCTCAAACACTTCCCCGGGCACGGCAGCTCGACCGGCGACACGCACCTCGGCGTGGTGGACGTGACCGCGACCTGGTCGGATGTCGAGCTGGAGCCGTTCCAGCGCCTCGTCGCGAGCGGAACGGTGGATGCGATCCTCACCGCCCACGTCTTCAATTCGACGCTCGATCCCGACTACCCGGCCACCCTGTCGCAGGCGACCATCACCGGCATCCTGCGGGATCGGCTTGCCTACGACGGGCTGGTGCTCAGCGACGACATGCAGATGGGGGCCATCCGCGACGCGTTCGGGTACGAGGACGCCGTGCGCCTGGCGATCAACGCCGGAGTGGACATCCTGACGATCGCCAACCAGCAGGTGTTCGAGGAGGGAATCGTGGGCCGGACCATTGACCTGGTCGAGGGGATGGTCGGCGACGGGCGGATCAGCGAGGCGCGGATCGACGCCTCGTACCGCCGCATCCAGGCGGTCAAGGCCGGCCTTGCCCCGGCCCCGGGCTAGGTCGCTGGACCTGGACCAGCGGACAGCGCAAGCGCCCGACCCAGCGGGCCGGGCGCTCTGGCGCTGGATCGACGAACGCTCAGCCGACGATGGTCACCGTGGCCGGGAACTTGACGGCGACCGCCTCCGAGACGGAGCCCTGGAGCGTGCGCTCCACGAGGCCGCGGTGCCGGCTGCCGACCACGATGTGGTCGTAGCTGCCGCTCTCGGCGGTGCGAATGATCTCGTCGGGGACCTCTCCATACGGCTCGTGCAGCTCAGGCGTCAGGCCGCCCTCGGTGATCAGCCGCTTGGCCTCCAGCAGCTCTGCGCTGTGGACCTTGCGGTCGTCCCACGGGTCGATCCCGATTCGTCCGGCGTGCACCGGCACGACGCTCACCACGCCAATCTGCGCGTGGGCCAGCTTGGCCAGCTCGACGGCGAAGGTCAGCGCACGCTTGGCCTGCTCCGATCCGTCGAAGGCAAGCAGGATTCGCTTGCTCAGCATCTCATTCACCCTGCGAATGTTCGCATTCGATGGCCCGGCTCGTCCGGTGCATCTGCGTCGGTCGGCCTCGGTCTGCCTCCAGCCTCTGCCTGGCCGCACCGGCGGGCCAGTGCCGTTGGTCCCGTACCGGCGGGACTCTCGCCATGTTGCGCTGGGGTACGCTGCCGGGCGTGGACGAGGATCTCGTCATCCGGTCCGAGCGGCTGGAGCTGCCGCTCCTCTCGCTCGACCAGCTTGACCGCCTGGCGACGGGGGACGGCGGAAGCGTCGCCGCCGAGCTGGGGACGACGCTGACCTCCACCTGGCTCAACGACGTTCGCTGGCTGGCCGCCCTGCGGGCCCAGCAGCTGCGCCTGCGGCCCGCCGATGCCCCCTGGCTGCTGCGGCCGATCCTCCTTCGCGCGCTGGACGGAGGCCTGTCCACGATCGGCTACCTGAACTTCCATGCCGGGCCGGACGAGAGCGGGATGGTCGAGGTCGGCTACACGCTGATCCCCGAGGCACGCGGCCACGGCTACGCCATCGAGGCGGTGCGCGCCGCCTTTGACTGGGCGACCCGCCTGCACGGCATCCACCGCTTCCGCGCCGCGGTGGCCCCGGACAACGAGCGCTCGCTCAACCTCGTCGCCAAGCTCGGCTTCCGGCAGACTGGCGACCAGTGGGACGACGAGGACGGCCTGGAGCTCGTCTTCGAGCTGGAGGTCTAGACCGATGAATCCCGGGGAGCGTCTGACCATCCGCGACGTCCCGGGCATCCGGGTCGGCCATGCCACCGACGCCGTGGGCGTCACGGGGTGCACCGTGCTGCTCGCGGATGGCGGTGCGGTGGCCGGCGTCGACGTGCGCGGCTCGGCGCCTGGCACCCGCGAGACCGATCTGCTGCGTCCCACCGCGCTGGTTGAGCGGATCCACGCGCTGTGCCTGGCGGGTGGCTCCGCCTTCGGCCTGGCCGCGGCCGACGGCGTGATGCGCTTTCTGGCGGAGCGCGGCATCGGGTTCGAGACCGGGGCGCGCCCGGTACCGATCGTGCCGGCGGCGATCCTGTTCGACCTGTTCGTGGGCTCCGCCACGGCGGCGCCCGGCCCGGATGACGGCTACGCCGCCTGCGCCGCCGCGGAGCGTGGTGACGGACCGCTCGAGGGCCGCATCGGGGCCGGCACCGGGGCCACCGTCGGCAAGCTGGCCGGGCCGGAGCGGGTCAGCCCCGGTGGCGTGGGCAGCGCCGCGCTGCGCCTGCCAGACGGCTCGACGGTCGGTGCGCTGGCGATCACCAACGCGGTCGGCAACGTCATCGGCCGCGACGGACGGATCCTGGCCGGCGTGCGGGACGGCTCCGGTGGCTTCCTCGACGCCTCATCGCTCCTCCTTTCCGGGCCGCCGACGGGGCGCGTGCCACCGGCCGGCACCAACACCACGCTGGCCGTGGTCGCCACCGACGCGTCGCTGGACCGGGCGCAGTGCCAGCGGCTGGCGGTCCAGGCCCAGGACGCGCTGGCGCTCGCCATCTCGCCGGTGCACACGCTGCTCGACGGGGACACCGTCTTCGCGCTGTCGACCGGGCGTGCGCCGGCGCCGGAGGGGATCGGGGGCGTGCTGAGCCTCGGCGTGGCTGCGGTGGAGGCCCTGCGAACTGCGATCGAGCGCAGCGTCGCGGGCTAGGGCTTCTCCTTGATGGCCGCCTCGAAGGCGGCCAGCTCATCGGCCGGCATGCCGTACGTGTGGCGCTCCTCGGGGTAGGCGCCCGACCGGATGTCAGCCACGAACGCGGCGAGCGCCTCGCGGATGACCGTCGCCAGGTCCGCATAGCGCTTGACGAAGCGCGCGGTGTGCCCCTCGGTCAGGCCCAGCAGGTCGTGGTACACGAGCACCTGCCCATCGCACTGCGGTCCCGCCCCGATCCCGATGGTCGGAATCGTCAGCGCCTCGGTGATGCGGGCAGCGACCGGGGTCGGCACCGCCTCGAGCACGAGCGAGTAACAGCCGGCCTCCTGCAATGCCAATGCATCGGCGACCAGCCGCTTTGCCTTGGCCGCTGTTCGGCCCTGCGCCTTGTAGCCGCCCAACGCAGTTACTGACTGCGGGGTCAGGCCCACGTGCCCCATCACCGGGATCCCCGACTCGACGATGGCTCGCACCCGCGGCAGCATGCGTCCCGCGCCCTCGAGCTTGACCGTGTCGGCCCCGCCCTCCTTGACGAAGCGGATCGCGTTGCGCACCGCATCCTGGTCGCTGACCTGGTATGAGCCGAACGGCATGTCGCCGACCACCAGCGGGTGGCGTACCGCGCGCGCCACCGATCGGGTCATGAACAGCATCTCGTCCATCGTCACCGGCACGGTCGAGTCGTGGCCGAGTACGACCATGGCGGCGCTGTCGCCGATCAGCACGATGTCCATGCCCGCCGCCTCCGCCAGTCGAGCGCCGGCAGCGTCATACGCGGTCACCATCGCGATTCGGGTGCCCTGCCGCTTCATCTCGGCCAGCTCAGTGATGGCGAGCTTGGCGGGGACCTGGGCGTCGCCCACGTTGGTGTGGCTGGTCGTCATTCGCTAGGCCTCTGCGTGAGGAGCGCATTGTCTATCAGACGCGTCGATCCGACCACCACCGCGGCCGCCAGGGTGGGGCCATCCAGGTCCGCCTCGGCCACGTAGTCGACCCGCAGCCCTGGCTCGGCATCGAGCACCGTGCGGGCGGCGCGCACCGCGTCCTCCCCGGCCCGATGCGCCGCGACGCCCGCCTCCAGCGCGCGCGGCAGCGCGATGGAGATGGCTCGCTCGTCGGGTGAGAGGAAGACGTTGCGGCTCGACATTGCCAGCCCATCGGGATCGCGGATGGTGGGGCAGGCCACGATCTCGATCGGCAGCGCGAGGTCGCGGACGAGCTGCTTGACGACCGCCACCTGCTGCGCGTCCTTGCGCCCGAAGTAGGCAACCTGCGGCTGGACCAGCAGGAAGAGCCGGGTGCAGATCGTGGCCACCCCCCGGAAATGCCCGGGCCGCGCGGCGCCCTCCAGGTAGCTGCCGACCTTGCCGGGGTCGACCCAGGTGTCGAAGCCATCGGGGTACATCTCGTCGGCGGTGGGTGCGAAGAGCAGGTCGACCCCCGCGCCCTCCGCGG
>JBGQCU010000123.1:0-4605 GCA_041495495.1 Candidatus Limnocylindria bacterium
ATCTCGGCCGGAACGACGTAGCCGGCCTGGCCGGCGGTCCGCTCGTTGAAGGCCTTGATGAACTCCATGATGTTGATGCCGTGCTGACCGAGCGCCGGCCCGACCGGGGCTGCAGCGGTCGCCCTGCCGGCGGGCGCCTGGATCTTCAGGATCGCGCGAATCTTCTTGGCCACTCAGGTCTCCTCCGAGGTGCAAGCGGAGCGGGTTGCGCCCCTCCCTCTCTACAGCTTGTCGATCTGCAGGAAGTCGAGCTCGACCGGAGTCTCGCGACCGAAGATGCTGACCAGCACCTTGACCTTGTTGCGCTCCGGGTTGACCTCGTCCACGGTGCCGATGAACTCGGCAAAGGGGCCGTCCTTGACGCGGACGCTCTGCCCCTTGGTGAACTGCAGCTTGAACTTGGGCGCCTCGACCCCCATCTGCTTGAGGATCTTCTTGACCTCGCCCTCCATCAGCGGCGTCGGCCGGTTGCCCGATCCCACGAAGCTGGTCACGCCGGGCGTGTTGCGCACCACGTACCAGGATTCATCGGTCATCACCATCTCGACCAGCACGTAGCCGGGGAAGACCTTCTTGTTGACGGTCTGGCGCTGGCCGTTCTTGATCTCGATCTCCTCCTCCATCGGCACCAGGACCTGGAAGATCTGGTCCTCCACGCCCATCGACTCGATGCGGTGCTCGAGGTTGGCCTTGACCTTGTTCTCGTAGCCGGAGTAGGTGTGGATCACGTACCACTGCTTCGTGGTCCGCTCGGCGGCATACGGGTCGTCCGGCTGGGGAGCCTCGCGCGACAGGCGCGCGGCCTGGCGAGCTTCGTTGCGCGCCCCGTTGTCAGCGACCTGCTCGTCGCTCACTTCAGCACCTGTCCCACCAGCTCGCGCAGCACGGTGTCGAGGATGGCGATATAGACGCCGACCGCGACCGAAACGGCGATGACGATCAGGGTCAGGTTGGTCACCGTCTGGCGGGTCGGCCAGGCGACCTTCTTGAGCTCGGACCAGGCCTCGGTGAGGTACTGGCGAATGCCGCTGAACACGATGGCTTCAGTTGCTCCTGGTGAAAGGTGATGACGGACCGATGAAGCTGGCAGGGGCGACAGGACTCGAACCTGCAACCGCTGGTTTTGGAGACCAGTGCTCTACCAGTTGAGCTACACCCCTACCGACGCGCCTCTGCCTACTTCGTCTCCCGATGCAGCGTGTGCTGCCGGCAGCGCGGGCAGAACTTGTTGAGCTCCATCCGGCCGGGGTCGTTCCTCTTGTTCTTGCGGGTGCTGTACGTGCGCTCCTTGCAGGTGGTGCACGCCAGCGAGATCACCGGACGATTCTCGGCCTTGGCCACGGTGCGATGTCCTCGTCAGTCGCCCGCCGCCGCCCACGCCAAACAAGGGCTGGTCACCGGGGGAAAGCCCGCTGATTCTAGGGCTCCGACGCTCGGCCTGTCAACGACGCCGGGTGCGGGCTAGACTGCCGGGCCAGGGAGGCGCAGCGCATCGATGACCCAGCCGAGCCAGCCAGCCGAGGATCTCGCCCGCATCGTCGAGGCGGCGCAGCGCATGGGCGTCGAGCTGGACGAGGCCGAGGCGCTGCGCTGGCTGAGCGCGATGGCGGCCGATTCGGGCGGCGAGATCGTGCTCGATGCCGGCAGCGGCGTCTTCGGCCACCGGGTCAGCATGCTCGACTTCTCGCCTGCCCACCTGGCCCATTTCCGCGCGGTCGGGCGCATCGTTGGCTTCGACGACCGCCCCGGGGTGGAGACGGCCCTGGCCCTCTCCGGCTCCGCAGCGCAGTCGAAGATCCAGACCAACCCGGGGGACTGCGACTACTTCGAGCGGGTCAATATCCACGCCGCGACGCGCGGCGAGGCCTGCCACCTGCTGGGCATCTTGATGCGCGAAAAGGCGCTCGCCACCGAACGGGGCGATACGTATCGGCTGATCGAGGTCAAGTTCGGCTCAGCACCGGTTGACCTCCTGCGCGGCACAAGGGCGGTGGCGCGCGGCGGAGCGCTGAGCTGGACACCGGCGGAGGTGAGGGAGGGCCACATCGCGGCGACCAGCGCGGCGGGCGAGCCGGTCACGCTGCCCTGGGAGGAGGTCGCCGGCGACCCCGGCTGGTGCAAGCTGGACTGGGTCGTCGTCGATCCGGCGCATGGCACCCTCGCCAACGCCAGCAACATGCTCGATGTCACCTGGGAGGCGCCGGACGGCACCATCACGCCACTCGACGGGCACCTCGACGGCTACTTCCAGGAGGTGTACCTGGAGGCCGATTCGATCCCGATCTTCTCGAAGCTGGTGCGCCACGCGAGCCCCGACGCGCTCGACGAGTACGTCGCGCAGCTCGAGCACGAGGTGGCCAAGTACCTGACCCACGAGCTCAACTACGGCAAGGCCGCCAAGCGCATGTACAACGTCTTCCGGCTCACCGGCCGGTACATCGACGCCGCCTACCTGCGTGAGCTGTTCGACGAGCCGGCCGCCATGCTGTACCAGGTCTGGGCGCTGGTGCGCACCATCGACGACGCGATCAATCCCGACGAGGCCACCACCATGCCCGAGGCGGTGAGCCAGGCCGATGCGCTGATCATCGAGGTGGCGAGCGTTCTCGATGGCGCAGAGGAGACGGAGATCGTGCGCACCCTGGTCCGGCTGCGGGAGCAGCTCGACACGAGCGATCTCGGTGTCGAGCTGACCGCCGACGCGGAGGCGGCCCGCGAGCTGCTGAAGAACCTGGTGAACAGCTTCTTCCACGACCGGCTGGTGGCGGTGCCATCGATCAGCGACTACATCGGGCACGTGCAGGGCGAGTACTCGTCGGCGGCCCGTTGACGCTGGGCGGCCCGACGGATGGCGGCGCCGGGACCGGCCCCGCGCAGAGCCGCGTCAGGCCGGGGGGCCGCCAGGTGGCTCCGCCTGCTTGCGCCGCACCAGCACCACCTGCGTGAACGGCAGCCGGATGTCGTTGAAGACCTCGATGCTGACCAGGAAACCGATGAAGATGAGGAGCACGCCGAGCAGCTCTCCCAGGTAGTAGCCCCAGGTGATCCCGAAGCGGGTCAGGCCGCTGGTCGTGCTCTGGATCAGGCCGCCGGCGGCGATCAGCACGGTGGCCGGCACGCGTGAGTTCAGGGTGCCCGCCCGCAGGGCTCCCACGGCACCGGGGATCGAGGCCAGGAAGTTCACTCCCACGGCGAAGCCTCTCCCGAGCTGCCCAACGACGGGGAGCCCGGTGGTCACACGCAGCACGCGCTGCTTGGGCATGAAGATGTACGCCGAGTAGATCGCGCCGAAGACAAGCGCCAGGCCGCCGGTGATGTTGAACGGCAGCACCAGCATGCGCAGGTAGCCGGGGAAGGCGTCCCCCACCGGGGCGTGGGTGGTCGCGTTGATCGCGAAGCCCGGGGCGGCGACCGGCGCCAGCAGGGTCATCACGATCGCCACCGCCGATCCGATCGCAAGGGCCACCGCGGCGATTGGTGCGGCCAGTCCGCGATCGGAGCGCGTGGCCACGGCGACGGCGATCGCCGTGACCAGGCATGCGCCGACGACCGCGGCGATGCCCCATGCCGGAATGACCGCCCCCTCCTTCATGCGCGCCGACGCGAAGGCAAGCGCGATGAGGCCGCTGCCGACCAGCAGGAAGGCCACGAAGTACCCGAAGCGGGTGCGGTTCAGCAGGAAGATCGTGCCGAGCCCCAGGTAGGCGGCGCCGCCGAATGCGCCGGCGAGGTACCAGGTCCGGTACAGGCCCTCGCTCCATCCCCCTGCCGCCGCCAGGAAGTCCACCCCCGCCGCCACGCCGTAGAAGATGAGCCCGATGGTCCAGACCAGCTGGTAGGCATGCCTCCGGCGCAGCCACTGGTCACCGACCATGGCAGCGAACACGAAGGAAAGGAAGGACGCCAGGAGCGGCAGGACGATGGTGGGATTCACCGCTGATCGGACCTCGTGCGCGCTGGGGGGATGGAGCCCACGTCCGGGCTCGAACCGGAGACCTCGTCCTTACCAAGGACGTGCTCTGCCAACTGAGCTACGTGGGCGCGCGCAGATTGTGCCGGAACCACGAGATGACGGGCAACCATCGGTTTAACATGGTAAACCTATGTATCGGATCGTCGCCGTATGCCGATGGTTGGTGGGCAGGGAGGGAATCGAACCCCCACAGTCGAAGACGGCTGATCTACAGTCAGCGGAGCTCACCACCTGCTCAACCTACCCACGGAAGCCGATCGACAGGTGGTGCGCTGCCGACCGAGCCGGAGTATAGCGAAGGGCGCCGCCCCTCCTCAAGCCGGGCACCGGGTGCGCCGCGGGGTGGAGCCGACGGAGCGAGTCGCACCCGCAACTATTCACGCCGGGTGCTACCGCCGTCGCCACCAGCCCTACGCAGCAGGTCGCTCGCCTGGTCGAGGGTAAGCGTTCGCCCCTTCTGGTAGCTCCGCTCGAACGCCTCGTCGCCCGAGCGTGTGCGCGCCGCCAGCGCGGGATCCTCGAGGCCGAGCGTGGTCATCGGGGTGGCCATCTCGCCGAGAGGCTCGCGGAGGACATCTCCTGCGCCGCTCAATGTCGCGGCACGCTCCAGGTCGCCCTCCAGGACGGCCGTG
>JBGQCU010000124.1:0-4526 GCA_041495495.1 Candidatus Limnocylindria bacterium
GCGATGGCTCGGCGGTCATCCGCCGCTCGTCGCTCGGGGTGCTGCTCGGCGTCATGCCGTGGAACTTCCCGTACTACCAGGTCGCCCGCTTCGCCGGCCCGAACCTCATCATCGGCAACACGATCCTGCTCAAGCACGCCGAGCAGTGCCCCGAGTCCGCCGCCGCGATGCAGCAGATCTTCCTCGACGCGGGCTTCCCGGCCGGCGCCTACGTGAATATCTACGCCACGCACGACCAGATCGAGCAGGTCATCGCGGACCCGCGCGTGCAGGGCGTCTCGCTCACCGGCTCCGAGCGCGCCGGCGCCGCGGTCGCCGAGATCGCCGGTCGCCACCTGAAGAAGGTCGTGCTCGAACTCGGCGGCTCGGACCCCTTCATCCTGCTCTCGACCGACGACCTCGACGCCACGGTGCAGAACGCGGTCGACGCCCGCCTCGACAACAGCGGCCAGTCGTGCAACGCGGCCAAGCGCTTCATCATCGCAGACGAGCTGTACGAGCCCTTCCTCGAGAAGTTCACCGCGAAGATCGCCGAGATCGAGGCGACCGACCCGACGTCGGCCGACTCGGCGCTCGGCCCGCTGTCCTCGCTGAAGGCCGCCGAGGGCGTCGACGCGCAGGTCAAGCGCGCGATCGAGCACGGCGCGACGCTCGTGCACGGGGGCACCCGCCACGGCGCGTTCTTCCAGACGACCGTGCTGACGGATGTCACTCCCGACAACCCCGCCTCCAGGGAGGAGTTCTTCGGCCCGGTCGCGCAGGTGTACCGCGCGAAGGACGAGGCCGACGCCGTGCGCATCGCGAACGACACCCCGTTCGGCCTGGGCTCGTACGTCTACACCACCGACCAGGCGCAGGCGCTCCGCGTCGCCGACGGCATCGAGGCCGGCATGGTGTTCGTGAACATCGTAGCCGCCGACGGCGCCGAGCTGCCGTTCGGCGGGATCAAGCGCTCGGGCTCGGGCCGCGAGCTCGGCCGCTTCGGCGCCGACGAGTTCGTGAACAAGAAGATGATCCGCATCGGCTGACGCCAGGCCGTGGCGTCATCGGTGCATCGCTCGATCACCATCAACCGGCCGATCGAGGACGTCTTCGCCGTAGTGGCGAACGTCGAGAACACGGGGAAGTGGTTCCCGGGGAACGTGAAGGAGTGGTGGACGTCGCCACCCCCGCACGGAGTGGGATCCACGCGCCGCGCCCGGGTGAAGATGGGGATGATGACCACCGAGAACGATGCCGTGACCACGGTTTACGAGCCGCCGCATCGGGCGGGGCTGAAGGGGACCTCCAAGAACGCCCCGTTCGAGGCAATGCTCACCTTCGAGTCGGTCGCGGGCGGCACGCGCGTGGACACGCAGATCGACTTCTTCATGACGGGTGCCGCCAAGCTGTTCGGCGGCATGTTCACGCGCTGGTACGGCAAGAGCTGGGATCAGGGCCTCGTCAACCTGAAACGAATGATGGAGTCGGGCGAGCTATAGGCTCGCGAATGCCCCCCTTGCCTGACTGGCTGGTATTCGTCCCTGGAGTCATCCTCTTCCTCGGCAGCTTGCCGGTCACGTTCTCCGGGTACGCCATCCGCTCCTCGGCTCGGGTATTGGCCGGGTACCGGCTCAGGTTTCTCGCGCTGGCCGTCCTCTTCGTCCTTCCGGGAGTGCAACTCCTGGCGATCGGTCTCCTGAATGGCCCCCGATGGGGTCAAGCAGTTCTTGGGCTAGTCGTGATGGGCTTCGGCGGCCTGTGGATCATCGGCCTGACTGGGATCCCAAAAGGACCGAGCGCCTGAGCAAGGACCGCTAAAGATCGGGGCAGGGCGTTAGCGGTGCGGGCCTATCGGCCATCGGGTACGAGCCGCCAGGGATCAAGGCGCAAGCGTGACGGGGGCGTGGCGAGCAGGGAAGGAGACCGCGTGCGAGCGGTGCTCACCGCTCCCACTGAAACACCTCGTCCAGGCTCTTCCCGAACACCTCGGCGATCCGGAACGCCGCTTCCAGCGAGGGCGAGTACTTGCCGGCCTCGATGGCGGCGACGGTCTGGCGCGTGACACCGATGCGCTGACCCAGTTCGGCCTGTGACATCTCGCCGTTCAGGAAGCGCAGGGTGCGGATCTGGTTGGTGATCTGGCCCTTAGTCATGCCAGCCCCGGCGGTAGCTCCACACGGCCACCGCGTAGTGGACCACTTCGGCCAGCACGATCCCGGCGATCGCGGCGTTGATGATCATCCATCCGCCCGAGGTGAAGGGCAGCATGATGCCGACCAGGACCATTCCCGTGAGCAGGGTGTAGTAGGCCGCGCCGAGCGATCGGCGCGCAATGGCGCGGTCCCGCTCGTCGGCTGGCACTCGCGCATCCTGGGGCGAGCTGATCCGCAGCCAGAGGTGTCCGACCCCCAGGATCACCAGCTGCACGGCCACGGTGGCAGCGAAGAAGGACAACGCGGGCAGGTTCGGCAGAGGTCCGGTCGGCGGCGAAATGGTCATCAGGGTCAGGTAGGGACCGAAGGCCACGGCCATCGCGATCAGCGACAGCCATGCGACTTTCTCACGGTACGGCATGGGGCTCCTCGTTGTTAAGTAGATTAGCCCCAATGTACAGTAGACCGAACATCATGTCAAGCCTGATATGCAGAGCCAGGCGTGAGAGCCTCGCATGAGCCGATGAAGGCGCGCTTACCGGGACCCGCTTGCGGAGTCGGACGGCAGGGTGAATCGAACCGTCGTCCCGTCGCCGAGGCCAGACACGGCCGTCATGACCCCGCCGTGGGCCTCGACGAGGCTCTTGGCGATCGGGAGGCCGAGCCCGCTTCCCGGGGAGTCGGGCGAGCGGTAGAAGCGGTCGAAGATGCGATCGAGCTGGTCGGGCGGGATGCCGGTGCCGGTGTCGTGCACCGTGACTTCCACCTCCCCGCCGGCGCGCTGCGCTGACACCTCGACGGTGCCGTCCCGCGGCGTGTGGCGGAGGGCGTTGGTCAGGAGGTTTGAGACGACCTCGCGGATGCGAGCCGGGTCGACGTCGAGGGTGGGGAGGTCGGCCGCGTCGGTGACCGTCAGTTCAACACCACCTTGTTCGGCCTGGCTGCGGTAGCTGGCCCCCACCTCGTGGAGCAGGGCTCCGAGGTCGGTTGGCTCGCGATGGAGGACCAGGCTGCCAGCCTCGACCAGGGTCAGAGTCCGCAGGTCGTCGATGAGCCGCTCCATGACTCGCGTCTCCTCGAGGATCGGCTGGAGGTGCTCTGCATCGGCCGGGTAGACGCCGTCGAGCAGGGCCTCGAGGTTGCCCTGGATCACGGTGAGCGGGGTGCGCAGCTCGTGCGAGACATCGGCCAGGGCGGACCTACGCTGCTGCTCGACCTCCTCGAGCCGGGCGCTCATATCGTTGAAGGCGCGGGCGAGGGTGCGGACCTCGCGCGGGCCGCGCTCGGGGACCCGGGTGCTGAAGTCGCCCGACTGGACGCGGCCGGAGGCCTCGATCAGGTCACCAACCGGCGCCGCGGCTCGGCTCAGTCTTCGACCGAGCATCGCCAGGACGAACAGGACGAACAGGCCGATGAGGATCGCGATCGCGGGTGGCTGCCCGGCGCCGAGCGCACTGCCGATCAGCCAGGCGAGGAGCGTGACCACCGATGCGAAGACGATGATCATCACCAGGAAGAAGCAGCCCATGCGCCGCATGAATCTGCCGCGCATGTGACGCCAGCCCTCGGGGCCCATGCCGTCGGCGGGCGGCCAGCTCTCTCCCTCTGGCCACCACGGCGGCCGGTGGCGGCGGGTGCGCCAGCGGTCGTCAGGCATCGGTCAGCCGGTAGCCAACGCCGTACACGGTGAGCAGGAATCGAGGCGTTCGCGGATCCGGCTCGATCTTGCGGCGGATGTTCTTGACATGGGCATCGATCGCCCGCTCATACGACTCGAAGGCCACGCCGTGGACGGCGTCGAGCAGCTGCGAGCGGGTGAAGACGCGGCCCGGTTGGCGAGCGAGCGCGGCGAGCAGCTGGAACTCGGTTGACGTCAGCGACACGGCAAGGCCGGACACCTCGGCTCGCAGACGTGGGAGATCCAGGGTCAGGTCGCCGGCACGGATGACCTCGGCGTCGGTGTCTCGGGCGTGGCGGCGAAGGACGGCGCGCACCCGCGCCGTCAGCTCGCGCGGGCTGAAGGGCTTGGTGACGTAGTCATCGGCCCCCAGCTCCAGGCCGACCACCTTGTCGGTCTCGTCGTCGCGGGCGGTGAGCATGATGATCGGCACCCCGGAGTCGCGCCTCAACCGGCGAGTGACCTCCAGCCCGTCGAGCCCGGGCAGGCCGAGGTCCAGGACGATCAGGTCGGGGCGCTCGGAGTGGGCGCGCATCAGCGCCTCGTTGCCATCGCGGGCGGTTGAGACGGCGAAGCCCGCCCGCTCCAGATAGTCGCGGACGAGTTGGACGATCTTGGGCTCGTCATCGACGACGAGGATGCGTGCCACGTCGGGCATGGTAGTCGGACGGGCGGCGCCGGCCGCCCGTCCGCATCGGTCCTGAAGGAGGTCA
>JBGQCU010000125.1:0-4463 GCA_041495495.1 Candidatus Limnocylindria bacterium
AGTCCCCAGGCCAGGCGGGGGTATCGGGCTCGCAGGCGGAAGAGCGAGATGATGGCGACCGTGGTCCAGGCGCAATGGCCCGATGGAAACGCGTTGAACGGCTGATCCCCATTCCACACCGCGTTGACCAGGGAGCCGAGCAGCCCGCCTCCGGCGGGCACGTCGCGGATCACCTCGGTCTGGAACAGGAAGTAGGCGAGGTCCAGGACCAGCTGGCTGACGACCAGGGCCAGCCCGATGGTCAGGAAGCGCCGAAACGACCCTGCCCGCAGGTTCAGCAGTGGCACCACCAGCGGCACGATGAGCAGGTAGCTGAGGTAGGGGACGACCATCAGCGGCACGAAGGGGATGGCCGCATCGGCCCAGCTCTTCAGCACGAAGGTCTGGAACGCACCCGCGCCGGCGACCGGCTGGAGGAGCTGCCCGGTGGTTGGATCCGTCGCGTAGAAGGCCGGCCACCGCGCGAAGGGCGGCGCGACGTTGAGCGCCAGGTACGTGCCGTAGGCCGCCACGATCCCCGCGAAGACCAGCAGCACCCACGGCCATTGGCGCGGAGTGGCTCGGCCGGGGAGGCGCTGCACGTCGGGGAGTGTACGAGCGCCAGCCCGGGCCACGGGCGCCCCTTCGCGGCGTGAGCGCCCGCTTCGCGATCCAACCTCGTTTGCACCCGGTGCACATAACGGCCAAGCAACCACCGGAACGGGGTCCTCAGGGCGCTCTCAGGCCCCCAACTTGGTTGCGGTTTGCACGCGGTGCAAGGGAATGGCAACGATATGGCAACGAAACGGCACCGAACCCCCTCGCCTTGGCCGTTGCTTGCACCCCGTGCAAACGCGCCCCTTCCAGCCGCAGCCAGCCGCAGCCAGCCCCCACGCGCACCACTCCCACCCCAAAGTCAGGGCACTCCCCGGTACCACTGCCCGCCCCGGAGGGGTAATCCCGCGGCGCGCTCCACGTTCTGTTGGTGTTCATCGGGCGAAGGGCAGCGCCCACACCTTCATCCAACGGAGCACGCACCACCATGGACAAGCTCAGGCGCACCCTCGGCCCGGCCACCAGCGCGCTCGGGGCGCTGCTGCTGATCGGCGCCCTCGCCTTCGGCTCGACCGTCGTTCGACCGATGACCGCCAGCCTCTTCGACCACCCGGCCAGCTCTGCCCCGGCCGCCAGCGGCGACCTCGTCGGAACCGATGGCTTCGCGCCCGGCTCCGAGCTCGCGGGCGCGGGCCAGGACGGCACCGCCGGCAGCAATGTCGCCGCGTGCCAGGACGAGCAGGGGAACCCGGTTCCCTGCGACGGCGAGTTCCCCCCCAATGAGCCGCCCGTCGAGACCCCGGCCGAGACGCCGGTCGAGGAGCCGAAGGACCCGCCGAGCGACAACCCGCCGTCGGAGCCCCCGGCCAGCGGCGACCTCACCCTGGGAGCCGGCTTCAACGCCGACCTGGGCAAGGTCGTGGTCGAGTGGAGCGTCTACAGCGGCGACTTCCAGAAGTACAAGCTGGTCCGCTCCACGGACGGCGAGGCCACCTGGCCGCTAGGCCCCGGTGATCAGCTGGTGGACGTGGTCGCGGCCGGCGGCGATCGCCGCTACGTCGACGGCGACGCCCCCTGCAACACCGCGTTCTACTACCGCGCCTTCGCGGTTGTCCATGTCGGGGACGGGTACACCGTGCTCGCTTCCAGCAACGTCGGCAGCGCCACGCGGGTGTGCAGCGACCCGACCCCGGTCGAGCCATCGGCCATGGGCTTCGGAGTGGTGCAGGCCGCGGACGGCGTGCATCTCACCTGGGACGCCTGCGGATCCGACGCGTTCGCGGCCTACAAGGTCGTGCGCTCGGCGACCAACCCAAACCCGATGTACCCGCTCAACGACGGCACCGAGCTGCTCGTCTACTTCCATGACCAGGGAACCACCCAGTTCACCGACTCCAACGTGGAGGTCGGGCAGACCTGGACCTATCGGGTCCTGTGCATGGGACACAACGGGAGCGGCTACTACGCACTCGGCCTGACCGATGCGATGACCCTCACGGTCCAGTAGGCGAGGCCCATGGGGTGCAGCGGCGGGGTGACGGACGGCGGCATGCACAGTACTGCCGGCCGATTGCCCCGCCGCACCATTCTCCATAGCCTCGAAGGCCGATGGATGGACCGAACGGCGCCAGTCGCATGGACCGTGACCGGGAGCGTTCGCTGGTCGAGCGTGCCCGGTCTGACGCTGATGCCTTCGGCGATCTCTACGACTTCTACCTGCCGCGGATCTATGGCTTCGCCTATCGCCGCGTGCAGGAGCGCTCGGTGGCCGAGGACGTGACCGCCACCACCTTCCAGCGGGCACTGGAGGCGGTGCGGAACCGGGACTTCCGCAACGACGCATTCGGCGGCTGGCTGTATCGGGTCGCCGCCAACGCGGTGGTCGACCACATGAGAAACGGCAAGCGGATCGTGTCCCTGGCCATGACCGATGGCCCCGTCGCCGACGCCTTCGCCGCCTCGCTCGACCGCGACGAGCTGCGCTCCGCGATGTCCCGCCTCTCCGGGCAGCAGCGCGAGGTGCTCACCCTGCGCTTCTACGACGACCTCGACGCCGATGAGGCCTCAGCCGTGCTCGGCTGCTCGCGCGCCACCTTCGCCGTTCGGCTGCATCGCGCCATCAGCGCCCTGCGCGACGCCATGACCAAGGAGACGATCGATGCTGCTTGACCCGCTCGAGCACGAGATCGCCCAGCGACTGGCCGATGCCGGCGACCGCGGCCGCTCCTCCGGGTTCGTCGCGCCGGACCGCGAGTTCGCCGCCGGCCTGCGCGATCGGCTCGTCTCCATGGCTCCCGACCGCGAGGCCGCGCCGAGCCGCAAGCGCCAGCGCGAGCCGCGCGACCGCGAGCCGCGCGTCAGCGTCGCCTGGTCGCTCCCCTCGTTCTTCCGCGTCCCGCGCCTGCTCCCGGTGGCGGTCGCCGTGGTCCTGCTGCTCGCGGGCGTGGTGGCGGCGCGGGAGCTGTACGTGGCGATCGGCAATCGACCCGAGGCCACGCCGGTGGCGAGCGTCGCGGCCGTGGTGCCGTCTGAGTCCGCCTCCTTCGCCGAGCCGAGCCTCGACGCCAGCCTCTCCCCCGGCCTCGAGCCGACCGTCGAGCCGGCCGCGCTGCACGCCGGTGAGACGGCCAAGCCCACCGCCAAGCCGACCGCGAAGCCCACCTCGGAACCGACCGCGGTGCCGACCCCCGCGATCGCCGTGCTGACCCTGTCCGCCACCGGCTGCGACGGCGGCGTGCTGCTCGACTGGTCGCAGTACATCGGCGAGGCGTTCAACCACTACACGACCCTGCGCAACACCAGCGCTTCGATCCCGATGGCCTATCCGCCGCAGGGCGGGGCGGTCGATCCGGGCGGCACCTACACGACGAACGTGGGGCAGACCTCGGCCTTCGACACGCCTCCCTCAACCGGCGTGACCTATTACTACCGCTCCATGGCCTTCAACGCCGATGACGGCGTGATCGGCGCCTCGGCCGTCACCTCCGCAGTCGCCGGTCCGGTCGCCTCGCTCGGCTCGCTCACCGTCGGCCCCGACGTCAACCCCGCCGACACCCTCATGACCTGGACTCAGTACGCCGGCGCCGGCGACTGCTTCACCTGGTACAAGCTCGTCTACTCCGCGACCGATTCGTCCCCCTCGTACTTCACCGGCGCCACGTTGCTGACCGCCATCCCGTCCCAGGGCGCCGGCTCCTACACGGCGACAGCCGGGGACATTCCGTCGGGTGATACCCACTTCCGCGTCCAGGTGATTCGCGCCACCGCCCTCGGCCTCTTCCTGGTGGCCGAGTCCGACCCCGCCTTCTACACCGTCCCCTAGCCGCCTCCTCCCACCGCAGGAGCGCTGAGCGCTCCTAACGGCCAAGAAGCCATCGCTTACGGCCCCGCGCGGGCCCAACTTGCCCGCCAGGAGCGCTGACCGCTCCCCACCGCCAAATTCCAGTCTCGAGCGCTCCCAACTTGGCCGTTAGGAGCGATGAGTGCTCTCGCCCCTGCTCCCCACCTCGGCCGGCATCCGCTACCCTCATCCGATGGCCGCGCCGCCACTCGCCGCCCCCGCGCCCACCGCGTCGACGAACGAGCGGCCATGGCGCGCGCTGACCTGGGCCGTCTTCGCGGTCACGGCGGCGGCGCTGCTGGCGGCCATCGTCGTCTGGGCCAGCAACGACTTCGCCATCCCGCCGATCACCTTCTACAAATCGACCTGGATCGTGGTCACGGAGTGGCTCGTCATCGTGGTGCCCGGGTCGATCGGGCTGCTGCTCGGTCTGCACCTGCCGGGCAGCCGCGTTGCCCTGGCCCTGGCGCTCATCGGCCTGGTGGTGTCGCTCCAGAACCTCGCGGACATGCTCGTCGCCACGCCGTCTTTCGCCACGACCGCCATCGGCCCCGCAGTGGCCTGGGCGACCTCGACCTTCACCTTCTCG
>JBGQCU010000126.1:0-4077 GCA_041495495.1 Candidatus Limnocylindria bacterium
CCATGGACCCTGACCGTCCGACCCGCGGATGCGGGGCGCCAGGTGCGCGAGGCGGTGCTGGCGGCCGCCGCCCGCGATGGGCTGGGACTCACCGCCATCCGCTCGACCCGGGCCGCGCTCGACGAGATCTACCGCGCGGCGTTGCACGAATCCGGGCTGCGCCCAGCCGTCCCGGATGCCGGCAAGCCGGCGGGAGCAGTCGCATGACCGTGGTCGAGCTCCCTGCCCCCGAAGTCGCCGCCAGCGGGGCGGCGCTCGCACGCAGCGTGCCGCGCAACGGCTGGCTGGTGGTCGCCGGCAAGGAGTTCGCCGACCACGTCTTGAGTGTCCGCTTCTTCGTGCTGCTGCTGGTGCTCGGCCTGGCAGCCGGGATACCCCTCTTCCTGGCGACCGAGCGGATCCACCAGCTGGCATCGCAGGTGAGCGGAGCGCAGGCTGTCTTCCTGGCGCTGTTCATCATCGGCCCGCAGGACGTCTCCATCTTTGGGCTTGACGTCAGCGTGCAGGGCTTCATCGGCCTGGCGGCACCTCTGCTGGGGATCGCCTTCGCCTTCGACGCGGTCAACGGCGAGCGCGCGCAGGGGACCCTCCCCCGCCTGGTGGCCCAGCCGATTCACCGCGACGACGTGATCAACGGCAAGTTCGTCGCCTCGCTGGCAGCGATCACGCTCGTGCTCCTGTCGGTCGTGCTGCTCATCTCCGGCTTCGGGCTCTTGCGGCTCGGGATCGTGCCGGCCTGGTCGGAGGTGCTGCGGCTGATCATCTGGTTCGTGGTGACGATCGCCTACGTCGCCCTGTGGCTCGCCTTCGGGCTGCTGCTCTCCGTGGTCGTTCAGAGGGCCGCAACAGCCGCACTGGTCGGCTTCGGGGTCTGGATGCTGATCGCCATGTTCGGCCGATTCCTGTTCAACCTGCTGCTCGGCGCGCTGGCGCCCGTGACCAGCAGCACCGCGGTCGACCAGGCGCTTGGCCTCTACCAGCTGCATGCATTCGTGCTGCGCCTGCTGCCGACCACGCTCTACACGGAGGCGTCATCGGTCCTGCTCAACCCGTCGCTGACACAGACCTCGGTGCCTGCCACGCTCGGCCAGCTGTCCCAGGCGCAGCAGCAGATCCCAACCCTCCTGTCGCTCGACCAGAGCCTGCTCCTGGTCTGGCCGCACGTGGTAGCGCTGGTCGCGCTGACCGTCGTGTGCTTCGCGATCGCCTACATCCGCTTCATGCGGCAGGAGGTTCGCGCCTAGCCACGGCGCACCTCGGGTACCATCACCCTCCCCGCGCCGGGGTGGCGGAATCGGCAGACGCGCCGGACTCAAAATCCGGTGAGCGCAAGCTCGTGTGGGTTCGACTCCCACCTCCGGCACCACAGCGTCATGTCGCCGAGGGCCGGTGGCTACAGCTCCCTGGCCAGCCCGTGCACGTTGCCGGTTGGGGTCATCACGCGAAAAGACGGGGGAGAGGCGAACCTCTCCTCCGTCTTCGGGGAGCACCCAGGTCGTGAGCCTAGCGGTTGCGGTGCGGCGCCCTCGCGACCTTCACATTGGTGTAGGCGAGCGTCCCGAGAGACGCCAGCAGCACCATGCTGAAGATGACCGTCGGCAGGGGGCTCGAGCCGTTGCCGTTCAGCGACGTGTTGGGAACGCTGGCAGCCGGGGTTCCGGTGCCGGCCTCGACCGTCTGGACGGGCGGCGCTGCGATCGACTCCTCAACGGAGGCGGCGATCGACTGCTCAACGGAGGCGGCGATCGACTGCTCGACGGACGGAGGCGTGCAGAGCTCTGCATTCGCGTCGGCCTGCGTCTTGACGCTGTGGTCACTCGACCACCGCACGTACAGGATCGGTCCGCCCTGCGCGGTGAGGAACTCGTGGTTCCCAGCGGTCACGAAGTCGTGGTGCGTGAAGGTGGCAAAGCCAGAATCAAACGACCAGTCGATGTTGTAGTCGGCCTCCGTGGGGAGGTTGATCTTCCACTCGTAGTGGCTCGCGTCCTCCGCGCACTCGGCGGTCAATACCGGCTGGCTCCATGCGAGGACGATGCCCGCGGTGACCAGCGCCACACCCAATGCGATGACAGGTGCCAAGAGCTTTCTCACGGAATGGGTCTCCCTGTTTGCTGTGGAAATGAATGGATCATGCCAGGAGAGACAGTAGGACCCAGGTACTGGGCTCGACCAGTACCTGGGTACCATCGCCCGTCGGTCCGCTGCGCTCCGGTGAGGTTAGCGTGGTGCTGGTATGCACCACTCCATACGCTAGCATCGCCCGCGGACGGCCGGTTGCGCGGCGGTTCACGGGCCGTCGGCGTTCTCACCGCCGGCGGCCGCTTGCATGCTAGGCTCTGGCCCGATGAGCGGCGACACCATCGAGTGCTTCAACTGCGGCCATGCCAACCCTTCGTGGGCCCAGGTGTGTCGGCAGTGCGGATTCGCGCTTCGACCCGCGGGGCGCCCGGCCGGCGGCCCGCGGGGCATCTTCCCGACGGATCAGGCCTCGCTCATCTCGATCGGGGGCACGCTGGGCGCCATCGTGCTGGCGATCGGGCTCGGCCTCTTCCTTTCCAAACTGATCCCGCCCGCACCCAACGTCGCGACCGAGACCGCGACCCCCACGCCATCGGTGACGCCGATCGCCTCGGCCTCGGTGGCGCCGAGCCCCTCGCAGAGCGCCACGGGGAGCGTCGGGTCCACGCCGCCCCTGATTGGGACGCTCACCTTCGGCACCGGGCTGAACTCCACGACCCGCGAGGTCACGGGTGTGACGACCACCTTCAGGGCCGGGGTGGCTTTCGCCCATTCGATCAAGCTGACTGAGCCGTTCGGCGTCAGCACCATCCAGGAAGAGGTCACCCGCGTCGACGCCGCCGGCGTTCCCACTGTCGTGCAGGCACGCGCGGATGGCAGCATCCAGGTGGACGCCGCTGCCACGATCGCCGGCTTCCGCGTCCGTAACGCGGCGACCCTGATCCAGGGCTGGGGCCCCGGGAACTTCATCATGCGCGTCTACCGCGGCGGGGAGCTGCTGGCTGAGGGTACCTTCACCCTCTCCTAGGTGACGTTCCCCGGCTCAGCGTGGCTCGCCGTCCTACCCCGCGATCTCGTCCCAGGCATCGGCATACAGACGGGCGCGCACCGGCAGGTAGCCGGGGTAGGCGATCCGCGCGGCACTGACCACGCGGGACTCAAGGGTCACGATGGCGATCGCATCGGTCGTCTCGGCCAGCACCTGCCCGCTCGGGTCGACCGCTACGGACGGCCCACCGATGAGCACGCCGGCCTCCGGATCGGGCCGATTGACCGACAGGATGTAGCAGCAGCTGGTCAGCGCGCTGGCGCGGAACACGATCTTCCAGCGCTGGTAGGTCCGTTCCTCGGTTGCGCGCGGGATCAGGATCGCCTGCACTCCCATGGCGCCCAGCAGATGCGAGCCCTCCGGCCGGTTGGCGTCGCTGCAGACCTGGAGGCCGATCGGCAGGCCGAACGCGTCGATGCGCTCCGGGGCGTGCGTCCCGGGCTCGTAGTGGCTCGTCTCCCAGAAGCCGGGCTCCTCCGGCAGGTGCAGCTTCTCGTAGGTGGCCACCACCTCCCCGGCCTGATCGAAGACAAGCACGCGGCTCGTGCGTCGCCCCGTGGCGGGGTCGCGGTGGATGATCCCTCCCACCAGGCCGATCCCCGCCTGCCGCGCGGCTGCCGCCATGGCGCGCGCTCGCGGCCCGTCCATCGGCTCTGCGTCCGCGTCGACCGCATCCTTGGTGGCGGGGCGCCATGGATTGAGAGGGATTTCCGGCAGCACCGCCAGGTCAGCGCCGCGTTCGACGCACTGGCCGAGGGTCGCACCGAGTCGACCGATGCCGTCAGGCTGCCAGAAGACCTCGGATACGAGGGCGACGGTGAGCCGTCCGTCGATGCGGGGCGCTGCGTTCATGTCGACTCTCCGAGGAACTCGCGGACCAGGTTCTGGAAATGGTAGACGCCGTTCTCGCGCCTGGCCGAAAAGCGCCCGGTGTCGTAGGAGCGCGAGCGCAGGCCGCGCTGCACCTGCTCGCAGATGACGATGTCCTCCTGCTGGATCTCGTCGGA
>JBGQCU010000127.1:0-4031 GCA_041495495.1 Candidatus Limnocylindria bacterium
GGATGATCGGCAGCAGGATCCCGTTTAGGTTCTGGCTGATCAGGATGACCCCGATCAGCGGCAGCCCCGGAATCAGTACGACCACCGCGCCGATCACGATCAGGGCGGTGTACAGGCCCATGAAGGCCGGCGCCTCGCTGAACTTGCGTGAGACGCCCGACTCCCAGCCGAACGACTCGCACACCGCGTAGCTGGTCGTCAACGGCATGACGGTGGCGGCCAGCACTGATGCGCCGAACAGCCCGAAGGCGAACAGCGCCTTGGCGAAGTTGCCGGCAACCGGCGCCAGTGCCAGCGCAGCCTGGTCGGCGCTCTCGATATGGATCCCGCGCGGGAAGATGGTGACGGCGGTGACGACCACGATGAAGAGGGCGATAGTGTTGGTCCAGACGCCGCCCAGCACCGCATCCGCGCGCTCGAGCGGCAGCTCCTCCGGGCCGAGCCCCTTGTCGGCGACCGAGGACTGGAGATAGAAGAACATGTATGGCGTGACGGTCGTCCCCACGGTGGCCACCATCAGCAGCAGTGCATTCGGCGTCAGGGAGACCGATGGCGTGATGAGCGCACGACCCACCTCTCCCCAGTTCGGCCCCGCCACGAAGGCGCTGAGCACGTAGGCTCCGAAGACGACCGCCACCGACAGGAAGACCCGCTCCACGACCCGATAGCTGGCGAACACGACCAGCGCCCAGATCCCGGCCGCCACGATCGGCACGGTCGCGTAGCGCGGGACGCCGAAGATCTCCAGCGCCGCCGCCGCGCCGGCGAACTCGGCCACGATGTTCGCCCCGTTGGCGATGAGCAGCACGACCATGGCGAACAGCGTCCAGCGGATCCCGAAGTCGTCGCGGATCAGGTCGCCCAGCCCCTGTCCCGAGACCGCGCCCATGCGCGCCGCCATCTCGAGCACCACCACCAGCAGGATGGTGGTGATCGGGAAGATCCAGAGCAGGGAGAGGCCCGTCTCGGCGCCGAGCACGCTGTAGGTGGCGATCCCACCCGCGTCGTTGCCGGCAAGGCCGGCGATCAGCCCGGGACCCATCACCCCCAGGAAGGCGAGCAGCCCGGTGCGATGGATGCGGAAGTTCGGCAGGCGCTCGCGCAGCGAGCGCTGCGCGCGCCGGATCGGGCGGGGGAGTGCCAGGCGCCGGGTCACGGTCGGCTACCGCTCCTCTGCCGGCTCGTAGATCTCCGGGAGGCGCTTGCGCCACCCCTCGCCGAGCGCTCGCTCGAAGGCGTCGTCGACGGTCACGATCCCCTGCATGCGACCCTCCGCGTCGACCACCGGCAGGGCCAGCAGGTTGTAGCGAGCGATCGCCGCGCCGACCTGCTCCGCGTCGAGGTCCAGCGCCACGCTGATCGGGTCGGGGCGCATGAACTCGCGGACCGGGGTATCCGGGTGCGCCACGATCAGGCTGCGCAGGGTGATCGTGCCGACGAGCATGCCGTCGGCATCGGTGACGTACAGGTAATAGACGTGATCGGCGTCCGGATGCAGCTCGCGCAGGCGCTCGATCACCTGCTCGGCGGTCGTCTCCGGGGTGACCGTGATGAAGTCGGTCGTCATCAGCCCACCGGCGGTCTCCTCGCCGTAGGCGAGCAGCTCACGCACGTCCGACGCCTCGGCCGGCTCCATCAGGTCGAGGAGCTGCTGCTGGCGCTCCTCGGACAGGTCGGCCACGAGGTCCGCGGCCTCATCCGGCCCCATCTCCTCCAGGATGTCGGCCGCCTTCTCCGGTGAGAGCGCCTCCAGGATGTCGACCTGGTCGTCCGCGGCCAGCTCCTCGAGCACGTCCGCAGCGCGCTCGTCGTCGAGGGCGGCGAGGATGCCGGCCCGGTCCCGCGGCGCCAGCTGCTCGACGATGTGGGCCACGTCCGCGGGGTGCAGGGTTGAGAGTGCCTGGTGCGGGACGCGCAGCTTGAGGCTCGATACGCTCGACTCGACCGGGTCCACGTCCTCCCACTCGATGTAGTTCTCCGCCTCCAGGTGCAGGGCGCCGGCCAGCCGCGTCCCGGGACCGGAGAGTCCGAGCCGGCGCAGGATGCCCCCCAGCCCGACATCCACCGCCACCAGCCGCAGCCGGCCGTCGACCGGCGCCAGCTGGATGTCGTTGACCCGCACGATCTTGCGGTCCTCGACGTCGACGATCTGCTTGTCGAGCAGGTCGAGCCACAGGCGAATCTCGTCCGGACGCTGGCGGAAGGTGGCGATGTCGATGCGCGTCGTGCGCAGGCGGGCGCCCGCCTCGTCGATCTCCTCGACATCGGTCCACGGCAGGAAGATCTCACGGCCGCCGGCGACCCGCACGACCAGCCCGGTGACCGGCGGGTACTGCTCGCCGAGGGCCGCGATCAGGTCACGGACCTTGCCGAAGACATCGCCATCCCGATCCCGCACCGGGCGGCCCACCAGGCGGCTGAGGAAGAGCATGGAACGACCACCTCGCTTTCGCGTCAGATGGGGCGAGACGCGCGCGGGTGGTCGGGACGGATTGCGAGGGGGCTCGGTGCGTCGAGCTCGACGCTAGGCGGTCACCCTCGCCCCGGCCATCGGCCACGGGCGCGTGCAGATTCGACTAGAGGAACCGGCATCCACGTTGGATCGAGCTTCGCCTCGATGCTGTTTCCGCGGCGCGAAGGCCATCGCCTGGCGATCGGGCCGGCCTGATTCTAGACCGATGCCGATGCGGTGGGAACCCCTCCGGCCGGGGGCGTCAACGCATCATCGAGGTGAATTCGCGCTCGTGCCCGATGGCGGGCGACCTTGGCCTGGTTGCCGCAGGTGCGCATGTCGCACCAGCGCCGTCTCCCCGTCGGGGAACGGTCGATGAACAGGTAACGACAGGCTGGGTTGGCGCACACCCGCAGCCGCGAAGGCGCGTCCTCGGCCAGGAACTGCGCCAGCGAGCTGGCGATGGTGGCACGCGCCTGGTCGAGCCGGTCACCGACCTGGGCGAATGTGTAGCGCGTGCGGTCGGGGTCAACCTCGATCTGGTGGTAGTGCAGCCCGTGGCGAAGGATGTGGTTCAGGTCGCGCAGCTGGGCCGTGGTCGGATGGCCGCTGTCGTTCACTTCGGCGGCGATGGCGTGCAGCACCCCGCGCAGGTGTCGGAAGCGCTCCACGCGTCGGGCCGCCTCCTCGCTGTCGCGGCGCAGTCGCGCGGCTTCGGCGGCCAGGCCGCGTCCGCTGAGCAGCCGTTGAGCGCGCAGCCAGGCGAGCAGAGCCGTCACATCGGGCAGGGAGTCGACCGGCTGTCCGTGCTCGTACTCGAGCGTGTTACCGAATGAGATGAACAGCTCCTCGGCCTGGTCAGGCTCGGGGAGCGGGGCGTTGTTCTGAGGCATGTAACCATTGTACTGCGGTTGACAAGTTACCCCGAAGGCGCTACAGTACCTCATGTAACCGTTCATAACCGAATCATCAGTTACACAGGTTCAACGACGGGAGGCACAAGAAGATGGTAGGACTGGTAGTGATCGTGGCGGTGATGGTGGTCTTCGACCTCGCCGCGCTCCGTTGGGGGGCCGACAGCCGCCCGTCGATCAGCGACGAACCAACCCGCAGCATTTGACAACGAAGGGCCGAGAGCATTGCTCGCGGCTCGAGACACCAGGAGGATTCCCATGAGCCGAGGAACGACGTATCTCGCTCTGCTGGCAAATCTGAAGCAGGACGAGATGCTGCGCGAGGCGCGCCAGCGGCGATACGTGACGGAAGAGATCCGCCCTCGCCGCGATGGCAGCCTCGGCGCCACGGTGCTGCGCGCGCTGCGCATCACCAAGCGCTAGCACCGCACCAGCGCACGCGGCCCAACCCCTGCCCGGGGGTTGGGCCGTTTTCGTGCCCGTAGAATGGCGCGCATGCCACGACCGCGCGCGATCTCGCGCTCCGATCCCACGCTGATCAGCAATGCCGAGATGGCGCGCGTCTTCAACGAGATCGCCGACATGCTGGAGATCTCCGGCGAGCTGGTCTACAAGGCGGTCGCCTACCGTCGGGTGGCGGATGCGGTTGAGCGCTGGCCGGATGA
>JBGQCU010000128.1:0-3877 GCA_041495495.1 Candidatus Limnocylindria bacterium
GCTCAGCCTGGGGACCTACGCCGTTGGGGCGCTGCGCTGGCAGCTCCGCCTCACGGCACCCGTGCGGGCGCATCTGTCGACCCTGGGGGCGCTGCTGCTGGTGGCGATCGCGGCCGGCTACCAGCTCGACATCGCCGAGCTCTCGTACTCCACCCGCGGGATCCACGGCACGATCCAGGCGGCCACCTACACCGACGTCCACGCCCAGGCGCCTGCCTACCTGATCCTGACCGTGGTCGCGCTCGCCGCCGCGGCGCTGCTGCTGGCCAACATCTGGTTCAAGACGCTGTGGGCGATCGTCCTCGCCGGCGGGGCCTGGATCGGGATCTCGATCCTGGTCGGCGGGATCTATCCGGGGATCGTGCAGCGGCTGAACGTGGAGCCGAACGAGCTGGCGCTGGAGCGCACCTACATCGGGCAGAACATCACCGCCACACGCGCCGCCTTTGGCCTTGACGCGATCGACGTCCGGCCGTTCACCGGCGAGCAGGCGCTCACTCGCTCGCTGATCACTGCCAACCAGGCGACCCTCGACAACATGCGGCTGTGGGACTACCGGCCGCTGCTCACCACGTTCGGCCAGCAGCAGATCCTGCGCCAGTACTACCAGTTCCTGGACGTCGACATCGACCGCTACCTGATCAAGGGAGCTGAGCGCCAGATCATGCTCAGCGGCCGCGAGATCGGAGACCTGCCGCAGAACGCCCGGACCTGGACCAGCGAGCGGCTGGTCTACACCCACGGCTATGGGATCACGGCGGTGCCGGTCAACGCGGTGACGCCCGAGGGGCAGCCCGACTACCTGGTGAGCGGCATCAACGGCGTGCCAACGCTGCCCGTGGGGCAGCCCCGGCTCTATTTCGGCGAGGCGGCCTCCTCCTACGTGGTGGTCGGCACCAACACCGACGAATTCGACTACCCGCTCGGCGACCAGGGCGGCAAGACGACCACCTGGAACGGGACGACCGGGGTGGGGGTCGGCAACTTCTTCAGCCGCCTGCTCTTCGCCGTCCGCTTCGGAGACCTGAACCTGCTGATCAGCAACCAGCTGACCGACCACTCCCAGATCCTCTTCCGTCGCCAGATCGAGGAGCGCGTCCAGGAGCTGGCCCCCTTCCTGGTCTACGACAAGGATCCGTACCTGGTCAGCGCCGATGGCCGCCTGGTCTGGATACAGGACGCCTACACGCTCACCGATCGCTATCCGAATGCCCAGCCGCTGACCGACATCTTCCCCGGCGCGAACTACGTGCGGAACTCGGTCAAGGTGGTCATCGACGCGTACGACGGATCGGTGCGCTTCTTCATCAGCGATCCATCCGATCCGATCATCAAGGCCTATGCCCGCATCTTCCCCAGCCTGTTCGAGCCGCTCAGCGCCATGCCGGTGGCGCTGCAGGCTCACCTGCGCTACCCCGAGGACCTGTTCACGGCCCAGAACGAGGCCTATCTCCTCTACCACCTGGACGCCAACGCTCAGGGAGCCGAGGCCCTCTACAAGCAGGAGGACCGCTGGTCATTCCCCCTCCAGGCGACCGACGTCGGGGGACCCGGGAGCCAGATCGCACCCTATTACGTGATCATGAAGCTTCCCGGCGAGGCGAACCCCGAGTTCGTCCTGATCCAGCCGCTGGTCGCCGCTTCGCGGCCGAACATGATCAGCTGGGTGGCGGCGCGCATGGACCCGGGCCACTACGGGGAGCGGATCAGCTTCCGCTTCCCGTCCACCTCGACCACCCTCGGACCGGCCCAGATCCAGGCTCGCATCAACCAGGACTCGACGATATCGGCCCAGTTCACGCTGTGGTCAGCCGCCGGCTCGAGCGTGGTGCGCGGCAACCTGCTGGTCCTGCCGATGGGTGACTCGATCCTCTACGTGGAGCCGATCTTCCTGCAGTCCACCCAATCGTCGTTCCCCGAGTTCAAGCGCGTGATCCTGGCGGTCCAGAACCGCCTCGCCTTTGCCGACACGGTGGCGCAGGGGATCAGCCAGCTTCTCGGCGAGGCCACGATCCCGCCGCCCGACAATGGGGGCGGCGGCGTGCTGCCGTCGGACGTTGCGTCGCTGGTGGCGGATGCACAGAGGCTCTATAACGCCGCCCAGGCGGCCCTCAAGGCGGGCGACCTGGGCACCTACCAGGCGCGCATCAACGACCTGGCGCAGGTGATCGCCCGGCTCGGCCAGCTGGTCGGAACGCCTTCCTCGGCGCCATCGCCCTCGGCCGCGCCGGGCGGCTAGATGCGGGTCCTCGTCCTGGGCGGGGGCGGGCGCGAACATGCCCTCGCCTGGCGCCTGGCCCGGGACGAGTCGGTGGAGCGGGTGCGGATCGCACCCGGCAACGGGGGCAGCGCGGCGGTCGCGGAGGCCGTCCCTGACCTGCCGATCCACGATCCCGCCGCCGTGGCGCGGCACGCCGCCCGGGAGCGGTATGACCTGGTCGTGATCGGGCCGGAGGCGCCGCTGGCGGCCGGCGTGGCGGATGCGCTGCGGCGCGCCTCGATCCCGGTCTTCGGGCCGACCCGGGCCGCCGCGCGGCTGGAGTCGAGCAAGGCCTTCGCCAAGGACCAGCTGCGCCGGGCCGGGGTCGCCACCGCGGCGAGCGCCGTGTTCGACGATGTGGAGGAGGCCGTGGCGCACGTGCGGTCGAGCGAGCGCCCGCCGGTGGTCAAGGCCGACTGGCTGGCGGCCGGAAAGGGGGTGGTGGTGCCGGAAACGAGCGAGGCCGCCGAGGCCGCCGTGCGCGACCTGCTGCGCGATGCGCCGGCCGGCGCGCGGGTGGTGCTCGAGGAGCGGCTGACCGGACGCGAGGTATCGGTCTTCGCGCTGGTCAGCGACGAGACGGTCGTGCCGCTGGCGGCGGCGTGCGACTACAAGCGGCTGCTCGACGGCGACCAGGGGCCGAACACCGGCGGCATGGGCGCCTACGCGCCGGTGCCCTGGTTCGGTCGGACGGAGGTCGAGGCGGCGGCCGCGACCATCTTCGAGCCGATCGCCTGGCGCATGGCCCGGGACGGCGCTCTCTATCGCGGGGTGCTGTACGCGGGCCTGATGCTGACCGAGGCCGGACCGATGGTGCTCGAGTTCAACGCGCGCTTCGGCGATCCCGAGGCGCAGGTCCTGCTGCCGCTCCTCGACGGCGACCTGGCCTCGGCGCTGCTCGGCGTGGCGACCGGCGATCGCGGGGCGATGGAGGGCTCGCTGGCGGTGCGCGCCGGCGCCGCCGTGGGGGTGGTGGTGGCTGCCGAGGGATACCCGTCGGCCACCGTGAGCGGGCAGCGCCTGGATGGCGTGGAGCCGTCGGGCATCGCAGACAGGGGCCCGCTGCTCTGCTTCCATGCCGCGACTCGCCGCGCCGGCGATGGCGGCTACGAGACATCCGGAGGGCGAGTGGTCACCTTCGTGGGCCTGGCCGATGACCTGGCGTCGGCGCGCGAGATCGCCGACCGCGGCGTGGCCGGTTGCCGCCTCGACGGCGGGCAGCATCGGTCCGACATCGGGCTGCGGGAGGTCTAGGCCGGGGGATTGAGCCCCGCGACGATCCGCTGCTCCAGCTGGAGGATCCGCTCCTCGAGCGCCTGGACGTGCTCGAGGATCTCGGTGTTGCCGTGGAGCAGGCGCTCGTTCTGCTTCTCCTCCACGTCGGCCTCCGAGGCCGCATGTTCCAGGGTGAGTCGGTCGCGTTGTGCCGAGCGGTTGCCGGCCAGCAGGATGAGCGGCGCCGCGTAGGCGGCCTGGGTCGAGAAGGCCAGGTTCAGCAGGATGAAGGGGGCCGGATCGAACGGATGGGTGAGCAGGAACAGGTTGCCGCCCATCCAGATCGCGACCAGCACCGTCTGCAGGATGAGGAAGCGCCAGCTGCCCATGAAGCCGGTGACC
>JBGQCU010000129.1:0-3763 GCA_041495495.1 Candidatus Limnocylindria bacterium
AGTCCGCGAAGCCCGCTACCCACGCCGGCGGGCCGGCCAGCCAGACGGATGCCCCAAGCGCGCTCAGCGAGTGCATGTTCGAGCGCGCTACCCGCGAATGACCGATGTCGCCCACGATCGCGATCTTCTTCCCCTCCAGCGACCCCAGCGCCTCGCGCAGGGTGAGCGTGTCGAGCAGCGCCTGGGTCGGATGGGCGTGCGAGCCATCGCCGGCGTTCACGATCCGCGCTCCCACGTGGCGGGCGGCCAGGTATGGGGCTCCGCTTAACGGGTGCCGCAGGATGATCGTGCCGATGCCGGTCCGCTCAAGGGTAAGCAGCGTGTCGATCAGCGACTCGCCCTTGGTGGCGCTGCTGGCCTCGATGGGGAGGTTGACGACCTGCGCGCCGAGCGCCGTCGCCGCCAGCTCGAAGCTGACGCGCGTGCGGGTCGACGGTTCGCAGAAGGCGAGCCCCACCACCTCGCCGCGCAGCAGGTCGAGCGACTCGCGGCGGGCACGTCGTTCCCGCATCTCGACCGCCAGGTCGAGGCATCGTTCGAGATCAGCGCGGGTCAGCTGGTCGACGTCGAGCAGCTGGCGGTGCGGCCAGCCCATCACCGGTTCGCGCCCGGACACTACGACGCCACCGGCTTCGGGCCGATGGCGTTGCATCCCGGCTGGGTCGGTCAATCGATGCTCCTTGGCGGCCTCGCAGGACCGTCTTAAAGGGGATTTCGGCAAGTATAGCCGCCCGTCTCGACGACCCATGGTCACCCAGTGGCTACAACGGGGAAGAACGGCCGTGGGACCGGCCCAAGATCCCTGTTTGGTCACGGGATGACCACGGAAGCGAAGAATCGGCTGGATATTGCCCGTTGTGGTCACCGGGTGACCACGTCCCCAGGAATGAGGTCAGCCGGTCACTTGAGGCCGCTCGAGCACCACCTCATCGGTTCCATCCTCCTCGACCACGCGCACGTGAACGATCTCCTCGCGGCTGGTCGGCAGGTTCTTCCCAACGTGATCGGGACGGATCGGAAGCTCGCGGTGACCACGGTCGATGACCACGGCCAGCCGAACCGCCTGCGGCCGGCCGTGATCGGTCAGGGCGTCCAGGGCAGCGCGCACCGTGCGCCCGGTGAACAGCACGTCATCGACCAGGACAACGGTGCGGTCGTCGATCTCCGGCATCGCCTGCGTCTTCTTGACGATCGGCGCATGGGCGATGCGGGTCAGGTCGTCGCGGTAGAAGGTGATGTCGAGCGCCCCGACCGGCAGGCTCACCCCCTCGTGCTGCTCGATCAGCCCTGCCAGCCGCCTCGCTAGCGGGACGCCCCGGCTGCGCACGCCAACCAGGACCAGGTCATCCGTCCCGCCGTTGCGCTCGACGATCTCGTGCGCAATCCTGGTGAGGGCGCGACGCAGCTCATCGGCGTCCATGATCCGGCGTTCGCTCATTGCGCCCGAGTCTAGCCCGATGCGTGGCGGCAGTCGCCGGCCCCGCCTCAGTGCCCGAAGACCGCCGGCCCAGCCCATCGTGGCGGGACGCGGGCCACGCCCAAGCTGTCCGATGATGCGATCACCAGGAACGCCGAAGGAGGGTCTCCGATTCCGGACGAGGGTCGGCGAACCGTTACCGCGACACCACCATCGGTCCTGAGGGCGACGGCAACGATCGAAGCAATCGTCTCGTTGCCGAGTGGTATCCGGGAGGCCGAACTCAGGAGGCCGGTGCTGATTCGGCCCACGTAGACGTCCTCCTGGCTCGGGTACGTGCCGTCCGCGCTCTGCGGCACGCCAGTCCACGCTCCGTCCCAGAAGGCGATCAGGTCGGAGTCCGGCCCCCACGTGAACTTGCCCGAAGCGAATGCCTCGCCTCCGACCGGCGTCAGGTCGCTGAACAGCGGGGTGCCGAGCCACGGCGAGGCAGGCCCCGTGGATCGGAAGTCACCGGAAAGCTGCGGCATGCCGCCCATGGAGAACTGCCATCCCGCGTCGCTCGACGCCATCGTGCCGCTCCAGAAGATGGCGCGGTTGCCCTCAGGTGAGACGAGCGGCAGGAACACTCCGCTTGCAGTGATCTGGTCGTATCGCGCGCCGCTCACCGCCCAGAGCTCTGACCATGGCTGGCTTGCAGCGTGGCTTACGTAGAGCGCGAACCCTGGTGTGCCAGAGGCAACTCGCGAGAACGATGCGGCGTACGCGTTGCCGGTGTGGGTGATGTTCGAGCGCTCGCCAGTCGCGATGGTGAAGACCCAGGCATCGGGACTGCCCAATGTGCCATCGCTGGTGGGACAGCCGGCGTTCGGCCCGAGGTCGGTGTCGACCAGGGTGTAGGCCAGGAAGCGCCCATCGGGTGCCCAGGCGAGCCGATCCGCGAATGGAGCAGCCTGAGAACAGCCGAGGGGAACGATCCTGCCGTCGGTCAGGTGCAGTGCCCAGACTTCGTTGACCCCGGTTTCGCCCTTCTCAATGATGTAGGCCAGCCAGCTGCCGTCAGGAGACAGCACCGCAGCGATCGGCGGGCCGTCGAGCGCACCAGCGTCGATGGAGGCTCCCGTGGCGTCGTTGATGAAGGTCAGGCGCGAGGGTTGCAGCGAGCCACCGTTGAGCGACAGGTAGCCTAGGTCGCCCGGTCCAAGGAACGCGAGCGGGGGAGCGCTGGCAAGGACGCTTGGTGCGACCGACTCGATCACGCTGCCGGAGGGCGCAATCGACACCGACGCCTGCGGTGAGCTCGTCTCCTGTCCCACGGGCGCAGGGTTCAGGTTGCCGAAGACGACCACCGCCAACACGGCCGCGGCAAATACTGCCGCCGAGGCGAGCAGTGGCACGACGCTGCCGGGCCGCCCCCACCACGGGCCTGCGAAGCGCCCGGACTCAATGCCGCCGCGCACGCGCGCCGACAGATCGCGCGGCGGGTCGACGACCGGAAGCCCGGAGAGGATGCGTCGCTCTGCCTTGAACGCAGCCAGGGTGGCACGGCACGTCTCGCAGCGGGCAAGATGGGCATCGAGCTGAGCGCGCTCCGCATCGGTCAGGTCGCCGGACAGCGATGCGCTGATCAATTCGTCGGGATGGCTGCCACGGAACGTCATCGGACCAGGCCCTCCGCCGCCAGCAGGCGGCGCATCTCGGCCCGGGCGCGAAACAGGAGCACGCGGACCGCCCCGCCGCTCATCTCCATCACCTCGCCGATCTGCGCGGCGCTCATGTCCTCGACGTCCGACAGGATCAGGCACTGGCGGTGGTTCGGCTTGAGCCGCAGCAGAGCCCGGCCGATCCGCTCGTCGAGCAGTCCGGAGAGCACCTGCGTCTCCGGCCCGGGGCCGCGGTCGGGCTGGTCGTGCCGCTTCTCGTCGTCGTTCATCGGCACCACGTGGCGCCTTCGCCGCATCTCGTCAATCGCGGTGTTGGTGGCGATCCGGTAGATCCAGGAGCGGGCCGCGGAGGCATCGGTCAGGGTGTCGAGCTTGCGGAAGGCCTTGATGAAGGTGTCCTGCGCGATGTCTGCCGCACGGTCCGCGTCGCCGATCATCCGCAGCGCGTAGTTGTAGATCGGCCCCGAGTATTGGTTGAAGAGCCGATCGAACTCGGCCTGGAGCGCGTCGGATCGGTCCCGCGGAGGACTCATCGGGACGGGGCGGAACGCGAGCCATCGTGCAAGCGCCATCGGTCCGGTTGACGTATGGCGACGGGCACCTGTTACGGGCTCTCCCGATGAAGATGCTCGCGCAGCACGCCCGCGGCGTATTCGGGAGCCGCGGGGTTGACGGCGAGTGC
>JBGQCU010000130.1:0-3659 GCA_041495495.1 Candidatus Limnocylindria bacterium
TCATCGACTGGCTGGAGCGGACCAAGCATCCGTCTCATATCGGGGTGCTGGGCAACTCCCTGGGTGCCGTCACCGCCCTGGCGGAGGCGCTCCAGGATCCGCGGGTCGAGGCGCTGGCGCTCGACTCGATGCATACCCGCATGCGCTACCAGGTGGAGGCGCGGCTCCAGCACGCCGGCCATCCCGCATATCCGGGGACGTGGGCCATCTTCGTCGCAGCCCGGATCCGGACCGGGGTCGACCTCGGCTCGATCGACGCCACCGACGAGATCGACAAGATCGGCCAGCTGCCGGTGCTGCTCACGCACGGCACCGCCGACAACGAGGACCTGCCCGAGCGCACGCAGGCGTTCTACGAGAGCGCGGTTGCGGCGGGCGTGTCGATCGAGCTGCATTGGTGCGACGGGTCCGGCCACAACGCCCCCGGCGGCCTGCCGGTCGACGTCTGCCGGGTCGCCTTCGGTGGCTGGCAGCTGAGCTTCTTCACCCGGACCCTACCCGCGACCTGAGGTCTAGCGTTCCGCGAAGTACCGCCCCGCGCTGGCCATCGCCCACACGATGAACACGTACGCGACCAGGAGCACGAGGTTGAGGGCCGGGCTGGCGCCCGCTGACCGGGAGCCGATGACCCCGAGCAGGGCAATCAGCCCGCCGAGCACCGACATCACGATCGCCAGGATGCGCGCCCACCCACGCCCCAGCAGCGCGAAGATGCCGCTCAGGACCTCGAGCACGCCGAACACGAGCACGATCCCACCCAGCACGGCCAGCGCTGCCCCCACCGCGCCTCCAAGGCCATTCAGGTCGATCCCCAGATCCGGCCGGTCCCCGGCGCCGCCGATCAGGGCGCCGAAGAGCACAAAGAGCAGCCCGACCAGCGATACGAGGACGCCAATCACGATGAGGGCGATGCTCGCCGCGGTGACCATGCCCGGCCGTGAGGGGCGAGCCGGTGGCTGCGCGGCTTGCGGCTGCCAGGCGGGCGGTTGCGCTGGCGGGGGCTGCCAGGCAGCTGGGGCCGGGGGTGGAGCGGCCGGCTCGGATGGAGCAGGCTCGGGAGCAGCGGGCGGGGGCGGGTCCATCTCGGTCACGGGGTCACCCTCCATCGGCCGCGTGGAGGTCGCCCGACGCGAGCCCGCGCGGTTGTGCCGAGTCTAGCGGCGCACAGCAAGCGGCGACATCATCGGCCGCGATCGATGCCCGCCAGCAGGCGCATCACCAGCCGCACCACGACGAGCGTGGAGACCTCGTTTGGGTCGCGGGCCGGCACCAGCTCGGTGAACGCGGCGCCGGCCACGCGGCAGCGGGCCGCCAGGCCGCCGAGCAGGTCGCCCGCCTCGTCGTAGGAGAGGCCGCCGGGCGAGAGGCCGCTCACCGCGTAGGCGACCGATGGGTCGAGTCCATCCAGGTCGAAGACGATAAAGACCGATGCGCCCGCCGGCAGCTCCCCGAGCAGCCACGGGACCCCGCGCTCGCGCAGCTCTCGCGCGGTGACCAGCAGGTTGCCGGCGGCGCGGGCGTCGGCCACGTCGGAGGTGCGGGCGCTGCCCACGCCGCGCAGCCCGACCTGGACGATCCGCTCGACGTGGTCCATCTCGGCCGCGCGGCGCATCGGCGAGGAGTAGCCGTGCTGGACGCCGCCGACCTCGTGGCGGAAGTCGAGGTGCGCGTCGACCTGGACGACGGTGAGCGGCCCGCGGCCGGCGTAGGCGCGCAGGACGGGAATCGGCACGGAGTCGTCGCCGCCCAGCACGATCGGCACGGCGCCAGCCTGGAGCAGGGTGCGGACCGATGCCTCCGCCCTGGCCGCGTTGCCAGGACCGTCCTCCGCCGAGCCGGCGACATCTCCGGCATCCACGATCCGCAACGGCGGAGAGGCGACCAGCATCGGCGCCCCGAGGTCGAAGTCATGGTGATCGGCAAAGTGGGCGAGGCGCTGCGAGCGGGCACGCACGGCGGCCGGGGCCTCCGCGCAGCCGGCGGTGAGGCTCGAGGGATAGGGCACGCCGAAGGGGACGCCCAGGATCGCGACATCGGCGGCTCCCGCGGCGAGGCGATCCGGCTCGACCGATGGCAGCCCCAGGAAGGTCAGCGCGCTCATGCGCCGGCGGCCGCCGCGGCACAGTCCCGACAGCGGCCCACCACCGTCACGTGCGACAGGTCGACCTCGAACCCATCCGAGCTGCGCAGCGCCTCGATGATCGCCCGCGCCGATCCGGCGCGGATCTCCCAGCGGCCGCCGCAGGTGGCGCAGTGCAGGTGGCCATGGGTCCCCTCCGGCCCGACGTGGAACTCCTCGCGGCCGTCGGCGCCGTGGCCATGCTGCACCAGCCCCAGCTCCTCCAGCACGTCGAGCGTGCGGTACACGGTCGAGGGAATGGTCGCCGCGTCAATCGCCCGGCAGCGCTCGATCAGCTCGGCGCCGGTCACGTGGCCGTCGCTGCGCGCCAGCACCTCCACCACCGCGCGCCGCTGCGGCGTCCAGCGCAGGCCGCGATCGCGCAGGCGCTGACGGACGCTGGCCCAGGGTTCAGGAAGGGGCGCGGAGGTGGGCATCGGGCACAGTATTATCCTGCGGCCGTTCCTGGCGACCGCAAGTCATGAGTGCTGGAGGGTGACACATGCTATCCGGGGCCCGATGGGTGTACCTCGGCCTGGTCTGGATCTACCTCGCGGCGATCGTGGTGCAGGTCTTCCTGGCGGGGCTCGGGCTGTTCTCCGCCGACAAGGACTTTGAGCCGCACCGCAGCCTCGGCTGGATCCTGCACCTGGGACCGGTGCTGCTCCTGCTGGGGGCCGTCGTCAGCCGCGTGGGGTTGCGCACGATCTGGTGGAACGTGGCCCTGCTGCTGACGGTTGGGGTGCAGCCGTTCCTGCCCGGGCTGCGCAACGACGTGCCGCTGCTGGCGGCCCTCCACCCCGTCCTTGCCCTGGTCATCTCCTGGATCACGCTGACCATTGGCCTGCGGGCCTGGCGCCTGGTTCGCCAGCCGGCGGCCACACCGACCTCGGCCGCTTCGCAACCGTAGGAGGTTCGCCCGATGGACTGGCAACCCTGGCTCAAGCTCGTCCACGTCGTCGCCGGATTCACCTTCGCCCTGGCGCACGGGGTCTCGGCCTTCAGCACGCTCAAGCTGCGCGGCGAGCGGGATCCGGCCCGGGTCACCGCTCTGCTCGACCTGTCGAAGTACAGCCTGCCGGCCTCGGACCTCGCGATCGTGGTGCTCCTCGTCTCGGGGATCATCGGCGGCTTCGTGGGCAGCTACTGGGGCCACCTCTGGATCTGGATCTCGATCGGCGTGCTGGTCTTCCTCTTCGCCTACATGAGCACCCGTGGCGTGAAACACCACGACGCGGTGCGCCACGCCCTCGGCCTGGCCGGCTTCTACGACAAGAAGGGCGCGCCGGTGCCGGACGCCGACCCCGCAGCCCTAGCCCAGGCGCTCGACTCGCCGCGAGGCATGGAGCTCGCGGCGGTCGGCGGCATCGGCCTGCTGGTCCTCCTCTGGCTGATGGTGGTCAAGCCGTTCTAGGGGTTGCCGCCTACATCGCGGCGGCAACCACCTGGCCCGTCTCGAGCAGCTCCTTCAGCCCGCTGAAGATCGTCTCCCAGCCACCGCTGGTGTACTCCATCGTGGCCGGGCCGCGGCCGATGTGGA
>JBGQCU010000131.1:0-3624 GCA_041495495.1 Candidatus Limnocylindria bacterium
CGCGAGATCGCCGAGACCAAGATGGCCGACCTCAACGCCAACGACATCGAGCACGCCATGCGCATCGTGGCCGGGACCGCGCGCAGCATGGGCATCGAGGTGAGCGACTGATGGCCCACGGCAAGAAGTACCTCGATGCGGCGAAGCTGGTCGATGCCGAACGCCGCTACACCATCGGCGAGGCGTGCGAGCTGCTGCCTCGCGTCTCACCCTCCAAGTTCGACGCCACCGTCGAGCTGCACCTAAGGCTGGGGATCGACCCCCGCCATGCCGACCAGCTGGTGCGCGGCACGGTCGTGCTGCCGCACGGCACCGGTCGGACCACCCGGGTGATCGTCTTTGCCCAGGGCGAGAAGGCGCAGGACGCGCTGCGCGCCGGCGCCGACCAGGTCGGTGGCGACGACCTCGTCAAGAAGATCGACGACGGCTGGTTCGACTTCGACGTGGCGATCGCGACCCCGGACATGATGGGCACCGTCGGTCGGCTCGGGAAGAAGCTCGGTCCGCGTGGCCTGATGCCCAACCCGAAGGCCGGCACGGTGACGTTCGACATCGAGCGCGCGGTGGGCGAGATCAAGTCCGGCCGGATCGAGTTCAAGGTCGATCGGGCGGGGATCGTGCACGCTCCGGTCGGACGCGTGAGCTTCACCCCGGCCCAGCTCTCGGCCAATATCGCGACCCTGGTCGACGCGGTGAACCGGGCCAAGCCGAGCGGCGCCAAGGGCACCTACATGCGAACTCTGACCGTAGCCCCTGCCATGGGGCCGGGACTGCGCGTCGACATCCCGTCGGCGCTGGCAGCGGCCGGCGCCTGAGGAGCCTGCTCCCCGGTCGTCAAGCTGTACCTCTCACCGTTGGAGAATGCGGGCGCTGGCGGCGCCTGCGGTGCCCAATTTCTCTCAGGCTGATACGTAGAGCCGCCAACTACCCCTGATCGCCCCGGATGGCGTCACGCGGGTCGCGCAATTCTCCTTTGGTGAGAAGTAGCCGGCACCAGTGGTTGGGTCGAATCGAGGTGGCGCCGGCGGGCACCGGTCGAGCGAGGTCCCTTGCCCCTCGCCTCGCGACCGGTTACCATCGGCGCTCGAAACTGAAGACCGCCACAGACAGCGTTGCGCCACGGGTGAGAGTCCCGGGCCAATCGCCGGCCGATGAGAGCCGGCGGCACGCCGAGGCAGGAAGCGACCGGGAACGGTCCTCGTGCCGAGGTGTGCGCGAGGGCCTTTTTCATGTCCCCGCACCGCGGGAGAAGGACAAACGATGCCGACCGATGCGAAACGCCAGGCGATCGCCGAGCTGATCGCGCTGATCCGCTCCAGCTCCGCGCTGGCCGTGGCCGATTATCGGGGCCTGAAGGTGTCCGAGATGCAGTCGGTGCGGAGGTCTCTGCGCGCCCGCGGGGTGCAGCTGCACATCGCCAAGAATCGCCTGCTGAAGATCGCCGCCGAGGCGGCCGGCCGCGGTGAGCTGAGCTCGCTGCTGTCCGGCCCCACCGCCCTTGCGACGAGCTCCGGCGACGAGACGGCCCTGGCGAAGGCGCTGCAGGAGGCCCTCCGGCCGTATTCCAAGGTCGTCGCCCTGCGCGGCGGGCTGCTGGGCGGGGTGGCGGTCGACGCCGCGGCCTATCAGCAGCTGGCGAACCTGCCGAGCCGCGACGTGCTGCTCGGCCGCTTGGCGGGAGCCATGTCCGCCCCGATCGCGGGAATGGCCGGCGCCCTGGCGGGCAACCTGCGGAATCTCGTCGGCGTGCTCAGCGCAGTGGCCGACCAGAAGCGAGCACATGAGGGCGGCGCGGCCGCCTGACGAGACAAAGGGAAGAGGAGACCGATGGCAAAGACGATGAGCAAGGACCAGATCCTGGAAGCGATCGACGGCATGACCGTCCTGGAGCTGTCCGAGCTGGTGAAGGCGTTCGAGGAGCGCTATGGCGTGACCGCGGCCGCCCCGATGGCGATGGCAGCAGCCCCATCCGCTGCCGCGGCGGGCGAGGCTCCGGCGGCCGCCGAGGAGCAGACCGAGTTCGACGCGGTGCTGACCGAGGTCGGGCCAAACAAGATCCTGGTCATCAAGGCCGTCCGTGAGCTGACCGGCCTTGGCCTGAAGGAGGCCAAGGACCTGGTCGACGCCGCCCCCAAGGCGGTCAAGGAGGGGGTCGCCAGGGAAGAGGCCGAGGCGGTCAAGGCCAAGCTGGCCGATGCCGGAGCTGCGGTCGACATCCGCTAGCCGTCCGCCAACCGATCCGATGGGCCGGCCAGGCGCCTGGCCGGCCCGTTGCATCAGCCCTGGCTCGCCTCTGCCAGGGAGTAGCGGTAGATGAGCGCCGCGACGGCTGCTCCGATCGCCGGCCCGATCCACCACACGTACCAATCGGCGTAGGCACCCGCCGCCACAGCCGGGCCGAACCAGCGGGCCGGGTTCATCGCCGCGCCGGTCAGCGGTCCACCGACCAGGATGTCGGCCGCCACGGCCAGCCCGATCGCCAGGCCGCCGATCTTGGGAGCGCGGCTGTCGACCGCCGTCCCGATCACGGCCAGCACCAGCAGGGCGGTGAGCACCGCCTCGATCCCGATGCCGAGGATGGGCGTGACGCCGTGGCCGAGCGCCGGCGTCCCGATGTTCGACGGCTGCCACGAATCGGGGAAGACGGCCTTCAGGGCAAGCCCGGCGCCGAGCGCGCCGACCAGCTGCGCCACGACGTAGAGGGCGGCCCGCATCGGCGCGATCTTGCCCATGATCCAGACCGCGAGCGTGACCGCCGGGTTGAAATGCGCTCCCGAGACGGCGCCGAGGGCCGACACGAGCACGGCCAGCGCGAGGCCATGCGCCAGGGCGACGCCGAGCAGACCAGGGCCGGCCCCGCCGCCAGCGGCCAGATAGTCGCCCAGCACCACCGAGCCGGCGCCGACGAAGAAGAAGAGAAATGTGCCGATGGCCTCCGCGACGAGCGCCGGGGCGTTGCGATTCCGCATGGTCAACCTCCTTCCAAGGGTGACAGTCATTCTCGCGGAGCCGACCGAGCAGCGCGGCGATCTATCGACGCGCGTGCACGAGATCGACTCGACGGCTACTTCTCAGCCTTGGAAAGAACGGCCAGGCGTGACCTCCTACGCCGATACCAGGACGCATCCTTTGCGCGGCCTCACCGGTCCTTGGCGAACCCGTACCCCCGGACCCCGGCGATGGCAGCGGGCATCAGCGATCACATCTGGACCTGCGAGGAGATTGCGGACCTGCTTGACTAGCAGGATGAGGGCAAGGCTGATTCACGCCGCGAGGAACGAACTTTGGGGACTCGCGGCACTCGCCACCTTTATCGTTGTTGGTGGCGGCGTCATGTTCCTGACATCAGGTTGGCTCGGCCCATCAAGCCCCGGGCTTTGGCTAGGTCTCTCTTTCGGTGCTGGCGCAATCGCTGCATGGGTACTTAGGACGTGGCTTCTGCTGCGCTGGCGCTAGTTTCCTTCCACTTCCAAACTGATGCACTACCTCGTGGGCGCTTCGGTTGACGAAGCGCCTCGGTCTGATCTAAACTCCTCGTTCGCGTGTCCGCGCCCCACCATGTCCTCTTCGAGGAGTCCTGAATGGCCTTGGCCGAGTCAGCCAGCCGATTTGAGCTGGCCCCGA
>JBGQCU010000132.1:0-3443 GCA_041495495.1 Candidatus Limnocylindria bacterium
ATCCAGGGTCAGGTCGCCGGCACGGATGACCTCGGCGTCGGTGTCTCGGGCGTGGCGGCGAAGGACGGCGCGCACCCGAGCTGTCAGTTCGCGCGGGCTGAAGGGTTTGGTGACGTAGTCATCGGCCCCCAGTTCCAGGCCGACCACCTTGTCGGTCTCGTCGTCACGGGCGGTGAGCATGATGATCGGCACCCCGGAGTCGCGCCTCAACCGGCGAGTCACCTCGAGGCCGTCGAGCCCCGGCAGGCCGAGGTCCAGGACGATCAGGTCGGGGCGCTCGGAGTGCGCGCGCATCAGCGCCTCGTTGCCATCGCGGGCGGTTGAGACGGCGAAGCCCGCCCGCTCCAGATAGTCGCGGACGAGCTGGACGATCTTGGGCTCGTCATCGACGACGAGGATGCGTGCCACGTCGGGCATGGTAGTCGGACGGGCGGCGCCGGCCGCCCGTCCGCATCGGTCCTGAAGGAGGTCAGGCCTTGTCCGGAGCCGGCGCCTCCGGCGCGTCGCCGTGGCGCTCGCGGTGCCACGCGTCCAGGTAATCGCGCGGACCGTCGTGGTGGCCGCCCCACTTGGAGTAGCCGCCTGGCCCGCGATGCCCGCCCCAGCGGCCGAAGCCGAAGGCGGCGCGGATCAGACCGAAGAACACGAACAGGAAGAAGAGCCCGATGAAGAACCCTCCAAACCCGAAGCCGTTGCCCCACGGCTGCGTGAGGTAGGCACCGGAGTAGTAGCCCGCCGGAATCGGCGCCCCGGAAGCGATCGCCTTGCCGACGTCGGAGGCGATGCCCGCCGACACGCCCGCGTTGTAGATGTTGACTCCGACCACCGCCAGCAGCCCCACTAGGAGCAGGAATGCGATGAACCGGAAGATGCCTCGCCCGTCCATTGGAATGACTCTCCTCGTTGTGGATCCTCGCTGGATCCGATGAGGCAAGAGTCGTCGGCCGATGTGCGCGAAATGTGAACGCGGCGTGCAGAGATCGCGAGGGTCGTCAGCCCTCGGCCAGCACGGCCGCGAGGCGGTCCCAGGTCTCGATCGCGCCCTTCGTCATGCCGGTCGCCAGGGCACCCTCGATGGCCTCGACCGACCCCATGTGCGAGATCGCAGCGACCTTCGTCTTCCCGCCCACGTCCTCGAAGGTGAACGTTTCGGCTCCACCCTGGTCGCCGAAGCCCTCGACCTCGAACAGGAACGTCCACGTATATCGCTCTGGCGGCTCGATCTCCAGGTATTCGCCATGGAACGACACGTCGTCGCGATCCGGGGCGCTGCTGACGTAGCGCCACTTGCCCCCTGGACGGACATCCATCTCGAGGACCGTAGTGGTCGTGCCGTGCGGACCCCACCAGCGCGGGGTCAGGTCGGGATCCATGAACGCCTTCCAGACGAGCTCGCGCGGCGCGTCGAAGGTGCGCTCATACACGAGGTCGCCGCCGACTGAGTAGATGGTGGTCGTCTCGGTACTGCCCCGGTCGATGCGGGTCGCCGTCATGGTCGTTCCCCTTTCCCTTGCTCCTGGCTGTCCTGCAGATCGCGGAGGAGGGCGTCGAAACGTTCGAAGCTCGCCTCCCAATGGGTGCGGTACTGGTTCACCCAGTCGGCGACGTCTCGCAGGGGAGCCGCCTGGAGCCGTCGTGGCCGCCACTGGGCCTGGCGCCCCTGCTCGATCAGGCCGGCGCGCTGCAGTACGCGCAAATGCTTGGAGATGGCGGGCTGGCTCATGTCGAAGGGTGCGGAGAGGTCCTTGACCGATGCCTCGCTGTCGGCGAGGCGGGCAAGGATCGCCCGCCGAGTGGGATCGGCGAGGGCTGCGAACGTTGTGCTGAGGTGGTCGGGCTGCTGCATGTGGATCACCGCACGGTTATATAACTGGGCGGTACTCTAGCCGCGCTGGCCGCGGGATGTCAAGAGGGAACCAGCGCCGCGATCACCGGGTGGCTACAACGGGGAAGATGCGGGCTGATCCTCCCTGCGGCAGCCGCTGGATGACTGTTCAGCCATCGAAAGGCCCCCCGGCGGCTCTTGCTCCCCGTTGTAGTCACCGGGTGACCATGGGAGAAGCGGCCGACTCGCACGCTCCGCTGGTGCACCGGTGCGCGCTCATGGCAGGTTTGACCGGCGCTGGCCGTCGGCCTCCCGCAATCGCGACGGTTATCATCGGAACCGATGGCTGAGCAGACGACGAAGCCCGCGCCCGTCCGCCGCAAGCGGACTCGTGCGGCGGCCGCAGCCGTCGCCTTGCCGGCGGTCGTGGAGGCCGAGCCGCAGCTGCCGCGTGGACGCACCCCGCCACTCGACGCCAGGGAGCAGCACGAGCTGCTGCATCGGGGAGTGGCGCTCTTCAACGGACAACGCTACTGGCATGCGCACGAGGCCTGGGAGACGCTGTGGCGAGCGGCCGGCGAGAAGGATCGGGACTTCTACCAGGGTCTGATCCAGGTCGCGGCCGGGTTGCTCCACCTCCAGCGCCGTAACGTCCGCGGCGCGCGGAACAAGCTGGCCGAGGGGCTGGCGAAGCTGACGCCGTACCAGCCGGCGCATCGGGGCATGTTCGTGAATGAGCTGGTCGGCAAGGGCGAGCGGATCCTCGAGGACCTGAACCAGGGCCAGGTCCCGTACCTCATCCCGCCGGTCATTCGCTTTGCGGATGTCGAGCGCGTGACGGACTTCGACCGATGAGCGAGGGCGACCGCGTGGAGCACGACTCGATGGGCGACGTTCACGTCCCTGCCGGTGCCCGGTGGGGAGCTCAGACACAGCGCGCAGTGGAGAACTTCCCGATCAGCGGCCAGCCGATCGACCTCGAGCTGATCCATGCGCTGGGCCGCATCAAGGCCGCGGCGGCAAACGCGAATGCCGCGCTGGGCGTGCTCGACGCCGAGACCGCGGCCGCCATCCGTGCCGCGGCGCTGGAGGTGGCCGATGGGGGGTTCGACGACCACTTCCCGATCGACGTGTACCAGACCGGCTCCGGCACCTCGTCCAATATGAACGCCAACGAGGTGATCGCCAGCGTCGCGGCCGAACGTCTTGGCCGGCCGGTGCATCCGAACGACCAGGTCAACGCCAGCCAGTCCAGCAATGACGTCTTCCCGTCGGCCATCCACCTGGCGGCGACCGATGGCGTGGTCAACACCCTCATCCCAGCCCTAAGGCGCCTGGCGGTGGCGCTCGAGGGCAAAGCCGGCGAGTTCGCCTCGGTCGTCAAGTCGGGGCGCACCCACCTCATGGACGCGACGCCCGTGACCCTGGGCCAGGAGTTCTCCGGCTACGCGGCCCAGGTCCGTTATGGCATCGAGCGGCTCGAGTCGACGCTCCCCCGCGTGGCGGAGCTGGCCCTGGGTGGCACGGCGGTCGGCACCGGCATCAACGCCCCGCCTGGGTTTGCGGCAGCGGTCATCGCGGAGCTGGCAACCGCCACCGGCCTGCCGCTGACCGAGGC
>JBGQCU010000133.1:0-3315 GCA_041495495.1 Candidatus Limnocylindria bacterium
CACGCTCGGCATCGGTCGACGGCTGGTCCAGCTCGCTGGGGTCGAACGGGCGTCGGCTCATGCCATCGCCTCCACCCCGAGCATCGGCCGCAGGCGCTCGAGCCCGCGGCGCAGGTGGGTCTTCACCGTGTTCAGCGGACGCCGCGTTGTCGCGGCAATCTCGTCCAGGCTCATCTCGCTGAAGAAGCGCAGGGCCACGACCTCGCGGTACGGCTCTCGGAGGGCAGCCACGGCGAGGCGAACCGCGCGCTGCCGCTCACCCGCGAGTGTGATCGCGAGTGGGTCGGAGGCGGGCGCCCCGAGCGGCAGGTCCGGCTGCAGCTCAGTCGTCTCGCGCCGCTGGCCGAGGCGTCGGTACGCCTGGCGCGTGGCGATGCGCATCAGCCAGCCGCCGAGCGGTCCCTCGCCGCGATATGAGCCGAGCGAACGGTAGGCCATCACGAAGCTTTCCTGTGCGACGTCTTCAGCGTCGTGGGGTCGGCCGAGGATGCGCAGGCAGGTGCGGTAGACGGTGACCTGCTCACGCTCGACCAGGACCCGGAAGAGGTCGCGGTCGCCGGCCAGGACGGCGTCGACGAGGGCGCGGTCATCCACGCCACCATCGTGCCACGCCGTCCGTTCCACCACGGGCTACTTGGCGTTGGAGTTGTCTCCGCCGCCATGGCCGGAGTCGCTGCCGAGGCCATCCGGCGAGGCGCCGGGAGCATGCGACTCGGACTCATTCTCAGACTCGTGCGCGCTGGCCGACTGGCCCGCTCCCTCGTCCGAAGAGGCCTCGGCGCCGTTGGATTTATCGTTGACGTCCTCGTTGACGTCCTCGTTGACGTTCTCGCCGGCGGTCTCAGCGGCTGACGCCTCGGGCGACTCGCTGGCGTCCGGGCTCTCGCTGACGTTCCCGTCCTGGCTGTCTCCGTTGACATCGGCGGATGCACCGGGGGGGTCATTGGCATCGGACTTGTGGATGCTGCCGGACAGGGCCTGGGAGCCGAAGACGGCGCCGCCCACCAGCAGGAGAGCGCCAACCGCCAGCCCAAGGCTGCGGAACAATCGAAATCGGTCGGAGGTCTGCATTGATATCCCTTCGAGTTGAGCGTCGCCGCATGATCTGATCGCGGCTCATCCATGTCGAGCCATCCGTTCGGCGCAAGGTTTCAGGCCGCGAGTTGCTACCATGGCCCACGACAGTTCCCGACGGCCGCCAACCTCGCCGTGCGGCCGCTTGCATCCTGCACAGGAGACCGCCGCACCCTCATGAGCACGCTCGCCGAGCGCCCCACCACCAATGCGCCGATGGGGCCCAACGGACGCCGCCTCCCCATTGCGCGCTCGGTCCGCTACAACCCCTCGCCAGAGGAGCTCCAGGAGCTCACGGAGCGGATGTCGCAGGCACGGCGAACGGCCTACGGCAATTTCAACGTGCAGACCCAGGTGACCAGCCGATCCGCCGGGTCCACCTACCTGGTCACCGATGACCCCGCCGAGACGACCGGCAAGGCGATCCCCGTGGCCAGGGCCGCCGGTGTGGCCGAGCGCCAGGACGAGTACGTCGCCGGGACCGAGATGATCGTGATCGACGGGTACCTTGGCAACGATCCTGGGCAGCGCTCGCGGGTGCGCCTCTACATCGAGGAGGCGAACGCCAACGTCGCCGGCATGCAGCAGCAGCTCTACTTCCCGCCCGATGCCCCGGCCGACCGCTGGGAGCCCGAGCTGTCGCTGATCTACACCCCCAACCTGCCGATGCCCGGCTACCCGGAGGAACGGCTGATCGCCGTGGACCTCGCCGCCGGCGTGACCCGGGTCATGAACTCCGACTACTTCGGCGAGTCGAAGAAGGGCGGCCTGCGGATGTGGAACGCCCTCGTCTTCGCCCGTGGCGGGCTCGCCATGCACGCCGGCTGCAAGGTCGTGCCGACCGACGGCGGCGAGCAGACGATGCTGATCATCGGCCTGTCGGGGACCGGCAAGACGACCACGACCTTCACCCGGCAGAACAACAGCCAGCCGGTGCAGGACGACTTCATCGGTCTCTTCCCCGGCGGCAAGGTGGTGGGCACCGAGAACGGCTGCTTCGCGAAGACCTTCGGCCTGGATCCCGCCCACGAGCCGGCCATCCACGGTGCGGTCGTCAAGCCCGATGCCTACCTGGAGAACGTCTCGCAGCGCGAGGCCGGCGGGCCGGTCGACTTCTTCGACACCTCGTACACCAAGAACGGCCGCGCCACCTTCCCGATGGCCTCGCTGGGCATCTGGCGCGACCCGCGCGAGATCGGGCCGGTCAACCACCTGCTGATCCTGAATCGGAATGACAACATCATCCCCGCCGTGGCACGGCTATCCCGAGAGCAGGCTGCGGCCTATTTCATGCTCGGCGAGACGCAGGGAACGTCCGCCGGCGGCGCGGCGGAGGAGGGTCGGGCGCTGCGCGTGCCGGGCACGAACCCGTTCTACCCGCACCGTGACGAGCAGCAGGCCAACCGTTTCCACGACCTGATGGGGACCTGCGACTTCGACGTCTTCCTGCTGAACACCGGGCGGGTTGGGGGAGGTGACGGGGATGCTCGCTCCAAGAAGGTGGCGATCGAGCACTCCGGCGCGATCGTCAAGGCGATCGCCGAGGGAACGATCGCCTGGGAGCCCGACCCCGACTTCGGGTACGAGGTGGCGGCGGCACTCCCCGGGGTCGACGATATCGAGCTGCTCCAGCCGCGGCTGCTGTATCAGCACACGGGGCGCGCTGACGAATACACGGGCTGGGTCGAGCGGCTGCGTCGCGAGCGGGTCGAGTTCCTGGAGCGGTACGCCGGCCTGATGCCGGAGATCCTCGCCGCGATCCGCTAGCGACTTAGTCCCGGGGGACGCCGCAAGTGCCGCCAGGCGCCCCATTTCACGATGTAGCTGGTAGGTCGGAGGGGCGTCGAGCGAGGCGCGGTCCTCCTACGTCTTACTCACGGGATGACTGACCCGTCGGAGGATCAGTCTGGCTCGGCCGCTGCAACGGCAACCCTGGCCGCCGCTTTTCCTCTGACCCATCGCACGGTGATCGCCGCATTGCGCGCCGGCGAGCTACCGTCGGCCAACGGGATGTTGTGGGTCTAACCAACCGCCTGGTGCACGCTGGCCACCGCGTAGGCCGTCATGGCGTGGCTGAAGCCCTTCAATTCCAGGTCGGTTACGGGATCGGCCTCGACCGACTCCTCGACCGCGGCGAAGACGCGCTGGCTGACCAGGATCTGGTTCGCACCGGCGGCGCCTGACAGGCGCGAGGCCAGGATCACCGAATTCCCAATCGCCGCGTAGTCATAGCGACCTTCG
>JBGQCU010000134.1:0-3201 GCA_041495495.1 Candidatus Limnocylindria bacterium
CCACCGGCCTCGACCGGCCGGTCGACCACGACCGAGACCGATCCGCCCCAGCCCAGGGCGGTCGGCCCGCCGTCGACGGAACGGGTCTCCACGCGAAACGCATCGGACACGGCATCCCTCCTTGGCTGCGGGGACGATACGCCACTAGTCGGTGATCGGGTCGGAGACCGCCTTCTCGCGGCGGGCGAGGAGCACGAAGGGCAGGGCCAGCGCCTGGACCCCGGCCGAGACGACGTAGGAGAGGGCGTAGCCGCCGGCATCGGCGACGCGACCCAGCGCTGGCTGGGTCACCACGCCACCGGCCGAGCCCATCAGCGAGTCGAACGAGAGCACGGTGGCCCGCTGCTCGGACGGGATCAGGCCGTTCACGAAGGCCGATCGCAACGGCCCCTCGACCGCGAAGACGAACGACCAGGCGGCAAGCAGGACCAGCGCCACGGCGAAGTTCTGCGTCCAGCCGAGCAGCACCAGCAGCACGACGTTGAGGACCAGGCCCACGACCAGGGCATCGGTGCGGCGGCGGAATATGCGACGGACCCATGGGACGATCAGCCCGCCCACTATCTGCACGCCGGCCACGATCGCCGCCGCCAGGCCCGCGACGGCATAGGCGGTCTTGTCGCCGAAGAGCTGCAGCAGGTACGGCTGCGCGGCGTAGAAGACGTAGATCCCCGCGCCCGCCTGGAACGGGGCGGCCAGCATCAGCCATCGGACCGGCGGGTTGCGGAAGCCCCCGTCGATCGAGCCGCGGATGACCGTGCGAATGGCCGTCATCGGGCTGGCATTGCGATCCGGCGTGAACCCGATATCCCGCATGAAACGGAGCGCAACGTAGAGGGTCACTCCGAGCATCAGCGCGCGGATGAGATAGGGGATGCCCAGGTTCGTGAACTGCGCGATGACGCCGCCGCTCACCGTCCCGACCAGCATCGCCGCGCCGCCCACGGTCTGCGCCCGCCCGAAGACGTGCTCGAGGTGGCCGGTGAACCCCGTCGCCTTCAGCGCGTCGACCAGCCACGCCTCGGTCGCGCCGGAGAAGAAGGTGAATCCCAGGCCGAGCAGGATGGAGGCGATGGCCCAGCCCCACAGCGGCGCCTGCACCTGCCACATCAGGTAGTAGAGGAGCGTGGAGAGGATCAGGGTTGCGGCGCCCAGGACGTACGAGAACTGGCGGCCGCGGGTATCGGCCACGACGCCGGTCGGCACCTCGAAGATGACCATCCCGACCGTGAAGAACGCGTTGGCCGCGAAGGCCTCGGCGTTGTTCAGCCCCGCGTCGAGCAGGAAGATGGTGTTGATGCCCCAGATGAACGACGAGGCAAGCGTCGTCAGCAGGGTGAGGGTCAGGTAGGTCCGCTCGACCGCGCGGGCTGGGTCATTCCGGTCGCCGATGGCTGTCATCCGCGGAGATTACCTGACCGCCGGTCCGCATCTGCTGTTGGTGCATCTCATGCGCGCTGAGCGCTCCTAACGGCCAAGAAGGACTCGGAGATCGCCGCTCTACCCGCACAACTTGGCCTCTGGGAGCGCTGAGCGCTCCCAGACGTGCATTTCGAGGGCCACACTGGCTGCGTGGCGCCCCAACTTAGCCGTTAGGAGCGCTGAGCGCTCCTCAGCAGCGGAGTTCGCCCGCCTCAGCTCGCCCGATGCGCCGAGTGGAGCCTCATCGCCCCCGCCACGCCCTTCAGCTCCACGGGCCCGATCTCCGTGAAGGCCGCCCCCGCCCCTTCTGACGCTTCGACCACCGCCTGGCTGACGAGCACCTCGCCGGGCCGCGCATATTCGGCGATGCGCGAGGCGACGTTCACCGTCTGGCCGTAGTAATCGCCCTCCTGGAAGATCACCGGCCCGGCGTGCAGGCCCACGTGCGCGGGCGGCAGCCCGGCGCCCGCCACGCCGTCGACCATGTCGAGCGCGGCGACCACCCCGGACCCAGGGTTGGGGAAGTAGAACATCACCCCATCGCCCAGCCACTTCACCGGCCGACCACCGTGCTGGACCGATGTGCGCTGCACCAGGCGGGCCAGCGTCGCCGCCAGCGCCGCGGCCGCCTCATCCCCGCGCTCCTGGGTGAGGCGCGTGTATCCGGTGATGTCCAGGAAGCACATTGCCGGCGGCCGCTCGAGGCGGCTGTACAGCCCGGCCGCGGCCAGCATCGCCTCCATGCCCCCGATGATGTTGCTGGTCCAGGCGTGCGTCTGCTGGGCGTGGTACATGGCCACCATCGACGCCTCGGCCAGCACCGTCAGCTGGGTGCTGAGGTCGGTTGCCGACACCTCGTCGGGGTTCATGCCCGCCGCGAGCGCCGGCTCGATCACCTCGGTGCGCCACCAGTCGGCCTCCGTCTCGGCGATGCGCCGCAGGCCGTCGCCCTCCACGCGCAAGAGGCGCTCGATGGCGATCGGCCTGAAACCGGCGGCGACCTGGGCCTCGATGAACGCCGCGATCGCCAGTTCGGCATCGCGCACCAGATCCTCCGGGCTCGGCGGAGCGGAACCGGTCGCCTCGCGCATGACCGTGAGCAATTGGGGCGGGACGCCGGTGCGGTCGCTGAGCTGCTGGAACGTCACGTCGCTGAGCAAGGAGAAGCGCTCGTAGACGGGGGCGTCGAGGAAGTCGAGCGAGATCCCCCCGCCCTTGATGGTGGCGGCCAGGCCCTCGAGCGGAATGCCGGCCGCCTGCAGGCTCTGTGTCAGCCCCGCCCGGCGCACGTCACCGGAGCTGAAACGATCGCCCTCGCCCGGGGCGATGATCCCCAGCTCGACCAGCCGGCTCAGCTCATCGAGGCTGACACCGGCCCGCTCGGCCGCCTCCTGCCTGGAGTAGTCGCTCACGTCGGTACTGTAACCCGGCACACGGCCGCTTACGCTGAGCGTAAGTGGTGAAGATCGCGATGTGCTATGTTATGCGCATAGTCACGCACACTCTGGAGATCGCCAGATGGTCCTCGCACGCACCAACCTCACCCTTCCGGAAGAACTGCTCGCGGAGGTCGACGCGCTGGCCGGCCCGCGCGGACGAAGCCGATACGTCGCCGAGGCGGTCGCGCAAAGGGTCAAGCGCGACAAGCTCGGCAAGGCAATCCGCGAGACCGCCGGGATCCTGGTGGGAACGCCGTACCAGATGACGCGCGATGAGGTGACGGCCTGGGTCGACGGGCTCCGCTCCGAGGAGACCGACTGAGCGTGCGCTACCTCCTCG
>JBGQCU010000135.1:0-3180 GCA_041495495.1 Candidatus Limnocylindria bacterium
GCTCGGCTCCCTGGTCAACGCGGTGTGGAATGGGGATCAGCCGTTCAACGCGTTTCCATCGGGCCATTGCGCCTGGACCACGGTCGCCATCATCTCGCTCTTCCGCCTGCGAGCCCGATACCCCCGCCTGGCCTGGGGACTCATCGCCTGGCTGGCGCTCGTCTACCCGGCCACGGTGATGCTGCGGCAGCACTACCTGGTCGACGTCTACGCCGGGATCCTGGTCGGCTTCTCGTGCTACTGGGCCTGCATGTTCCTCATCGAGCGGCCGAGGCTGGTGCCGCGCGACGAAGAGCTCGTGGCGGGGTAGGGCGGACGTGCAGCGCATGCCGAGCCTGGAGATCGTGCTGGTGCGCCACGCCCGGGCGGTGGCGGTCGGCACGCCGCCGTGGGAGGAGCGGGACGACGAGCGGCCGCTCACCGAGGAGGGGCTGCGCGACGCCGATGAGCTCGCCTTTGAGCTGGACCGGTACCACTTCAGCGCGGTGTACAGCAGCCCCTACCGGCGGGCCGTGCAGACGGTCACGCCGACGGCCGCGCGGCGCTCCCTCGAGGTGCAGGAGCTCCATGAGCTGCGCGAGCGGGCCCTGGCGGGTACGCCGCGCGACGACTGGCCCGATCTGCAGGCCCGCGGCTGGGCCGATCCCGACTTCGCGGCACCCGGCGGAGAGTCGAGCCGAGCGGCCCAGCGCCGTGGGATGGGGGTGCTCGACCTGCTTCGCGCCCGCCACGCGTTCGGTGGACGGGTGCTGGTCGGCAGCCACGGCAACCTGATCGCGCTCATCCTCCAGGCGCTCGAGCCGACGGTCGGCCACGACTTCCACCTGACCATGCCGATGCCCGCCGTCTTCCACCTCGAGCACGACGGGGTCGGCTGGCGGGTGATGGGCGGCCACGGCTTCACCGCGCTCGAGGCACGGAACTAGGAGAGCGACCACCTCGAGAGCGCTGAGCTACGAGAGCGACCACCTCGAGAGCGCTGAGCGCTCCTAACGGCCAAGAATGGGCCGCAGATAGTTTGTGCCTGTCCAGCGAGAGCGCTCAGCGCTCCTGGCCGCCAAGAAAGCGGTTCGTGGTGGCGATTCGCTTTCCCGGATGGCGTCAACCTGGCAGTTAGGAGCGCTCAGCGCTCCTGGGATAGACGTCCACATCGTCCACGCAGGCGACCAGAGCGACTGATCATGGCCTCGGCGAGCGCGGGGGGGTAAGGTCGTCGTGACGATCTGACACCGGCGACGGAAGGGAGGCCAAGCTCATGGCGGAGGCGCTGGCGGGGCTCACACCCGGACACGTCAATCGCCTGCGCGAGACGTTCGGCGGCGACGTCATCACCCCGGGCGATGACGCGTACGACAATGCCCGTCGCGTCTGGAACGCGATGTTCGACCGGCGACCGGCGATCCTCGTCCGCCCGACCGGCGTGGAGGACGTCGCGACGGCGATCCGCTTCGGGCGGGAGCGCGGCCTCGAGATCGCCGTCCGCTGCGGCGGCCACAGCGCGGCGGGGCACTCGACCTCCGACGGCGGGCTCGTCATCGACCTCTCGCGGCTCCGCGGCGTGACCGTCGACCCCGTGCGCCGCATCGCCCGCGCCAGGGGCGGCGCGCTCCTGGGCGAGCTCGACGTCGCCGCGCAGGCGCACGGCCTCGTCTGCCCGGTCGGCGTGATCGGTCATACCGGGGTCAGCGGGCTGACGCTCGGCGGTGGGATGGGCCGACTCCAGCGGCACTTCGGCCTGACGATCGACAACCTGCGCGCTGTCGAGCTCGTGACCGCAGACGGCCGCACGGTGCGCGCCAGCGAATCGGAGGAGCCCGATCTCTTCTGGGGGATCCGGGGTGCGGGCGCGAACTTCGGCGTCGTCACGGCCTTCGAGTTCGGGCTCCGCGAATTCGGCCCGCTGCTCCATCGCGGGGCGCGGATCTACCCCGCGTCGGAGATCCACGCGGTGTGGTCGATGGTGAGGGACTTCGCGGCGGTCGCGCCCGACGAGCTCGCGCTCATCGTCGGCATCGGCCGCGCGGAGCCGGAGGCGGACTACCCCGAGTCGGTCGCCGGCAAGCCGATCGTGATCGTCTCGTACAACCACAGCGGCGATGCCGCGATGGTCGAACGGGACGTCGCCCCGCTTCGTTCGGGGCCCGAGCCGGTCTCGAGCACCGGCGGCAGCCAGCAGTACCTCGAGGTCCAGACCGCGAACGACCTGGCGATGGGCTGGGGCCACCGCTCGTACATTGCAGGTGGCTACGCGGACGACTTCCGCCCGGAGGCCCTCGACGCGCTCATCGAGCACGCGGCCGTCGGGCCTGCTGGGAGCTCGTTCGCGATCACGGTGCAGGGTGGCGCCATCGGGCGGGTGCCGGACGACGCCATGGCCTTCACCGGGCGCGACGCCCGGTTCGAGATGAGCGCCGACACCGAGTGGGACGATCCCGCCCTCGACGAGAGCCAGCGCGACTGGGTCCGGCGGGCGATGGCGATCGTCGGGCCGGACGCCGTGACGGGCCGTTACGTCAACGAGATCGCCGAGTCAGGACCCGAGGAGAGCCGGGCCATCTACGGCGACGCGAAGCTCGCACGGCTCACTGCCCTCAAGCGGGCCTGGGATCCCGACAATGTCTTCCGCCTGAACCACAACATCGCGCCGTAGGGTGGAAGCAGGAACCGGGGTGGAGGCATCGGTGTAGTGGGAGTACCAAGCATGCACCGAGGAACTGCACCGATGATTCGCCGCCTGCTCATCCCGTTGCTGGGGAGCGGCCTGCTGCTGGCCGCCTCCGCCGGTATCGCCATGGCCAAGTGCGAGGGCCCCAACCCGCCGGCGTTCTGCTCCCAGGTGGTGGCGAGCATGGACTTCGGCAGCAGCGGCAGCGTCCTGCGCGCCGGCAGCGACACGCCGATCCGCATCTGGGTCACCCAGGGCGAGCAGCCCCTCGCGGCGAGCAGCGTCGCGCTGGTCTTCGCGCGGATCGCGGACGGCAGCACCGTGCGTGCCGTGGCCGCTCCCGCCGGCGAGGCCGGGCTGTGGCGCAGCGACGTCAACCTGCCGGCCGGTGGCGGCTGGACCGTGGTGGCGGAGATTGTCGGGGCCGATGGGATGCAGCGCCTGCCGCTCGAGACGGTGCGCGCGGCCGCGCCCCTGACGCCGCCTGGCAACCAGCCGGCGACCCCGGCTCCCCC
>JBGQCU010000136.1:0-3117 GCA_041495495.1 Candidatus Limnocylindria bacterium
GATGCAGCACTACCGGGCCGCCTACGACGCGCTGGCAAGCGGCGTTGGAACCCTGCGCGCCGATGACTTCTATTCGCACCTTGGCCGGGAGGCCGCTGAACGGCGGGTCGCCGCCGGCCGCTCGGCTCAACCGCTGGCGGTGCTGATCGCAGGGGGTGGTCGCGTGCCGACCGATCGCCGCTTCTTCGCGTATGACGATCAGCCGCGGGTGGTGGCGGTGGGGAGGCAGAGCCCGTATGCGGCCGCGCCACTCCCCGGCGTCGAGACGTGGGTCGCCCCGACCGTCATTCCGCAACCCGCCTGGCTGCTCGATCGGCTGGCGGCGGCCGGCTCGCGATCGCTGTTGCTGGAAGGTGGCCCGCACCTCAACGCCGCCTTCCTGGCCGAGGGGCTGATCGACGAGCTGTACTGGACCATCGGGGCGCGCCTGCTCGGCACCGACGCGCTGCCCATGATCACTCCCATCCCCGGCGGATCGCCCTGGGCGGAGTCCCCGCGGGAGGGTCAGCTGGTGAGCATCCATCGGTCCGGGGATGAGCTGTTCCTGCGGTACCGCTTCAGTGGCGTCGCTCCGTGACCACCGTCGACCTCGGGCGCCTCGGCGCCTGGGGGCATCTCGACTCGCTGCCGATCGACGCCGCGCGGGCCTATGCGCGACGGGTCGATGAGCTCGGCTACGGGACGCTGTGGGTGCCAGAGACGGTTGGCCGCGAGCCGTTCACCCTGCTCGGCCTGCTCGCCGCCGAGACGAGCCAGATCCTGCTGGGCACGAGCATCGTCAGCATCTGGGGCCACGACGCGCAGACCACGCGCATGGCGGCGATGACGCTGCACGAGGCGAGCGGCGGGCGCTTCGTGCTGGGGCTGGGGGTCTCGCACCTGCACCTGGCCCAGAAGCTGCGCGGCCACACCTTCGAGCGGCCGCTGACTCGCATGCGGGAGTACCTGGCTGCCTATCGGGGCGCCATCTACCGTGGACCGATGGTCCCAGGCGGCGCCGAGCCACCGGTGCTCCTTGCCGCTCTGCGGGCGCGGATGCTGGCCCTGGCAGCGACCGAGGCCGATGGCGCCTTCCCGTATCTCGTGACGCCGGAGCGGGTGGCCTGGACGCGCAGCGTGCTGGATGCCGTCGCCACCGCCACTCGACCGATCCTGGCGGTGTCGATGCCGGCCGTGCTCGACATTGATCCGAACGCTGCCCGCGCCGCGGCGCGCGGCTACCTGACGCCGTACCTGCGCACGCCGGCCTACCAGGCCTGCTGGGCGGAGCAGGGATTCGCCGAGGCCGACTGGGAGAAACCGGCGAGCGATCGGCTCGTCGACGCCATGGTGGCCTGGGGCGATGCCGAAGCCCTCCGCACGCGGGTCGGGGAGCTGGTGGCGGCCGGGGCCGACCACGTGGCCGTCATCCCGGTCGGTCCCGACGGCACGACTGAGCATCTGCCCGTGCTCGAGGCCCTGGCGCGAGCCTAGCCCAGGGCCGCCTACGGGCGGTAGACGCCCCCGGCGGGACAGGTTGCGTCCGGCACGTCGTCGAGCGCGGCCAGGATGAGCGGGAAGATGACCGCCGGGCTGTGGAGGAGGCCCACGTGACTCAGGCCGGAGACCTCGAAATGGCATGCACCACCGTCCAGCCGCGAGCGGGCGTACGGCACGGCCCGGTCATTGCGGCTGTAGATCGTGGCCCAGGCCGGCCCGTCAGGCGTGTCGTCGCCGCTGTTCAGTTCCGTCAAGAAGCTGCCCGAGGGGCACATCTGGCCGGATTCGGTCTCCTCGAAGAGGCACGCCGCATTGACGCCGTATTGCGGCGTGCCAAGCGAGACGTAGGCCTGCACCAGCGCCACCCCGCCGAGCGACTTGATCATGTAACGCCCGGAGAGGCCACCCATGCTGTGCATCACCAGGTCGACCCGCCTCCAGCCGAGGGCGGCGATCTGGTCCTTGATGTACTGGGCGTTCACGCGGTTGTCCTGGCCTGGAAGGCTGAGCGCCACGACGGTTCGGCCATGGAGCCGGAGCCACGGCTGCAGTTCGGAGAACGTGCTGGCGTTGCTGCCGAAGCCGTGGATGAGGAGGATCGGATCGGCCCTGTTGGCGGGTGAAACGGTCAGGCCCAGCAGCATGCCGGAGATCACGAGATTGTGGAGCCAGCGAGTCATTGGCTATTCGACGGCCGGCTCGGCCTCCGGGACCCAGCGCACCTCACGCACCGCGCGGACCAGCAGCACGCCGTAGTTTGCGAGCAGCGCGATGACTGCGGCCCCCACCAGCGTCGCCGGCAGGCCGATCGCCACGGCCAGCGGTCCGGCCAGCAGGAAGCCAAGGGGCTGGAAGACGAGCGACACGAGCCAGTCGTAGCTGCTGACCCGCGAGCGCGCGTGTTCGGGGACATGCTGCTGGAGCATCGTGTACCACCAGGTGTTCGCGAGCTCGATGGCGATCAGGGAGAGCATCGAGCTGCCGGCGATCAGCAGGACCGGAAGGGGACCGACCAGCGCCAGGGGCGGTAGGGAGGTGGCCGCCATGATCAGGAATCCGACCAACAGCGGTCGCCGCGGGCGCAGCCGCAGCGCAAGGACGCCACCGATCACCCCGCCGATCCCTCCGCCGGTCAGGATCAGGCCCCAGGCGGCGGCCCCTCCAAGGTGGTCGTGTGCCACGACCGGACCCAGGATGAGGAATGGCGCGGCCGCCATGTTGCTGACGGCGAAGGTGCAGATGGCTGCCACGATCCACGGGCGGGCGGTCACCTCGCGCCAGCCGCTGGCAAGCTCTGCGAAGAACGGCTGCGGCTCCGTCGGCCGGGCCTCCGAAGGCGTCGGGCGGAGCAGGAGGAGCGAGATCGCGCTGACTGCAAAGGTGAGGGCGTCCACGAGGAAGACCACCCCGACGCTGGACAGGGCGATCAGCGCCCCGGAGATGGGCGGACCGAAGATCCGGGTCCCGTTCCGCGACAGCCCGATCAGCGCGTTGGCCTGCTGGAGGCGCCCCGCGCTCACGGTCTGCGGGATCAACCCCAGGCTTGCCGGCCCGAAGAAGGCACCGGCGCCGCCGATGACCGCCGCGCCGACGGCGATGTGCCAGACCTGCGCCGTGCCGCTGAGCAGGAGCAGTGCC
>JBGQCU010000137.1:0-2882 GCA_041495495.1 Candidatus Limnocylindria bacterium
CTGACCTTGCGATCGGCGACCCCATTTCGTGAAGTGAGCGCCGCCGAGGCGCTCGAGCTGGCAGCCTCGGGCTGGCGGATCCTCGACGTGCGCGAGCAGGTCGAGTGGAACGCAGGGCACATCCCGACCGCCACCCTGCTGCCCCTCGCCGAGCTGCCGGCACGCATCGGCGAGGTGGCGCCCGACCGGGATGCGCCGCTGCTCGTGCACTGCAGGGTCGGCGCACGATCGCTGCGCGCATCCGCCTGGCTGCTCCAGAACGGGTACACCAACGTGGCCAGCATGCACGCCTCGCTCGTCGACTGGCGCCGCCTGGGCGGGGCCTGGGAGGCGCCAGTGGAGCAGCTCCTCACCCCCGCCCAGCAGCGCCGCTACAGTCGCCAGGTGCTGATCCCCGAGATCGGGCAGGCGGGGCAGCGGAAACTGCTCGACAGCAAGGTCCTGCTGATCGGTGCCGGCGGACTCGGGTCGCCGGCGGCAATCTACATGGCCGCTTCGGGGATCGGCACCATCGGCCTGGTCGACGACGACGTGGTCGACGAGAGCAATCTCCATCGCCAGGTGCTCCACTCCTCGGATCGGGTGGGGATGGGCAAGACCGAGAGCGCGCGCCTGACGCTCAATGCCCTGAACCCGGAGACGCGGGTGGTGGAGCACCGCGAGCGGCTCGTCGCGGACAACGTGGAGCGGCTGATCGCTGACTACGACGTGATCGTCGACGGCACCGATACGTTCGAGACCCGCTATCTGCTGAACGATGCCGCGGTCAGGCTGCGCAAGCCGGTCGTCCACGGCTCGATCTACCGCTGGGAGGGCCAGGTCACCACGTTTGTGCCGTTCGAGGGGCCGTGCTACCGCTGCCTGTATCCCACCCAGCCGCCGCCCGAGCTGGCGCCGGACTGCGCAGAGGCGGGGGTGCTCGGCGTGCTGCCGGGGATCGCGGGGCTGATCCAGGCCAACGAGGTCTTCAAGCTGGTGCTCGGCGTGGGGCAGACGCTCGCCGGCCGGCTGCTCATGTTCGACGCCATGACCACCGACTTCAGCGAGGTGAAGATCTCGCGCGATCCCGCTTGCCCGGCCTGCGGAGAGGGGACGATCCAGTGAGCTCCGGGGTGCCCTCGGCCATGCGCGACACGGTCGACGGGAGCCGCGCCCTCACTGCGCACAGCCTCGGATTGACCCCACGGCTCGCCGGCGAGCTGCTGGCCCATGCCCGCGCCGAGCTGCCGAACGAGGCCTGCGGGCTCCTCTCCGGCTCGCTGGCGGACGGCCGTGCCACCCGCTTCCACCCGGCGCGCAACGTCGACGCCTCCCCGCTGCGCTACAACGTGCACCCCGAAGACCTGGTGCGCATCATCTTCGCCATCGAGGATGCCGGCGAGGAGCTGGTCGCCATCTTTCACTCGCACACGCGCTCGGCAGCGGTGCCATCGGCGACCGATCGACGCACGGCGATGTACCCCGACCCGTTCTACCTGCTGGCCAGCCTTGCCAACGCCGATGCCTCGCCGGCCAGCGCGTTCCGAGCCTGGCGCATCGTGCGGGGCCACACCTTCGAGGTGACGCTGACGATCGGGTAACCTTGGCCCGATGGCGATCATCTCCACCGCCGGCACCCGATTCGCGGACGCCGTGTATGCCGACCGGCTCCAGCGAGCATCCGCCGAGGCGGCGGCGCGCGGGATCGGCGCGCTGCTGGTCACGCCATCGGCCGACTACGAGTACCTGCTCGGCTACCGCGCACCGACACTGGAGCGGCTGACCTGCCTGGTCCTGCCGGTCGAGGGTCAGCCGACCCTCGTGCTGCCGCGGCTGGAGGAGCCGCTCGCCCGGCACGCGTTGGGCGACCTGGCCGATGACCTCGAGATCGTCCCCTGGGACGAGACCGACGATCCGTTCAGCCTCGTCAGCGCGCGCCTCGGCGGGGCGCTAAGAGTCGGGCTGCAGGACCAGATGTGGTCGCGCTTCGTGCTCCAGCTGCACGCGCTGCTCGAGCCCGCCGAGCTGGTGGATGCCAGCCCCGCCATCGGTGCGGTGCGGCGCATCAAGGCACCCGAGGAGGTGGACCGGCTGCGGCTGGCCGCCGCCGCGGCCGACGCGGCGATGCGCGCCATCACCGCCGAGCGGCTCTCCGGACGCACGGAGGCCGAGGTGAGCCGGCGCATCAACGAGCTGCTGCTGGCCGCCGGGCACGACAGCGCCGACTTCGCGATCGTCGGCTCCGGGCCGAACTCAGCCAGTCCGCACCATGAGCCCGGGGAGCGGGTGATTGCCGCCGGCGACGCCGTGGTGCTCGACATCGGTGGCACGCGCGCCGGCTACTGCTCCGACACGACCCGTACCGCCTTCGTCGGCGAGCCGCCGCCCGATTTCGCGGCCCTGTACGAGGTCCTGCGGCTGGCCCAGGCTGCCGCCTGCGCGGCGGTGGCCCCGGGCGTCCTGGCGCGCGACGTGGACCGCGCCGCGCGGCGGATCATCGACGAGGCGGGCTACGGCGCGGCGTTCTTCCATCGGACCGGGCACGGGATCGGGATGGAGACCCACGAGGAGCCGTACATCGTCGAGAGCAACGACGAGCCGCTCGTGGCGGGCCACGCCTTCAGCGTCGAACCGGGGATCTACATCGCCGGGCAGTGGGGCGCGCGGATCGAGGACATCGTGGTCTGCACGAATGCCGGCGGCGAGCGCCTCAACACCAACAGCACCGAGCTGTACGTGGTGGCGTGATCCGCCCCTTCTCTGGAAGGCCGCGCCGCTCATGGCACGCGCACGATCAGCGCCTCGCCGAAGGTGCCAGCGTGGCCGACTGCTGGATACGCACTCACGAAGTACGCCCGCGGCCTTACTTCTCACCTGTTGGGGCCTATGGCGAGCCGATGAGC
>JBGQCU010000138.1:0-2831 GCA_041495495.1 Candidatus Limnocylindria bacterium
ACCTGGAGGTGCGCGAGGTCGCCGACGCGATCCGGCCACCGATCCGCACCATCCCCGCCTACCAGGAGCGGCGAAAGGCGCTGAAGCGCTGATGGCGGATGCGCTGCGGGTGGTCGTGGCCCCCGACTCCTTCGGCGGAGCGCTCGACTCCGTTGGCGTGGCCGAGGCGATCGCCACTGGCTGGCGGCGGGCGCGACCTGACGATGTTGTCATCGCTGTGCCGATGGCCGACGGCGGCGAGGGGACGCTGGCCGCGGTGGCCGCCGCACTCGAGAACCGCGCCGTCCGACGCTCCGCCGCGGTGCATGACCCGCTTGGGCGCGCGGTGCAGGCGGACTGGCTGCTGTTCGATGACGGCCGCGCCGCGTTCATCGAGATGGCCGCCGCGTCAGGGCTGGCGCGGCTGACCTCCGGGGAGCGGACGCCGGCATCGGCGTGCGCGGCGTCGACGCGCGGCACCGGGGAGCTGCTGCTGGCCGCGTTGGACGGCGGGGTCACGTCCCTGTTCCTGGGGCTCGGCGGGAGCGCCACGACCGACGGGGGTGCGGGCATGCTGTCGGCGCTGGGCGTGCATTTCACCGACGGAGGCGGTCGCGAGCTGGCTCCGGGCGGGACGGCGCTGGCCGGGCTATCTCGGATCGACGCATCCGGGCTCGACCCCCGGCTGGCAGCGATCCAGCTGGTGGTGGCATCCGACGTAACCAATCCGCTCGCCGGGGCGGCCGGCGCGGCGGCCACCTACGGCCCGCAGAAGGGGGCAGATGCGGAGGCCGTGGCCGAGCTGGATGCGGCGCTCGCCGTGTACGGCGCGGCGATCGAGACGGCGACGGGGCGAGCCGTTGCCGAGCTTCCGGGAGCCGGCGCCGCGGGGGGGACGGGCGCCGCTCTGCTTGGCTTCACCGGCGCGACGATGAAGCCCGGCTTCGCGGTCGTGGCCCAGATGGTCGGTCTGCCGGCCGAGCTCGGCGAGGCGGACCTGGCGATCACCGGCGAGGGGCGCGCCGACGAGCAGACGCTGGCCGGCAAAACGGCCATGGGCGTCGCACAGCTCGCCCGCGAGGCGGGGGTCCCGGTCGTGCTGCTGTGCGGCGCGCTCGGATCCGGCGCCGAGCTGCTCGACTCATCCGGCCTGTTCGCCCTGGTGCAGCCGGTCCCGGACCGGCCGATGCCACTCGCCGACGCGATGGCCGACACCGAGCGGCTGCTGGTCAACGCCGCAGAGCGTCTGGCGCGCAGCGTGGGGATCGGTCTGGCGCTGGGGGAGGCATAAGCCAGACGCCTGGTCGTGCACCGACACACTCGTCCAGCCGGGCGGGTCGTCCCCCGCGTTCCCGCCCGGTGCCCTTCCGGCGAAGAATGGTTGTTCTAGCGCGGCAAAGGCAGGTCCTGATGCCGCATCCGCGAAGCGACCCAGTACACCCCCGAAACAATGAGCAGGAGCGCGCAGATCAGGACTCCGATCCAGCTGATCAACCCGAGCCACGATGGGCCACTCTCCCAGTACTGGCCAGGTTGGCCGGACGCGGACAGGATGAACAGAACGACTCCGGCCACGAACAGCGTGAGCGTCGATTTCCAGGTGGGGTGCATGGGGACGACTCCTGCCTCGTCGCGGCCGCCGGCGCTGAGGTGGGAAGCGCGACCTCAAACACGTCGGTGGCGAACGCGATGGAATGGATGCTTGGGCGACGGTCGGGGCTCGCTCAAGGGCCATTGGTCACATCATTCGCCAGGGCCACCGCCGAGGCTGGCCCTCGGGCCATCCGTCTGGCGTCATTCACGCACACTCGCACATGGCAGGCGCCTGCTTCTCCGAACCCCTAGCCCCACCAGAAAGTCCTTGACATCGGCTCGGGCGCGGGCCAGCGTTGGGCGTAGCGGTGCGCCGCGCCGTGAGCGAACGCACCACACCGTCAGGCGCGTCGGGGAGGATCCAATATGCGGAGATTGGTTCCAATCGTGGCCCTGGTGGCCGCCCTCGGGGCCGCCTACTGGTTCGACGGGATACTCCCCGATATTCGCAAAGCCGTCGGAATCACCTTTGATCCGGTACCCGGCGTCTGGACGGAAACCATCGCCAAGTTCGTTGCTGGCATCGCCGTGGCGGGACTGGGGTGGCTGCTCTTCGAGTGGTCGCCGCCAAGCCGGCTAGCCGGACTCGTCTTCACCCTGGTCGGCGGATTGCTGCTGTTCTTTTGGCCACTAACGCTGTCGCTCCACATGTCTCTGCCCTCCGCCTTCTTCGGCCTCTACCTCCGACTGTCGGTAGATGGGGTCCTCAACTTGGTCGCTCCCTTCGTGACCGCGGTGGGGCTAGTGCGCCTGATCTGGCCCCTGCCGACCTCCCGCGCCCGGTCCAGCGCCGTTCAGCCGTAGGGACGACCGCCCTCAGCCAGGTCCGGACCCTGGTCGGTAGGCAGGCTGATCGAGGCGTGAAGCGCCTCGCCGTATCATCGGTCCCGTGCCTGCGCGACCTCGCCGCCCTTCGCCCCAGAAGCTCGCGGCCGACCGCCGCGCTCGGCGCCGGCTGAGCGAGGCGGTCCTCGACCGGCTCGGCGAGCGCTACGACCACCCGACGTGGGCCGGTCCGCGCCTTGACCCTGTCAGCGAGCTGGTGCTCACCATCCTCTCGCAGAACACGGCCGACACGAACTCGTTCCGCGCCTTCACCGCCCTCCGCGTCCGGTATGCGAGCTGGGCCGAGGTCCTGGCCGCGCCGACCGACGAGCTGGTCGAGGTCATCCGCCCCGGCGGCCTCGCCCCGACCAAGGGCCCGCGCATCCAGGCCGTGCTGGCGGAGGTGCACGATGCGACCAACGGCAGCTGGAACC
>JBGQCU010000139.1:0-2506 GCA_041495495.1 Candidatus Limnocylindria bacterium
GGGCGCGTTGGCGGACGCGATCAGGCAGTTGGTGTTGCACGGGTTGCCGACCACCAGGACGTGGACGTCGGCGGCGGCGCTGCGCGCGAGCGCCTGGCCCTGGGCCGAGAAGATGCCGCCGTTGATGGTGAGCAGGTCCTTGCGCTCCATCCCCGCCTTGCGCGGCACGGCGCCGACCAGCAGCGCCCAGTTGACGCCGGCGAAAGCCTCGTCGGCGCTCGAGGTGCGGACCATGCTGCCCAGCAGCGGGAAGGCGCCGTCCTCGAGCTCCATGGCCACCCCCTCGAGGGCCGGCAGGGCCGCCTCCAGCTCGAGCATGTGCAGGTCGATGGTGGTGCGCGGCCCGAACATCTGTCCGGAGGCGATCCGGAACAGGAGCGCGTAGCCGATCTGTCCGGCGGCGCCGGTGACGGCCACCTTCACGTGCGATTCGGGCATCGGAACGAGTCTAGCGCGCCGCGGCGATGAAGCCGCGGACCTCCGCCGCCATCTCGTCGCGGACCCGCCGAAAAACAGCGAGGCGCTCGACTTCCGTGCCGGCGGCGGCGGCCGGGTCGTCGAACGACCAGCGCAGCACCGCCTTCGCGCCGGGGACATAGGGGCAGGCCTCGCAGGCCTCCTCGCAGACGGGGATCAGCCAATCCCACGGCTGGCCCATGTAGCGCTCGATCGTCTTGGAGGTGTGGCCGCTGATGTCGACGCCGAGCTCGTTCATCACGGTGATCGCCTCCGGGCGGACGCGCGAGGCCTCAGTCCCGCCGCTGGCCACCTCGAATCGGTCACCGGCCCACGCACGCAGCATCCCCTCGGCCATCTGGGACCGGGCGCTGTTGTGGACGCACACGAACAAGACGCGGCGTTTCTCCATGACGGAAGCGTAGCGCGAGACTCGGGGACGAGCTGTGGACAAGTTCGCAACTGGCTCCGAAGTTCGGGGATAAGTGGGGTTGCCCCGGTCGGGGTCAGGCCCTACGCTTCGGTTGTCCCGAAGGGGCAGCCAAGGGCACCCGAGATTGCATCAACGGACCGGCGGCGGTTCCTTCGGGGCTTTTCTTTGCCCGCGAGGTGGACCGCCATTCACAGGGAGACTGGTGCGTCGGCTGGGCCCGCCTTCCCCCGACGCCTGCATTGGTGGATGGCTCACGGATCGGAGGAACGGCTCGCGGCAACCGCTTGGCCGACGCACCAGTCACGTTGGGAATAGCAAGCTGGAGATGCGCGCGGCTACGCGTCCCCGGCCAGGTTGCGCTGGAGGCGCCGCACCACTTCGGCGGTCTCGTCGGCGGGATCGTGACCGGGCTCCGACGACGGCCCGGCGAAGGTGCCGAACTGGCGATCGCCCGCGTCACCCAGCCCCGGCACGATGTACCCCCGCTCGTTCAGCGCGCGGTCGACGGCGGCCACGTGGATGTCCACATCGGGGTGCGCGGTGGAGAGCGTGGCCACCCCCTCCGGCGCCGCGATCAGCGAGACCTGCTTGATGCGCGCCGCGCCCCAATGCTTGAGGATGTCGACCGTGGCCGACGACGAGCCGCCGGTGGCCAGCATCGGGTCCAGGATCAGGCAGACCTGCACAGTGGCCGCGTCGGGCAGCTTGTTGTAGTACTCGACCGGCTTGAGGCTGCGCTCGTCGCGGTACAGGCCGATATGCCACACCTCCGCGGTCGGCATCAGCTCGAGCATGGCATCCACCATCCCGAGCCCGGCGCGCAGCACCGGCACGAGGCCGACCTTCGGCGCCAGCTGCGCGCCGGCCATCGGCTCCAGGGGCGTCTCAATGGTGATCGGCTGAGTGGTGAGGTCGGCCATCGCCTCATAGCCGAGCAGCCACGAGAGCTCGCGCACCAGCTCGCGGAACTTCTTGGGCTCGGTCGCGCGATCGCGGAGCAGCGACAGCTTGTGGGCCACCAGCGGGTGGCGCGAGACATGCAGGTTCGGGAAGCGGGCGAGGTCCATCGGGCGAATTCTAGGCGGCCCCTTGACTACCCACTACCTCGATTCACGTCGTCCTGCTAGGCTATCGGTCCTTACGCCGATTCGTCGCGCCCTGTGCCGGCACTTCGTGGCCCGCGACGCAGAGGAAGGAGCCAGCAGTGGTCTTTGGAACCAAGCGAGACACCAAGGCCGACTCTGGCCTCCGCGAGGACGTTGTCGGCAACCTGTATCCCGATAGCTTTCCCGATGAGGCAGAGAGGACGCCCAGCCCCATGGAGTACCGCCGGCCCGATCCCGGCAACGAGAGCGTCATCGATCCCCATGCCCGCTTCAATGGCAAGTACGTCTCAGACCGCGACCTGCGGATCGAGGGCGAGGCGAGCGGCGAGATCGAGTGCTCCGGCACCCTGATCATCAGCCCGCAGGCGAAGGTGCGCAGCTCGATCACCGCCGCCAACGTGATCATCAACGGCGACTACGAGGGCGACGTCGACTGCGGCGGCCGCTTCGAGATCGGCTCGACCGGGCGGGTCAAGGGCAAGGTCAAGGCGCAGGTCCTGGTGGTCAAGGA
>JBGQCU010000140.1:0-2463 GCA_041495495.1 Candidatus Limnocylindria bacterium
GGAACGCGCTCGAGCGCCATCACGGCCACCGCCCCCGCCTCCTGGGCGATGCGGGCATGGTCGGCGGTCACGACGTCCATGATCACGCCGCCGGAGAGCATGCGGGCGAGCCCCACCTTGGTCGCCCAGGTGCTGGTTTCGATCGTTGTCATGTGCCGAGATTGTACAGCCGACCCTGAGATTGGCCGTGTTGGGACGAGGTCACCCAGGTTGGGTGCTGTCCCGGGGATCACTTTCACTAGTGGGTTAGCGCGCGATGCCGACCACGCGGCGGGCTGTGAGGTCAGTCGACGTAATCTATCTTGCTCGGCTGGACGCGCTGATGCCATGGCTCGCCGCCGTCGTCCTCTCCGGGCGAGGGCACCGACGGCAACTGGACGGCCAACCCGTGTTGCTCAACAACTCGCCTCAACTGGGCGAGATCGCCGCTGGAGTTGGCACCCCGTCGCCGTTCAAGCCAGGCTCGGACCACGTTGGAAGCCGCCGTTTGGCGTTCAAGAAAGACGAGGTAGTCAGCGAGCCCCTCAATCTCGAACCCCGAGATGTCGCTGTTCAACGCCCGAGCAATCAGCGCGTCCGTGTTCTGCACCAGATCGAAGAATGGCAACGCGACTGAATGCAATACGCGAACCACGTCGTCGATGACGGCCGATCGTGTTTGCACGTCGGCAAGATCCCATGTCGCCCAGCCCAGGCCTGCCAGGTTGCCAAGCTGGCCGCCGGCAAAGTAATCGCCTTGACGTGGGCTGTGAACCGCGCGCCACTTGCCTAGGGCCGCGCTGCGCACGTTCGCATGGGGCCACATGGCCACGTATGCGCCGGCCGTGTTGGAGTGCGATGACTGAAAGTTGATCAGCTCATCGGAGTTTTCGCGGCGTCGCCGAAGTTCTTGGCGGCTCTTTGCGTAGGTGAATCCCAGCGGCGCCATCGATGCAGCGAGCGCATGGCATGCGTGCAAATAGACATCACGCGGGCGTTCGATCATTGGCCTTAAGGTAAATCCGGAGCGCCCTGTGCGCTAGCCCATCTGCGCTCCTCCATCATCGGTCTCGGAATTCAGGATGGTGCGGATGCCCCGAATATCGGTCCCATGTGCCAGTTACAGGGTCCCCGTCGTCGACCCAGAGGCCAGAGATCGGCTAGGCAGGTTGGGGGTACGCAGCCTGGTTGGTATCATCCGCGCCACGGAGGCACGGATTGCTCAACGCACCGGTCCTGGTTCTCAACCAGAATTACGAACCGCTCAACGTCTGCGACATCAGGCGCGCCTTCAACCTGCTCGGCGCCGAGAAGGCGGAGCTGCTTGAGCGGAACCACCAGGTGATCCACACCCCGACCCTGGCGATCCCGGCTCCGTCGGTGATCCGGCTGATCTACCTGGTGCGCCGCCCGCGCCCGCGGGTCAAGCTGAGCCGGCGCGAGGTCTTCGCCCGCGACTCGCACACCTGCCAGTACTGCGGCGCGGCGACCCGTGACCTGACCATCGACCACGTCATGCCCAAGCATCGCGGCGGCCGGCACGAGTGGGAGAACCTGGTGACCGCCTGCCGCGCCTGCAACCACCGCAAGGGGAGCAAGACGCTGATCGAGGCGCGCATGGCGCTGCGCCGCGAGCCACGCGCCCCGCGGGCCGACGTGCGCTACCTGTACGGCACCTACCTGGCCGACGAGCAGAACGACGCCTGGCGAACGTACCTGTTCCTGAGCGACTCCCCGGGCCAGCGCGCGTAGGCGCGCACTCCGCTCCGAGGAGGACCGATGCGCGACGGTGACCCCCTCCCCATTCAGCTGCCGCCGGCGGTGGCCGGGGTGCTGGCCGCCCTCCAGCAGGACGGCGAGGAGGCGGTCCTGGTTGGCGGCTGCGTGCGCGACCTCGTGCGCGGGGACGAGCCGATCGACTGGGACATCGCCACCTCCGCGCCGCCGGAGGTCGTCTCGCGGCGCTTTCCCGGCTCCACCTGGGAGAACCCGTTCGGCACCGTCACCGTGCTGGATGGCAGCGGCGGGCCGGGGATCGAGGTGACGACCTACCGGCTCGAAGCCGGCTATCGCGACCGCCGCCGACCCGACGCCGTGCGCTGGGGCCGCTCCCTCGCCGACGACCTGGCTCGGCGCGACTTCACGATCAACGCCATGGCATGGGTGCCCGATCAGGCCGCGGCGGACCCCGGCGCGGTCGGCCCCACGGGCGGTCGGCTGGTGGACCCGTTCGGCGGCGCTGCCGACCTCGAGGCCGGGCTGCTGCGGGCCGTCGGGGACGCGGACGCGCGCTTCAACGAGGATGCGCTGCGGCTCGTCCGGGCTGTCCGGCTGGCCAGCCGCTTCGACCTGCATCTCGACGCTGACACGGAATCGGCGATCCGTCGCCACGCGCCTGAGGCGGCAGGCCTCTCCGGGGAGCGTGTCCGCGACGAGGTGATGCGCATCCTGGCCGGGGCGCCGCCCCCGTCGCGCGCCTTCGCC